>NZ_JBEZZR010000020.1:26925-149275 GCF_040639325.1 Actinoplanes sp. NPDC023936 | reverse complement strand
CCCCGTACTACACCCAGAACTTCGGCTACTGACCCCCCTGAGCCGAGGAAAGCGATGCCCCAGCCGATCCCCCTGCGGCTGGGGCATCGCCGTGTCTCCCGGAGCCGTGTCTCCCTGAGCCGTGTCTCCCTGAGGCGCGTCTCCCTGAGGCGCGTCTCCCTGAGGCGTGTCTCCCGGAGCCGCGCCCTCAGCCCACCGGCAGCGCGTCCCAGCCGACCGCATCCCAGGCACGCCGCAGCAACCCCACCAGATCATCGTTGCCCGGGAAGACGACGTCGTCGATCGACGCGAGCGGCTGCCCCGGACAGTGTGAATTGGTGGCGGCCGCACCCCGCAGCCCGGCCAGATCACCCCGGGACAGGGCGCGTTCCGCCGACGCGATCCCCAGTTCCCGCAGCCCGAGACGCAGCACCTGCTGCGTGATCCCGTCGAGTTTGGGCCCGGCCGGCCAGACCACCGTGTCCCGGTCGAGGAAGACCGCGTTCCACACCGAACCCTCCAGGACCAGCCCGTCGCGGCTGACGAACACCACGTCGTCGAACCCGTCCCGCCGCGCGGCCCGCAGGTGGTAGGTCAACCCCATCGTCGCCATGTGCTTGACGTGCGGCAGCTCCCGTTCGTACAGCACCGACCGGACCCGCAGCGGTGGACGGGCGGCGTCCGGCACCGGGTCGGAGATCGAGACCATCACGTCCGTACCCCCGAAATCGGGGTGTGGCAGAACCGCGACCCGCGCGGAAGCGTCGGGGCGCCCGGAGAGCGCGCGGCTGATCAGACCCGGCACCCCGGCGGAATCGAAGGGCGCCGACGGGAAGAGGGTGTCCGATCCGGACCGCAGCCGGCTCAGGTGGAACGCCAGTCCGGCGACGGCGCCGCCGCGGACCTGCATCGAGGTGTAGTGGCCATAGTTCCAGGTCGCTGCGCGGTGCACGACCTCCAGGTCGGCCGGGCCGCCGTTGGTCTCCACCATAGTCACCGTGTCATCCTGGCACCACGGGGTAAAGACACTGGTCATGGCGCTTCCGATCGAGGACTACGCGATCATTGCGGACACTCACACGTCCGCCCTGGTGGGACGCAACGGGTCGATCGACTGGCTGTGCGTGCCGCGGTTCGACTCGGGCGCCATCTTCGCGGCCCTGCTCGGCGAGCCGGAGAACGGGCACTGGACGATCGCGCCGACCGGCGAGAGCAGCGTGACCCGGCGCTATCGGGACGACACGCTGGTGCTGGAGACCGAGTTCGAGACGTCCGGCGGCGTGGTCCGGCTGATCGATTTCATGCCGCCGCGCACCGAGTCGCCGTCCGTGGTGCGGATCGTGGAGGGTGTGCGCGGCGAGGTCGAGATGAGCATGCTGCTGCGGCTGCGTTTCGATTACGGCCACGTGGTGCCGTGGGTCTATCGCGAGCAGGACGACCTGGTCGCGGTCGCCGGCCCGGACGCGGCCTGGTTGCGCACACCGGTGCCGACGCACGGCGAGAACCTGGCGACGAAAGCCGACTTCACGGTACGGGCCGGCGACCGCATCCCGTTCACCCTGACCTGGCGGCCGTCCCACCTGCCGATGCCGGAGCCGGCCGACCCCGTGCACCAGCTCGGTGTCACCGAAGGGTACTGGCGTGGCTGGGTGTCGGCGTGCACGTACGAGGGTGAGTGGCGGGACGCGGTCGTACGCTCGCTGCTGACCTTGAAGGCTCTCACCTACGCCCCCACCGGTGGCATCGTCGCCGCCGCGACCACCAGCCTGCCGGAGAAACTCGGCGGGGTGCGCAACTGGGACTACCGGTTCTGCTGGCTGCGCGACGCCACGATCACCCTCCAGTCGCTGCTCTACTCCGGATTCCAGAGCGAGGCGACGGCCTGGCGCAAGTGGCTTCTCCGGGCGATCGCCGGCAACCCCGCAGAGCTTCAGATCATGTACGGGGTAGCCGGCGAGCGCCGCCTCGACGAGTTCCAGGCGACCTGGCTGACCGGATACGACGGCAACCCGGTCCGGATCGGCAACGCGGCAGCCGAGCAGTTCCAGCTCGACGTCTACGGCGAGGTGATGGACGCCCTGCATCAGGGCCGGCGCGCCGGTCTGAAGGCCGACGACCCGGCCTGGGGCCTGCAGGTGAAGCTGATGGAGTTCGTCGAGGAGCACTGGCGGGACCCGGACGAGGGCATCTGGGAGGTCCGCGGCGGTCCCCGGCAGTTCGTGCACTCGAAGCTGATGGCCTGGGTGGCGGCCGACCGGGCGGTCAAGGCGGTCGAGGAGTTCGATCTGGACGGTCCGGCCGACAGGTGGTCCCGGCTGCGGGAGGAGATCCGCGCCGACATCCTGGAGAAGGGGTACGACCCGCGGCGCAAGACGTTCACCCAGTTCTACGGGTCGGCGGAGCTGGACGCCGCGCTGCTGATGGTGCCGCTCGTCGGGTTCCTGCCGGCCGACGACGAACGGGTGATCGGCACGGTCGCCGCGATCGAGGAGCACCTGCTGGTCGACGGGTTCGTGCAGCGGTACACACAGCATCCCGAGTCCGATGTGGATGGCCTGCCGCCCGGCGAGGGCGCGTTCCTGGCCTGCACGTTCTGGCTGGCGGACAACTACGCGCTGATGGGCCGGCACGACGAGGCCCGGGAGACGTTCGCCCGGCTGCTGGCGCTGCGCAACGACGTGGGCCTGCTCTCCGAGGAGTACGACACCGAGGCGGGCCGGCTGGTCGGCAACTTCCCGCAGGCGTTCAGCCACGTGCCGCTGATCGACACCGCCCGTACCCTGACCAGCGCGCGGGCCCCGACCGCGGCCCGCGCCGAAGAGGGCCTGCGCTAATAGCGGAACGCTCCGACCAGGCCGGTCAGCTCGTCGGCGAGGCGGGACAGGTTCGCGGCCGCCTGCTGGGTGGTCCGCGCGCCCTCCGCCGTGGACGCCGCCACCGCTGCCACCCCGTTGATGGTCTGCGCCACCTCGCCGCTGCTGGACGCGGCGTCGGTGACGGTCCGGCTCATCTCCGCGGTCGTCGCCGTCTGCTCCTCGACCGCCGAGGCGATGGTCGTCGTGTAGTCCCCGATCTGCGCGATCACCTCGGCGATCTCGCTGATCGCGGTGGCCGCCGAGCCGCTGGACGTCTGGATCGCGGTGATCCGCGCGGTGATCTGCTCGGTGGCCGACGCGGTCTGCTGCGCGAGCTCCTTCACCTCACCGGCCACCACCGCGAATCCCTTGCCCAGCTCACCGGCGCGGGCTGCCTCGATCGTGGCGTTCAGGGCGAGCAGGTTCGTCTGCTCGGCGATCGACGTGATCAGCTGGACCACCTCGCCGATCTCGGTGCTGGCCGCGCCGAGTTCGGCGACCTGGCTGTTGGTCCGCTCGGCGATCGAGACGGCCTGCGCCGCGACCTGCGCGGCCTGGGTGGCGTTGCTGGAGATCTCGGCGATCGAGGCGCTCATCTCCTCGGCGCCGGCCGCGAGGGCCTGGACGCCGGAGTTCACCTGTTCACTGGCGTCGCTGGCGGCGACCGCCTGATGCGACGCGTTGGTGGCGCCGGTCTCCAGCCGGGCGCTGACGTCGGTGAGTTCCTGCGCCGCGGTGGAGAGGGTGCCGGTGGACCCGGCGATGCCGCGGATCGTGGTGGCGACCTTCTCCACGAACCGGTTGAACGCGTTCGCGAGCTGGCCGGCCTCGTCGTCGCGGGCCGCGACGACGCGCTGGGTCAGGTCGCCGTCCCCGTCGGCGATCTCGGCCATCCGGTCCCGGAGGCGATCGATCGGCCGGACGATGTTGCGGGCCAGGACGGACGCGACGATCCCGGCGATCAGCACCGCTCCGCAGGCCAGCGCGATGCTGATCCACTTGGTGTTGTTCGCCGCGGACAGCACGGTGCCGGTCGGCACGGACACCACCAGCGACCAGGTGTCGCTCTCCCCGATGACGAGCGGCGCGGCGATCCGCAGGGTCTCCTCGCCGCCGACGTCGGTGACGCTCCGGCTGGTGGCGCCGGCTTCGGTGGCGGCGGTGGCCAGCGCGGTCAGGTCCGCCGGAGCCGCCGAGCCGGCCTCGTCGTCGCCGCCGGCCACCAGCAACCCGCCGGTGCTGATCAGGGTCGCCGACCCGGTGCCGAACGGCTTCACCCCGGCGACCAGCTCCTGCAGCGTGGCCAGCGACATGTCGATGCCGGCCACGCCCTGGACCGTGCCGTCCACCTCGACCGGCGCGGCGACCGAGGTGATCAGGGTCTGCACGCCGCCGACGTCGTAGAGGTACGGCTCGACCACCTTCTCCTTGCCGGTCTCCTGGGGGACCACGTAGTAGTCGCCGACGCCCGCCTCGGTGTACCCGGTCAGGGCGCTCACCTTGATCGTGGAGCCGTCGCGGTACCAGTACGGCACGAACCGTCCGGTCGCGTCGTGCCCGCTGGCCGTCGCGTTGCGGTACCGCCGGTCCCGGCCGTCGAACGCGTTCGCCTCGAATCCCACCCAGGTGCCCAGATAGTCCTCGTGGCCTTCCAGGATCGCGCGCAGTTCGGCGTTGGCGAGCTGCCGGGTGGCGCCGTTCTCCGCCGCCGCGCTCATCGCCCGCGCCAGGTCGCGGGCGGTGCCCAGCCCGATGAGCATCGCCTCCTGGATCTGGGCGCCGCTCTCCCGGGCGACCTCGTCCGCGTAGGCGAAGCCGGAGTCCCGTGCCTCGCTCGCGTTGCGGCTGGTGATGTAGGAGACCACCACCAGCATCGACAACACCAGCATCAGCACCATCGCGGCGATGACACGGACCTTGATGGTGATCCGCGAATAGCGCACCGACGAGCCCCCTCCGGTGGTGCGAAACCCACTACACCAGCCTGATCGGCACGCTGCGGCTCCGGCTGAGCGCGGGCTTCGGCCCGGCGAAACGGTCCCCGGGTATTTTCGCGGGTGTGAACGCATCCTCGCAGAACTCGACGCAGCCGGGCTCGACCATGCCGGGCTCGACCATGCCGGGCTTGACGATCGCGGCGGCCCAGCCGTCGACCACCGCGTTCGACGTGGCCGGCAACGCGGTGGCGCACGCCGCGGCGATCCGGGCGGCGAACGCCCGGGTGGTGGTCTTCCCGGAGATGTCGCTGACCGGGTACGAGCTGACCGCGCCCCTCGTCGAGCCGGACGACCCGCGGCTGGCGCCGATCGTCGAGGCCTGCGCGGCGACCGGCACGCTGGCCCTGGTCGGCGCGCCCACCCCCGGCCCCTGGATCGGCGTGCTGGCGATCGACGGCTCGGGGGCGCGGAACGCCTACGGCAAGGTGTACCTGCACGGCACCGAGGCGGAACGGTTCGTGCCGGGCGAGCCCGCCGTGATCGAGGTGGACGGGTGGCGGCTCGGCGTCGCGGTCTGCCGGGACACCGGCATCCCGGAGCACGCGGCCCGCACCGCGGCATTGGGCATCGACGGCTATGTCGCCGGGGTGGTCCACCACGACCACGAGCGCGGGGTGCACGGCGAGCGGGCCCGGCGAGTCGCGGCGGAGCACGGGGTGTGGGTGGTGACCGCCGCTTTCGCGGGTGCCACGGGCGGGGGCTTCGACCGTACCTCCGGAAGGTCGGGAATCTGGGACGCCGAGGGCGAACTCGTCGCCGAGGCGGGACCGGATCCGGACGAGGTCGCCGTCGTCACGTTCGAGCGCGCGGTCAGGGCCTGATCGCGGCGACAGCGAGCGCCACGATGCCGTCGGCGTAATCGTCGGTGAGCGGGCCGGTGCGCAGCAGCCAGCGGTGGTAGAGCGGGCCGAAGAGCAGCTCCACCGCCTGATCGAGGTCGATCCCGGCGCGGACCTGACCGGCGGCCCGGCCGGCGCGTAACCGGTCCTTGACCGCGTCGAGCTGAGGGCGGAGCAGCTGGTCGCGGACCTGCTCGCCGAGGGATTCGTCGCCGAGCGTCTCGATGGTGATCGCCCGGGTGGTGGCGGAGAGTTTCGGATCGGCGAACTCGGCGACCGTCGCCCGCATGACGGTGCGCAGGTCGGCCGCCAGATCACCGGTGTCCGGGAGGGCGACCGCCTCGGCGGCCGCGATCGATTCCACCAGCGCCTCCAGGATGATCGCGCCCTTGCCGCGCCACCAGCGGTAGATGGTCTGCTTGCCGACGCCGGCGCGGGCGGCGATCGCCTCGATGGTCAGCTCGGAGTACCCGGTCTCGGCCAGCAGGTCGAGGGCGGCGGTCAGGATGGCCCGGCGGGAGCGCTCGTTGCGCCGGGTGGGGTCAGCGGTCATGGCGAACACCCTATCCCACAGCGAGACGCAACGTCTCGTCTTGTGCATTACCCGACGAGACGATACGGTTCGTCTCGTCAGTTCGGAGCGCCGCCGCCAAGGAGAACCCCATGCCGCACATCGCCGTCGTCAGCATCCCGGCACACGGTCACGTCAACCCGAGCCTGGAGATCGTCCGCACCCTGGTCGAGCGGGGCCATCGGGTCACGTATGCCAACGCCCCCTCGTTCGCCGAGGTCATCGAGTCCACCGGCGCCACCCTCAAGCCGTACGAATCCACCCTGCCCACCACCGAGGAGTCCTGGAGCGGCGACCCGATCGAGCAGCTCACGCTCTTCCTCGACGACGCGATCGCGATGCTGCCCCAGCTGCGCGCCGCCTACGCCGACGACCGGCCCGACCTCTTCCTCTACGACATCGCCGGCGCGCCCGCCCGGCTGCTCGCCGAGGAGTGGGGCATCCCGGCGATCCAGCTCTCCCCCACGTTCGTCGCCTGGGACGGGTACGAGGCGGAGATGGCGCCGGTCGTCGAGGCGATGCGGGCCGACCCGCGCGGCGCCGCGTACTACCGGCGGTTCACCGAGTGGCTCACCGCAAACGGCTCCTCGGTGACCGACAGCATGGCGTGGCAGGGCCGGCCGGCGCGCGGTCTCGCCCTCATCCCGCGCGCCCTGCAACCGCACGCCGACCGGGTGGACCCGAAGGTCTACGACTTCGTCGGCCCGATCTTCGGCGACCGCTCGCACCAGGGCGGCTGGACCCGTCCCGCCGCCGCTCTCGGCAAGAAGGTCCTGCTCGTCTCCCTGGGCTCGGCGTTCACCGAGCATCCGGACTTCTACCGGCGCTGCGTCACCGCCTTCGGCGATCTGCCCGGCTGGCACACCGTGCTCCAGATCGGCAAGCACGTCGACCGGGCGGTGCTCGGCGAGGTGCCGGCGAGCGTCGAGGTGCACCCGTGGGTGCCGCAGCTGGCGATCCTGGAGCAGGCGGACGTCTTCCTCACCCACGCCGGGATGGGCGGCAGCAGCGAGGGCCTCTGGGCCGGCACCCCGATGATCGCCGCCCCGCAGGCCGCCGACCAGTTCGCGAACGCCGAACAGCTGGCCGCCCTCGGCGTGGCCACCGTCGTCGACTCGGCCACTGTCACCGCCGAGGAGCTGCGGGCGGCGCTGCTCGCCCTGGTCGGCGGCCCGGCCCCGGCCACCAGCGCCGCGATCAAGGCGGAGGTACGCGCCAGCGGCGGCGCCACCCGGGCCGCCACCCTGATCGAGGCCGCCCTCTGACCGATTTGCCGGGTTGCTCAGATGGGCTGAGCCAATGTCGTGTGGCTTGCCATAGTGTGTGAGGCACACTATCGTTTCGGGCATGACAATGGATGCGACGCTCTCCACTCACCTCCAGGAGTTGCGCCGCGGCACGGTCGTCGTCGCGAGCCTCACCGTCCTCCGGGAGCCGGGATATGGGTACTCGCTGCTCGAAACACTGAGCGCGGCCGGATTCGAGGTGGAGGCGAACACGCTCTACCCCCTGCTGCGGCGCCTGGAGTCCCAGGGCCTGCTGACCAGTTCGTGGAACACCGACGAGGCCCGCCCGCGCAAGTTCTACCGCACCACCGAGCAGGGCGACGCCATCGCGGCCGCGCTGCGCGACGAGTGGGCGCGGCTCGACAAGGCAGTGACCGATCTCGACACCCCCGGGAGCCACCAGTGACCACGCTCATCGACCGTTACGTCCTCACCGTCCTGCGCCGCGTCCCCGAGCCGCAGCGCACCGACATCGACCGCGAGCTGCGCACGTCCATCGAGGACGCGGTCGAGGCCAGGGTGGCCGGCGGTTCGCCGCCGGAGGCGGCGGTCGAGCAGACGCTGCTCGAGCTCGGCGATCCCGATCGGCTGGCCGATGGGTACGCGGATCGCCGCCAGTACCTGATCGGCCCGGAGTTCTTCGACGTGTGGCGCCGGCTGCTCACACTGCTGCTCTCGACCGTCCTGCCGATCGTCGTCGTGGTCACCACCACGATCAAGCTCCTCGAGGACGCGACGATCGGCGCGGCGATCGGCACCGCCGTCAGCACCGTGATCACCGTCGGCGCGCACATGGCGTTCTGGGTCACCCTGGTCTTCGCGATCATGGAGCGCACCGGCGTCGGCCGCTCCGAGCTGCGCGGGCTGCCCCGCCGCGATTGGAACCTGGGCGACCTGCCGCGGTACGAGCCGCGGGCCACCACGATCAGCGAACTCGCGGCCGGCATCGCGTGGCCGGTGCTGCTGATCGTCGCCCTGATCCTGCAGCAGTTCACGTTCACCGAGGTGCCCGTCCTCAACCCGGACAACTGGGGCTTCTGGTGGCCGTACCTGATCGTGGTCTTGATTCTTGAGGCGCTGTACGCGGTGTGGCTGTTCCGCAAGCAGACCTGGGACCACACTGTCACAGTGGTGAACGCGCTGCTCGCGGTCCTGTTCGCCGCGCCGGTGGTGTGGCTGCTGAGCACCGACCGCTTCTTCAACCCGGAGTGGTTGTCCACATTGGACTGGGGCTCGACCGCGAACCCGGGGTCCTGGCTGACCGGCATCGCGATCGCGATCACGCTCGTCGGCTCCGCGTACGACGTGATCGACGTGGCGATCCGCGCGGAGCGCAGCCGCCGGGGCCTCCCCACCCGGGTCCCGGGCACCGGAGCCGAGTACACCAACCCGATCTGATCCCGCGCCGGTGAAGCGCCCGTCCCCCTGGTTGGGGGGCGGGCGCTTTGCCGTGCGCACGCGATCAGCGGCCGGCGGCGCGAAAGACCCTGAGCCCCTGACGCCCCGCCTGCCCCGGCTGCCCCGCGTGCCCCGCGCGCCCCGCCTGCCCCGCCTGCCCCGCGCGCCCCGCGGGCCCCGCGCGCCCCCCGTGCCCGGGCCCGCGCCGCCTGGGCCCCCGCGCCCTCGCGTGCCCCGCCCCCCGCGCTGGCGTCCTGCGGCTGGCATCTCGCACATGGCACCTCGCACATGGCACCTCGCACCTGGCACCTGCACCTCCCGCCTCGCCGATCTTGGAACCCGCCGCCCCGGCCGTAGCTCAGGCATGTGATCAAGCCCGGGTAACCGCTCCGGCCTACGGCCGGCGCCACCCGGCCGTAGCTCAAGCATGTGATCAAGCCCGGATAACCGCTCTGGCCTACGGCTGGCGTCGCCCGGCCGTAGCTCGTGCCGGCTACTAGCGGAAACACTTCGCCTTGACCGTCGACACAGTGCTCCGGCGCGCCAATTCCGATCGACGTTTCCACGATCTACCTGAGCCGGTCAGCCGTGCACCGACGGGGTGTGGTGCCAGGAGCGCCACAACTCCGCGTACGGGCCGCCGGCCGCGACCAGGTCGTCGTGGGTGCCGAGCTCGATGATCCGGCCGTCGTCCATCACCGCCACCCGGTCGGCGTCGTGGGCGGTCTGCAGGCGGTGGGCGATCGCGATCACCGTGCGTTCGTGCAGCACTGCCGCGAGGGCGCGCTCGGCGGTGCGTGCGGCGGTCGGGTCGAGCAGCGCGGTGGCCTCGTCCAGGATCACCGTGTGCGGGTCGGCCAGCAGCACCCGGGCCAGGGCCAGCTGCTGCGCCTGCGCGCCGTCGAGCGGGTACTCCCCGAGATCGCGGTCGAGGTCGTCGGCCCAGTCCGCGCCGACGGTGGCAAGCGCCCGCCGCAATGCGAAGTCGGAGGCGTCGACCATCAGGTTGGCGCGCAGCGACTCACGGAAGACGTGGTGTTCCTGGGTGACCAGGACGACCTGGCGGCGGAGCTGGTCGGGAGGCAGATCGGCGATCGGCACCCCGCCGACCGTCACGGAACCGGCGGACGGCCGGTCCACCCCGGCCAGCAGGCGGCCGAGGGTGGATTTGCCGGCGCCGGAGAGGCCGACGACCGCGAGCCGCTCGCCGGGCCGCACGGTCAGGTCGACGTCGTGCAGCACGTCCCGGCCGTTCTCGTAGGAGTACCGCACGCCACGGACCTCGATCCGGTCGTCGCGGGGCGACACCTCGGCGTAGGTCCGGTCGGCGGGGATCGACCCGAGTCCCTCGATCCGGGCGAACGACGCGATGCTGCTCTGCAACTGTTCGACCCAGAGCAGGATCGTGTCCAGCGGGTTGATCAGCTGCCGCAGGTAGAGCACGGTGGCCGCCACGGTGCCCAGGGTGGTCCGGCCGTCGATGTAGAACAGGCCGCCGAGCAGCAGCGCCAGCACGGTCGGCATCACGTACGACGCCTCGACCAGCGGGAAGAAGACCGTGCGCAGGGCGAGCGTGGCGAGCCGGGTGCGCCGGGTCTCGGTGATCGCGGCGGCGCCGGCGGCGAGGCGGTGGCGTTCCAGGCCGAACGCCTCGACGGTCCGCGCGCCCGAGGTGGTGGCCGACAGCTCCTCGGCCAGCCGGGAGTTCGCCGCGCCCTCGGCGAGGTACGCGTCCCGGGCCCGGCGCAGGTACCACCGCACGCAGAACCAGATGCCGGAGAGCCCGAGCAGACCGGAGAGCCCCAGCAGCGGGTCGATCGCCAGCACCGCGACCAGGATGAAGACCACCTGGACGAAGCCGATGAACACCTTCGGCAGGACGTCGCGCAGCGTGGTGGCGACCGCGTCGACGTCGGTGCTGCCGCGGGCGGCCAGGTCTCCGGAGGGCACCCGCTCGACGACGGACGCGGGCAGGGCGAGCGCCCGCCGCAGGAAGCCCTCCCGGATCCGGGCCGCCGTGCGTTCCCCGAACCGGTAGCCGATGCCGAGCGCGACCCGGGCCAGCAGCGTCTGCAGGACCGCGCAGACCAGCACGCCGAGGGCGAGCCGGTCCACCGCCGCACCGCCGCCGCCCGCGGAGACCGTGTCGATCACCCGGCCGAGCAGCCACGGCGCGCCGAGCCCGGCGAGGGCCGCCAGCGAGCTGAACGAGATCATCGCGGCGACCGCGGCCCGGTCGGCGACGAGCAGGCGCAGCGCGGCCCGGCCCACCTCGCGGTTACCCGCGATCGGCAACGACGTGCTCACAGCGCCTCCCCGGAGGCTCGCGTGACAAGCGCCCGGTACCCCGGTGAGCCGGCCAGCAGCTCCTGATGCGTGCCGCTGGCCGCGACCCGCCCGGCGACCAGGTAGTGCACCCGGTCGGCGCGGTCGAGCAGCACCGGTGAGGTGGTCACGAGCAGCGTCCCCCGGCCGGTTCGGGCGGCGGTGAGCCGTTCCGCGATCGCCGCCTCGGTGTGCGCGTCGACCGCCGACGTGGGCTCGACCGCGAGCAGCATCTCCGGGTCGGCGTGCAGCGCGCGGGCCAGCCGCAGCCGCTGGCGCTGGCCGCCGGAGAGGTTGCGCCCGTCCCACTCCACCTCCCGGCCGAGGTCGCCGGCGATGTCGGTGGCGGCCGCCGCGGCGACCGCGGCCCGGACCCGCGCCTCGTCCGGCTCGGACGGGCCGGCCACCACCGACCGCAGCGAGCCGGCGAAGAGGCTCGCGTCGTTCTCGGCGACCAGGACACGGGAGCGCACCGACGGCAACGCGAACTCGTCGAGGCGGCGGTCGCCGCAGGTCGCGCCGGTGGGGACGTACCGGCCCAGGCGGTCGATCACGGCGATGGCGTCGGACGGCCGGTCGGCCACCAGCGCGGTGAACCGCCCGGGCTCGGCGGACACGCCGGACTCCGGATCGTGCAACACGTCGGCGGCGGTCAGCGGCGCGCCGGCCCGGTCGTCCACGGGCAGCCGCAGGAACTCGGTGACGCGCCGCGCGGCCACCAGCCCGTGCGTGATGTCGAAGCCGCAGAAGATCAGCACGTTCACCGGCACGGCCAGCATCGCCGTGTAGCCGTACACGGCAATCAGCTCACCGACGGTGAGCGAACCCGCGGCCGTGAGCCGCGCGGCCAGCCAGGTCACCACCCCGAGGAAGATCAGCGGAAGGCCGTCACCGAGGGCGCCGATCCACCCGGCCGGCCGGCCCACCCGGTATCCCAGATCCCGGACCCGCGCCGACTCCCGCTGGTAGCGGTCGAGATGGGTGTCCTTTCCACCGAGGCCGTTGAGGATCCGCAGGCCACCGAGGACGTCGACGAGCCGAGCGGTGAGCTCGCCCTGCGCGTGGCGGTACCGCGCCCCGGCCCGCTGGGTGCGCCCGAGCAGCGGGCCGACGATCACCACGAGCGCCGGCATCCCGACGAGCACCACCACGGCCAGCGTCGGTGACGTGCCGAAGAGCAGCGTGGCCACGGTCAGGAACGCCACTGTCGCGGCCACCCCGACACCGCCGACGTTCATCGCCCGGCCGATCGTCCACACGTCGGAGATGCCGATCGTGACCACCTCGCCCGCGGTGACCCGGCGCGGCAACGCGGATCCGAGCCTGGTCGCGTGCGCCAGCACCAGATCCGCGGTGAGCAGCGCGGCCTGCAGCCGCAGCTTGGTCATCGTGCGGTGCCGCAGGATGCCGAGCCCCGCCGTGGTCAGCCCCAGGATCAGGACCGCCGCGACCCAGGAGATCAGCGCGCTCAGGTTGCGCGGCGCGAGGCCGCGATCCACCGCTTGCGAGATGAGGTACGGCGTGAGCGCCAGCGTGACGAACCAGACGGACCCCAGCATCGCGCCGAGGGCGACCCGCCTCCGGCACTGTCTCGCCAGCCACCAGAGGTATCGTCCCGGTCCGCGCACATCCACGACGATGATGCTGCTACACGGCCCGTGGGGCCTGTCACCCCATTTTGTGTGGGTCGCGTCGCAGCGTGGGTAGGGTCGGGAGCATGACTTCTGCGATCGATCTGCACGGCGCGCCGCATGTCGCGCGGTACCTGGAGACCGACGGGGAGGACGGGTTTTACTGGCGCAACGGCACCACGATCCTGATCCTCTTCACCAAGGGACGTAAGTCCGGCGAGGAGCGTTCGCACGCACTGATCTTCCGCGAGCACGGCGACGCGTACCTGGTGGTGGCGTCGAAGGGCGGCACCGACGCGCCGCCCGCCTGGTTCGTGAACCTGGCGGCCGACCCCTCGGTCGAGGTCCAGATCAAGGGCGAGCGCTTCCCGGCCACCGCCCGGGTGGCGACCCCGGACGAGAAGCCGGAGATGTGGGCGAAGATGACCGAGGTCTGGCCCGACTACGACGAGTACCAGACGAAGACCTCCCGCGAGATCCCCGTCGTCGTCCTGGAACGCGCCTGAGGTTCGCCGGCGATCTTGGCGAGTTGGCCTCGCACTGTGCGGGTCGCACTGTGCGGGGGCGACTCGCCAAGATCTCAGCCGGCGAGCTCGCGGGAGCGCACCGCCGCGGCGCCCGCTGACGCGCCGAGACGCAGGGATTCGTCCAGCCCGGCGCCGCGCAGATGCCCGGCCAGGACACCGGCGAAGAACGCGTCCCCGGCGCCGTTGGTGTCCACGATCTCGTCGACGCGCTCGGCCGGGACGTGCACCGGATCGTGGCCGGGTGTCAGCGCCATCGCGCCCTCCGCGCCGAACGTGCAGACCACCAGACGTGCGCCGGCGTCGATCCGCTCGTGCATGAAGACCACCGGGTCGGGCAGCCGGTCGCCGCTTGCGAAGATCACGTCGGCGGTGTCAGCGAACTCGCGGTGGAACTCGCTCACACCGTCCCAGTCCTGCAGGTCGCACCAGATCTCGGTACCCGCCTCGCGGGCCGCCCGCAGGACCGGGCGACTGAAATCGGCCAGGTCGGCCACGACCACGTCCACGTCCGCCAGCGGCGGCACGGTGATCGATCCGGCGGGCGACGGCAGGTTCAGATGGATCGACAATCGCTGACCGTTCCGGTCCATCAGGTTGGTGTGCCGCTCAGAGCCGTTCGTGCTCGCGGTGACCAGCAGGTCGATGCCCGCCAGGGCCGTCCTGATGCGACGGCCGGCCTCGTCGTCGCCGAGCACTGTCGCCAGCGTCACCGGAACGCCGAGCCGGGCCAGGTTCAGCGCCTTCCCCGCCGAGGTGCCACCGAGCGCTTCGTGATGCCACTCGGCGAAGATCGTGTGCGGCTCCGGGCGCGGCAGGCTCGCCACGTGGATCATCAGGTTCCAGGAGACCGGGCCGGCGATGAGAACACGCTGCATCGGATAGAGGGTACGGATCTCACAGCGCGTACGGCGACCGGAAGAGCGCCTGCGGGTCGACCGTCGCACGGATCCAGCGGAGCCGGGAGAAGTTCGCGCCGTAGTAGCGGGGCAGGCTCGCCGGGCTCGGTTCCAGATAGTTGACGTATCGTCCGGCGGACCACCGGCTCATCGCCCGGTGACCGGATTCGATCCAGGCGTAACCGTCGCTTTCGCTGCTGCTCCCGCTGTCCGCGGGCAGCACCAGCCACTGCAGCATCGTGTGCGCGTCCCGCCAGGGGAACGCGGTGGCCTCCGGCGCCACCCGAGAAGGCGCCCCGGTCAGCCGCTTGAACTTGGCGATGCCCGGCTTGCGCTCGCGAGCCCGGCGCTCCACGGCGGCGAGCAGGGCCGCGATCGCCGGCCCCGGCAGGACGGTTCGAAAGATCTCGCTGCCGGCCAGCTGGATGGACCGCTCGGCGCACCCTTCGCGGTCCGCGCACCCGGCCCGGTCGTGCACCACGTCCAGGTGCGGGCGCCGCTCCAGCTTCGCGTCGGCGGGATCGATCCCGGCGGCCCGGGCGATCTCCGCGGCCTCAGCGGCCGGGTCGCCCTCCAGGACGACCCCCGAGATGCGTACGCTCAGCCGCCCTCGCGCGTCGGAGGCGAGCTGGCAGGTCGACCACGTCTCGTCCGGCGCGGCGGCGAGGCGCGCCTGCCAGCCGGCGACGACACGGGCCGCGTCCCGCCACGGATACGTCAGGACGAACGACCCGACGGACGTGGACCGGTGGGTTCGCATCCGCCAGCCGGTGACCACCCCGAACTGGCTGCCGCCGCCACCGCGCAGCGCCCAGAACAGATCCCGGTCCCGGTCGGCGTCCACGGTGCGGCGGCTGCCGTCCGCGGTCACCACCTCCGCCGCGGTCACGGAGTCGCAGGTCAGCCCGTACTTGGCGGACGCCATGCCGATCCCGCCGCCCAGCGTGATCCCGCTGATCCCGACCGACCCGCACGATCCGGACGGGATCGCCCGGCCCGCCGCGCCGAGCCGGTTGTAGACGTCGATGAGCCGCGCGCCGCCGCCGATCGAGGCGGTCTGGCTGCCCCAGTCGTACCGGATGCCGGCGAGGCTCCGCAGGTCCAGCACGACCCCGGCGGTGGCCGTGGACGCGCCGACGTACGAGTGCCCGCCGCCCCGGGTCACCACCGGGACGTGTTCCCGGCGGGCGAAACGGATCACCTCGGCGACGTCGGCGGCGTGCGCGCAGCGGGCCACGGCCGGCGGCCGGATGTGATCGAACCGGGGGTCGGCCAGTTGCCGGGCGCTGTCGTATCCGGCGGTGCCGGGCAGGTCGACAGTGCCGTCGAGGGAGGCGGCGAGCGCCGTCCAGTTCGGTGTGCCCCGGCGGCCGGTCGCGGGTCTCGCGCGAGGGCGGGCCGGTGCGGAACCGGCCTCGGCGGGTCCGGCCGAGCCGGGTCCGGCGGAGGCGGGCCGGGCCGAGGCGATGGCGGATCCGGTGAGGGCAGCGGCCCCGGCCCCGAGAACTGCTCGGCGTGACAGCATCGCCATATGGTGCCATATGCCACTAAATACCCCAGGCATTTCGTGTTGCACGGCGCTTGTTATGCAACGAATTGCATAGCAGGATGGGACCGTGGCATTGGAACACGCGATTCTCGTCTCGCTGCTCGAACAGCCCGGGTCCGGCTATGAGCTGGCCCGGCGGTTCGAGCGGTCGATCGGGCGGTTCTGGACCGCCACTCATCAGCAGATCTATCGCGTCCTCAAGCGGATGGAGTCGGACGGATGGGTCGACTCACAGGAGATCGGGCAGGACGGGCGGCCCGACAAGCGGGCTTACTCGGTCACCCCGCTCGGGCGCGAGACGCTTGTCGGCTGGCTTCGCGAGCCGGTCCAACCGGAGGCGGTGCGGCACGAGCTCGCCGTCAAGATCCGCGGGGCGGCGTTCGACGACGAGGCCGGCCGGACCGCGCTGATCACCGAGGTCGTGCGGTACCGGGCGGAGCACGAGGCGACCCTGAACCGGTACCTGACCGGGGAGAAACGCGACTTCCCGGACGAGACCGAGCTCGACACCGGGCAACGACTGCAACATGTGGTGCTGCGGGGCGGGATCGCCTACGAGCGGATGCTGCTCGACTGGCTCGACGACGTCCTCGACACGCTGCGTCAGCTCTAGATCGCCCTGCGGCATCTTCAGAAAGGGAAACAGTGCTGTTCAACCCGCATACCTATGACCCGGCCCACTTCGACCCGGAGACCCGGCGCCTGCTGCGCGCCACGATCGGCTTCTTCGAGGAGCGCGGCAAGAAGGCGCTGCTCGACACGTACATCGATCGCGCCTGGTACGCGGACTTCCTGGAGTTCGCCGGTAAGGAGGGCCTCTTCGCGACGTTTCTGACACCGAGCGCGGACGGCGCCGGCACCCGCTGGGACACCGCCCGCAACGTGGCGCTCAGCGAGATCCTCGGCTTCTACGGCCTCAACTACTGGTACACCTGGCAGGTGACCGTTCTCGGTCTCGGCCCGGTCTGGCAGAGCGCCAACGCCGACGCCCGCCAGCGCGCGGCCGAGCTGCTCCGCGACGGACACGTGATGGCGTTCGGGCTCTCCGAGCGCAGCCACGGCGCGGACATCTACGCCACCGACATGATCCTCACCCCGGACGGTGACGGCGGGTTCCGGGCCAGCGGCAGCAAGTACTACATCGGCAACGGCAACGTCGCCGGGCTGGTCTCGGTCTTCGGCCGCCGGGCCGACGTCGACGGCCCGGACGGGTACGTGTTCTTCGCCGCGGACAGCCGCCACCCGGACTATCACCTGGTCAAGAACGTGGTGAACTCGCAGATGTTCGTGAGCGAGTTCCGGCTGGCGGACTACCCGGTGCGGCCGCAGGACGTGCTGCACACCGGCAAGGCCGCGTTCGACGCCGCGCTCAACACTGTCAACGTCGGCAAGTTCAACCTGTGCACGGCCGCGATCGGGATCAGCGAACACGCCATGTACGAGGCGGTCACCCACGCACACCAGCGGATCCTGTACGGCAAGCCGGTCACCGCGTTCCCGCACGTGCGCCGGGAGCTGACCGACGCGTACGCCCGGCTCGTCGCGATGAAGCTCTTCGCCGACCGGTCCGTCGACTACTTCCGCTCGGCCGGCCCCGACGACCGCCGTTACCTGCTCTTCAACCCGATGACCAAGATGAAGGTCACCACCGAGGGCGAGAAGGTCATCGACCTGCTCTGGGACGTGATCGCCGCGAAGGGCTTCGAGGCGGACACCTATTTCGACAAGGCCGCCAAGGACATCCGGGGACTTCCCAAACTCGAGGGTACGGTCCACGTGAACCTCGCGCTGATCCTCAAGTTCATGCCGAACTACCTGTTCAACCCGGCCTCGTTCGCACCCGTGCCGACCCGGCTGGACGCGGCCGACGACGAGTTCCTGTTCCGTCAGGGCCCGGCGCGCGGCCTCGCGCAGATCCAGTTCCACGACTGGCGGGAGGTCTACGACGCGTACGCGGAGATCCCCAACGTGGCCAGGTTCCGGCAGCAGGCCGACGGCCTCTGCGACCTGCTGCGCCGGCACGCGCCGGACCAGGAGCAGCAGGGCGATCTGGACTTCCTGCTCGCCGTGGGACAGCTCTTCGCGCTCGTCGTCTACGGCCAGCTGATCCTCGAGCAGGCCGGCCTCACCGAGGCCGGCGCCGACATCATCGACGAGATCTTCGGGATCCTGGTCCGGGACTTCTCCGGGTACGCGACCGAGCTGCACGGCAAGTCGGCGACCACCGAGGAGCAGGCGGCCTGGGCGCTGTCCCGGGTGCTCCGCCCGGTCACCGACCCCGGCCGCACCGACCGGGTGTGGGAGCAGGTCGTCGCGCTCGTCGGCGCGTACGACATGAATCCGTAAAAAAAGACGTGCCCGGGGCTCGACGGCCCCGGGCACACTCTCAGACCTGGCCGTCCGGCGCGCTGGTCAGGTCCATCAGCTGCTGCTGGACGTGGTTGGTCAGCGCTTCCTGGTAGCTCTGGGCGAGCTGAGCCAGCCGGTCGATCTCGTCGAGCAGGGCGGACCGCTTCTCCGCGATCCCGTCCATCGCCTCGGCGTGGTTGCGCCGGGCGTCGCTCTCGATCGTGCTGGCCTTCAGCTGAGCGTCGCTCATCAGCTGCTCGGCCTTGTTCTGCGCGTTCGTCAGCAGCGTGTCGGACTCGCGCTGCGCGTCGCGCATGTGCTCGTCGGCGGTGCGCTGCGCCATCATCAGCACCCGCGAATTGCGATCATCGTCACCGGCCGGAACCAGCGCCTGGCTCTGGCTGGACGCCTCGGCGCGGGCGCGCTCCAGCTGCGACTGCACGCTGCGCGCGTTCTGCTCGGCGCGGGCCCGCGCCTCCTGCAGACGCTCCAGCTGGGCGGCCAGCTCGGCGAACTCGTTGTTGAGCACCATCGTCGAGGCCGCGCTGGGTGGGGCGCCGCCGCCACGCTGAGCCTGGTCACGCAGTGCGCCGTTCTCCTCGAGCAGGCGGATCAGCTCCTGCTCCACCTCGTCCAGGAACGCGTCAACCTCCTCCTCGTCGTAGCCCCGCTTGCCGATCGGCGGCTTCTTGAAGGCGACATTGTGAATATCAGCTGGAGTGAGCGGCATCGTGCTCCTTGGCTCCCATCAGTTGCGGTCGTGCGGCCCGAAATCTTACGTGATCACGCGAGGTCGCCGGCTGCGCGATCGAGCGTACGCGCCGCCGGCCGCAGTTGCCCTCCCGTGTGCGCTCAGCGCCAGAAGACGGCAACCGCCGCATTCACCACTGTCAGTGTGATGATGCCCATGAAGTGACCCTTGTTGACCTGCTCCCGCTTCCGCGGGATGAAGACCATGATGAAGATGAGGACCGCGATCAGCAGCTTGACGCCGAGCTTGATCGGGTCCGGCTCGTTGTCGCCGCCGCCCCGCAGCGGCGCCGCGAGTCCCAGGCCGCTGACCAGCTGGATGATCGCGCCCCAGAGCACCGGCTTGCTGATCCGGTACGTGCCGGAGACCAGCTGCGCCACGGCGCCGCCGAGCAGCAGCGCGAAGCCGACGAGGTGAATGAAGAGAAGAACCAACCGGAGTGCTTCCACGGCCGCCAAGCTTGCCAGGGCAGGTCCTGGCCGATCACCCCGGGTCCCCCGCCGGGTAGCGTCAGAGCTGATCAACAACTGTAGGAGAACGGTAAATGACAAGGTACGTCGCGATCGGCGACAGCTTCACCGAGGGGCTGGGCGACACGCTGCCCGACGGCAGCGAGCGGGGCTGGGCCGATCTCGTCGCCGCCGGCATCGCGGCGGGCGAGGGCAAACCGATTTCGTACGCGAACCTGGCCATCCGTGGCCGGCTGCTGGAGCCGATCGTCACCCAGCAACTGGACGCGGCCCTGTCGCTGTCCCCGCTGCCGACGCTGCTGTCGCTCAACGGCGGCGGCAACGACATGATGCGCCCGGGCGGCGACCTGAAACGCCTCGTCCACCTGACCGAGCAGGCGGTGCGGCGCTGCCTCGACGCCGGGGTGCGGGTGCTGCTGCTCAGCGGCGCGGACCCGTCCGGTCACCTGCCGTTCGGCAGCCGGATGCGGCCCAAGGGCGAGGCGCTGACGACGGCGGTGGCCGAGTTCGCGCAGCAGTACGACCTCACGTTCGTGGACATGTTCCACGACGAGGAGATCCAGAAGCCGCACTACTGGTCGGTGGACCGCCTCCACCTCAACGCCAACGGCCACCGGCGGGTGGCAAGCGTGGTGCTCGACGCGCTGGGCTTCCCGACCGAGGCCCACGTGGTGGCGCCGGACCCGGCCGGCACGAAGAGCCTCGCGGCCGAGATGCGGTACTACCGCGAGCACGTTCTCCCCTGGATCAACCGCCGCCTGCGCGGCCAGTCCTCAGGCGACAACCGAACCGGCAAATACGTCAACTGGACCCCTTTCCCCGCCTAGCCCCGGCCCAGCCCGCCGCGCCGCGCGGCGCGGCGCGGCGCGGCGCGGCGCGGCGGCTGCGGGCCGCGGGGTGTCATGTCATGGGGAGGATTCGGGCGATCTTCACAGTGGTGCTCGAGCTGCCGGCGGCCGGGTACGCGACGCTGCCGTCGGCGTACCCCTTGAAGGCCTGGTAAGCGTGATCCTTGACCGCGACACGCACCGTGCCGCCGAGCGCCTTGCCGCTACCGGAGTCGAACGCCCGCACCGCCGTCGACGACCCCGACTGCCAGGCCAGCAGCATCCGCCCGCTGCCGTAGGCGACCAGATGCGGGTGCGCCGCCGACACCCCCGGCCGGATCGTGCTCGTCGACGTGCCGGTGGTGAACTTCTCCAGCCGCACCGAGCCGCCCTGGCTCCACGCCGCCCAGTACCCCTTGGTCGCCGCGAGCACCACGTCACCGTTGAACAGGCTGCCGTCGCACGTCCCGGCCGCGACGGTCCGGTACGGGTCCGGCTGTGCGATCCGGCACTCGTTGTCGGTGGCGCAGACCGTCACGAACTTCTTCGCCCGTGGATCCCAGACGATCCGTGACGTCCACGCGTGGCTGCACCCGACCTCGAACGCGTCAGTGTGCCCGCTGACCAGCTTGCCGTTCGCGTTCACCACCTGCATCCGGTCGCCCTGGTGCACGTCGACGCAGTCGCCGTTGCGCACGGTGATCGCGACGCCGAAGTAGGCCGCCCAGTTCTTGCCGTCGGTCGCGAGCCGGCCGTGGTGCTGGTACCACCAGATGAAGCGGGCGCCGTCGTCGTACCCCTGCCGTCCGCCGGTCAGGTTGGTGACCTGCCGCTCCCAGACCAGTTTGCCGGAGTTGTCGAACCGGACCATGTGCATGGTGTTGCACGGGCTGGACTCGCCACCGCAGAGCGGCCCGTCACCGCAGGCGCCCTTGCGGGTCAGCAGCAGGACGCCGCCGGTGGCGTCGGCGGCCACGTCCTGCAGGTCGATGCCGGTGAAGCTGGTGGGTGTGCCGGTCAGCTTGTCGTCGCAGCCGAGCCGGCCGAGGTTGACCTTGCCGTTGGTGCCCGTCCAGGCGATCCACGAGGTGCCGTCCGGGCGGGCCGCCAACGCCATCGGCAATTTGTCGGTGTCACCTTCGGCACCGTATCCGACGACCGCTTTCGGCAGTTTCACCTCGGTCACCTTCGCTTTCGGCGCGCGCCCGGCCGGGCGTGCGCATTTCCCGGACGTCGCGGCGGCGGAGGCGCCGGGACGCGCCGACGGGCCGGTGCCGGCTGGCGCGCCGGCGGCGGCGCTCGCGGCGGCACTCGCGCCCGGCGCGACGGAGCCGCCTGGCGACGCGTTCGCGCTGCTCACAGCGGCCGTAGCCGGGTCGGCCGAGGTGTCCGGGGAGACCGCGCCGGACGCCTGCGGGCCACTCGTCGAGCACGCTCCCAACGCCAGCAGGGCGATCGCCCCCGCGATCAGCCGGCGGCCGCGACCGTACGTTCGCATGTCTTTTCCTCGTCGTTTTAATTTTTGATTATGGGCGGCTTAAATTGCGCTTCGGTAATGGCCGTAAATGCGCACGCAGACCTTACCGATCACGCCGCCGAAAAGAAAACGGCTCGACGAACCCTTGCAGCGCAAGGTACCTTGTGGACGTGAGTGACGATGCGGCACTGACCACCGCCCTGCGCCGGGGCACCATCGAGTTCTGTGTGCTCGCCCTGCTCGACCAGCGCGAGCTCTACGGCGTCGAGCTGGTGCGGCAGCTCAGCGCCGGGCTGGGCATGACCACGAGCGAGGGCACGATGTACCCGTTGCTCTCCCGCCTGCGGCGGGCCGGCCGGATCGCCACCACCTGGCGTGAGGCTCCGGCCGGCCCGCCGCGGCGCTACTACACCCTCACCCCCGACGGCGAGGCCGCCCTCGCCCACTTCCGCACCGAGTGGGTCAGCTTCCGCACCGGCGTCGATCGCATCCTCGGAACGGAGCAGCCATGACCCAGACCGACAACCTCGTCGCCGACTATCTCGCACGGGTGGAGCGTGCCGCCGCCGGCCTGCGGCCGGACCGCCGGGAGGAGCTGCTGCGCGACCTGCGGGAGCACATCGCCATCGAGCGCGCCGAGAGCTCCGACGATTCCGAGACCCATTTGCGTACGGTCCTGGAGCGCCTCGGCGACCCGGAGGCCATCGCCGCGGCCGCCGACACACCCACCGGCAGCATCCCGGCCCCCGGCTTCGCCGCTCACGGCAGCCCGGCCACCGGCTATCCAGCCCCGGGCCATGCCGCTGCCCGGCCGGCGGCGACCCGGAAGGGGAACACCTGGGTCTGGGTGCTGGCCGGGTCGCTGGCCCTGCTCGT
The DNA here is from genome assembly GCF_040639325.1 of Actinoplanes sp. NPDC023936. NCBI lineage: Bacteria > Bacillati > Actinomycetota > Actinomycetes > Micromonosporales > Micromonosporaceae > Actinoplanes > Actinoplanes sp. NPDC023936. The sequence continues at coordinate 126,672 of NZ_JBEZZR010000020.1, read as the reverse complement.
CCTGCTGCTCTGCGCCGTGGTCGCCCTCTTCCTGGGCCGCGGCGACAGCGGGCCGCCACCGCCGGCCGAAGCGCCCAGGCCGGTCGAGACCGCCTCCGTGAGATGATCGTTCGGCGGCCCGTCTCCGGACTTGTCACGGATCCGCCGCAGCGCCCGGGGAAACGGATACGCCGCAGCGCCCGGGGAACGGACACGCCGGCGCCGCCGCGATCGGGAGAATTGACGGGTCTCGCACTCGGCCCGGGGAGGCCCGTCATGAGATCCATCCGTCCCGCGCTCGCCGCCGCAGCGGCCGCCCTGCTGCTCGCCACGGCGGCGTGCGGCTCCGGCCCGGCCACGGAGCCCGCCGCCGCGCCACCGGCGGAATCCGCCGCCACACCGGCGACCGAGCCGGGCGCCGCGTCCGGCCCCGGATCGCACGCGGGGCACAGCGCCGGCGCAGCCGCGCCGCCGCCGGCGCCGCTGCGGCAGGGTGAGCGGTTCGTCGACGTCGGGCTGGCCACGCCGTACACCCCGGCCGCGCCGAACGGCGGCACCGACGAGTACCGGTGCTTCCTGGTCGACCCGCAGCTGACCGAGACCGCCTATCTGACCGGTAGCCGCTTCCTGCCGCAGAACGCGGCGATCGTGCACCACGCGATCTTCTACCGGGTCGACCCGAAGCAGGCCGGGGAGGCGGCGGAGGTGGACGCGGCGGACGGCCGCGAGGGCTGGACCTGCTTCGGCGACTCCGGGGTGCGGGGACAGACCGCGTGGGTGGCGCACTGGGCGCCCGGCGCCGGGGAGACGCTGATGCCGGACGGGTTCGGATTCGCGATGCCGCCGGGCAGCAAATTGATCATGCAGGTGCACTACAACCTGCTGAACACGACCGGCAGCGATCAGTCCGGCATGCGGATGCGGCTGGCCGGCGGTGACGCGGGGCTCACGCCGCTGGAGACGGCGCTGGCGCAGGCGCCGATCGAGCTGCCGTGCGAGCCCGGCGCCGGCGGCCCGCTCTGTGACCGGGAGACCGCGATCGCCGACGTGGCGAAACGGTTCGGCGCGGAATCGGCCGAGACGGTCCGGATGCTCAACCAGTGGTGCAACGGCGGGGCGGCGCCCAAGGCCGGCAACACCCAGCACTGCGACCAGCCGATCGGGCAGGCCGGCACGATCTACCTGGCGGCGGGACACATGCACCTGCTCGGCCGGTCGATCAAGATCGAGTTGAATCCGGGCACCCCGAGGGCGCGGACCGTCCTCGACGTTCCCGCCTACGACTTCGACAACCAGGCCCTCGTACCCCTGAAGCAGCCGATGACGGTCGCCCGGGGTGACGTGGCCCGGGTGACCTGCACCCACGACGCGCGGCTGCGCACGCGGCTGCCGCAGCTCACGACGCTGCCGCCGCGCTACGTGGTGTGGGGCGAGGGGACGAGCGACGAGATGTGCCTCGGCATCATGGTGATGGCGCCGGGTTAGGATCCGCCGCCGGAGTGGGTACATGAAAACCATGACCGAGTACGGCATCCACGCCTCCCACGAGCAGATTCCGCCCGGTGACCTCCTGCAGGCGGTGATCGCCGCTGAGCGCGCCGGCTTCGACGCGGCGATGTGCTCCGACCATTTCTCCCCATGGAGCGCCCGCCAGGGGCAGTCCGGTTTCGCCTGGTCCTGGCTTGGCGCCGCGTTGCAGGCCACCAACCTGTCGTTCGGCGTGGTGAACGCGCCGGGGCAGCGCTACCATCCGGCGATGATCGCGCAGGCGATCGGCACGCTCGGCTCGATGTATCCGGGGCGGTTCTGGGCCGCGCTCGGCAGCGGCGAGTTCAGCAACGAGCACATCACCGGTGACGCCTGGCCGCGCAAGGAGGTCCGCGACGCCCGGCTGCGGGAGTGCGTGGACGTCATCCGGGACCTGCTGGCCGGGGAGGAGGTGTCCCGGGACGGCCTGATCACCGTCGACCGGGCCCGGGTGTGGACCCGCCCGGAGACGCCGCCGCCGCTGATCGGCGCGGCGGTGAGCGTGGAGACGGCCCGGCGGTCCGCCGAGTGGGCAGACGGCCTGGTCACTGTCAACGCCCCGGAGGAGCGGCTCCGGGAGATGATCTCCGCGTACCGGGATGCGGGCGGCCGCGGCCCGATCTGCCTGCAGGTGCACCTGTCCTGGGCGCCGTCCGAGGCGGAGGCCGAGGAGATCGCCCACGACCAGTGGCGCAGCAACATCTTCACGCCGCCGGTCTGCTGGGACATGGCCACCGCCGAGGAGTTCGACGTGGTGTCGGCCGGGGTGACGGTCGACCAGGTGCGCCAGGTCGTGAACATCTCGGCGGATCTGGAGCGGCACGTCGAGTGGCTCCGCGGGTACGCGAAGCTCGGCTTCGAGCGCATCTACCTGCACCACGTCGGGCAGGATCTCGGTCCGTTCGTGGAGGCCTTCGGCGCGAAGGTGCTCCCCCGGCTGCGCTGACCAACCCGGCTGCGCTGAAGAAGCCGGCTGCGCTGAACCCGGCGATCCTGCTCCCGGCGACCCGATTTCTGGCGACCCTGAGCAATGGAGCGCGCACTCTGCGTCGGGAAAACGGCCCGAAATGGTTGACCCGGACATCGATCACCGTTAAACAATGCGGGTGGACCCGTTCGAGAATGTGGAACTCGGCGGCACCGGCGTCACGGTCACCCGGCTCGGCATGGGTCTGGCCCCGATCGGCGGGCTCTTCGCCCCGGTCGGCGACGAGGCGGCGGTCGCGGCAATCGACGAAGCGTGGCGGCTCGGTGTGCGATTCTTCGACACCGCGCCGCTGTACGGCGCCGGTCTCTCCGAACGGCGGGCCGGCGCCGCCCTGCGCAAACGGGAGCGGGCCAAGTACACCATCGCGACCAAGGCGGGACGGCGGATCACCGCAGGATCGTCCGTCCCGGAGCCCCGTGAGGTCACCGGCATGTGGGCCGAGACGGCCGGGCCGGGCGTCGCGTTCGACTTCTCTCGCGAGGGGATCCGTTCCTCGTACCGGGAAAGCCTGGAAAGGCTCGGCCTGGACCGGACCGATGTTCTTCACCTGCACGATCCGGATGACCACTATGCCGAGGCGGTGACGAGCGCGCTTCCGGAGCTCGCCGAGCTGCGCCGGGAGGGCGCCGTCGGAGCGATCTCGGCAGGCATGAACCAGTCCGCGATGCTGACCGATCTCGCCCGCACCGGGCTTCTCGACAGCGTCCTGCTGGCGGGCCGCTATTCGCTGCTCGACCAGTCCGGTCTCGCCGATCTGCTGCCGGAGTGCCGGCGCCGCGGCATCTCGGTGATCGTCGGCGGTGTCTACAACTCCGGGGTGCTCGCGGATCCCTGGCAGACGACGACATACGACTACCGGCCCGCGTCGTCGCGGGTGGTGGCCCGCGCCCGGGCGATGGCCCGGCTCTGCAACCGGCACGGCGTGCCGCTGCGCGCGGCCGCCCTGCAGTTCCCGCTCGCGCATCCGGCGGTCGCCGCGGTGCTGGTCGGGATGCGTTCGGCGGCGGAGGCCTCGGATGCGGTGGCGATGGCGCGGCTGCCGATCCCCGCCGCCCTGTGGCGCGATCTGTCCGATGCCTGGCTGTTGGACCCGGAAATCCCCGTCCCCTGATCGGAGCTGCCTTGCGATATCTACGGGTCGGCCCACCCGGCCACGAACGGCCGGTGCTCAGCGCCGGCGGAACCCTGTTCGACCTCTCCGGAGTGACCCCCGACATCGACGCCGCGTTCCTCGCCTCCGGCGGGTTCCGCGGCGACCCGGCGGACCTGCCGCCGGCGTTCGTGGACAGCAGCCGGATCGGCGCCCCCATCGCCCGTCCCGGTGCGGTCCTCGGCATCGGCCAGAACTACGCCGCGCACGTCACGGAGTCCGGCGGGACGCCGCCGGCCGAGCCGATCGTCTTCTACAAGGCGCCGAACACCGTGATCGGGCCGGAGGACGACGTCCTGCTGCCGCCCGGCTCGGCCCGCACCGACTGGGAGGCCGAGCTCGGCATCGTGATCGGCCGTACCGCCCGGTACCTGGACTCGCCCGAGCAGGCGCTGGAGCACATCGCCGGGTACGTGGTGTCCAACGACATCTCCGAGCGGGATTACCAGCTGCAGCGCTCCGGCGGCCAGTGGTCGAAGGGCAAGTCCTGCGAGACGTTCAACCCGCTCGGGCCGTGGCTGGTCACCCCGGACGAGCTCACCTTCCCGCTGCGCCTGCGCTCGTGGGTGAACAACGAGCCGCGGCAGGACTCCAGCACCGCCGACATGATCTTCGACGTGGCGTTCCTGATCTGGCACCTGTCGCATTTCACCGTGCTGGAACCCGGCGATCTGATCAACACCGGCACGCCGGAGGGGGTGGCGCTCTCCGGGCGGTTCCCCTACCTGAAGGCCGGCGACGTCGTGGAGATCGAGATCGCCGGCCTCGGCAGGCAGCGCAGCGTGGTGAAGGGGTGAGCTAGCCGCCGGTGCGGGCGGTCACCCGGACGACGGCGCCCGGCTCGGCCAGCGGGATGAGGTTCCCCTCGACGCGGGCGCCGTCGATCTCCAGGTGGGTGACGCGGCCGTTCTCCGGGACCGCGATCTGGTACGTCGCCCCGCGGAACCTGCGGCTCACCTCGAAACCCGTCCAGCCGGTGGGCAGCACGGGGTCGACCCGCAGACCGGTGAACTCGGGCCGGATGCCGAGGATCCACTGGGTGATCGCCACGAAGTTCCAGGCGGCGGTGCCGGAGAGCCAGGAGTTCTTGGCCTCGCCGTGCGTCGGCGCGTCCTTTCCGGCGATCATCTGGGCGTAGACGTACGGCTCGCAGCGGTGTACCTCGCTGATCGCCTCGCGCGCCGACGGGTTGAGCCGCCGGTAGTAGTCGAACGCGCGGTCGCCGTTGCCGGTCATCGCCTCGGCGATCATGATCCACGGGTTGGTGTGGCAGAAGATGCCGGCGTTCTCCTTGTATCCGGGCGGATACGACGAGATCTCACCGAGCTCGATGCGATAGCCCGAGTACGCGGGCTGCTGCAGCACGATCCCGTGCGGCGTGGCGAGCCGTTCCGCCACGCTGTCCAGGGCCTTCACCGCCAGGCCGTCGTCCAGGCCGACCCCGCCGAGCACACAGATGCCCTGCGGCTCGATGAAGATCTGCCCCTCGTCGTTCTCGCCCGAGCCGATCACGTTGCCGTGGAAGTCGTACGCCCGGCGGAACCAGGCGCCGTCCCAGCCGTGCTCGGCGACAGTGCCGGCCATCTTCTCGGCGGCCGCCCGGTACTTCTCGCCGTCCGTGCCGTGCAGGGCCGCGATCCCGGCCATCTCCTTCGCGGCGAGCACGAACAGCCCGCCGATGAACACCGACTCGGCGACCCCGCCGTGTGCGTTCTCGGTGGTCTGGAACGGCTCGCCCGGGGTGTCGGAGAAGCAGTTCAGGTTGAGGCAGTCGTTCCAGTCGGCCCGGCCGATCAGCGGCAGCCCGTGCGGGCCGAGCCGGTCCAGGGTGTACTGCAACGACCGGCGCAGGTGCTCGAAGAGCGGCACCTCGCTGCCCGGCGCGTTGTCGAACGGCACCGGCTGATCGAGGAAAGCCGTGTCGCCGGTCTCCTTCAGGTACGCGCCGACGCCGAGGACCAGCCACAGCGGGTCGTCGTTGAAGCCCTCGCCGATGTCGTTGTTGCCGCGCTTGGTGAGCGGCTGGTACTGGTGGTAGGCCCCGCCGGTCTCCTTCTGGGTCGCCGCGATGTCCAGGATCCGCTGCCGGGCGCGCTCCGGGACCATGTGCACGAAACCGAGCAGGTCCTGGTTGGAGTCGCGGAACCCCATGCCGCGGCCGATGCCGGACTCGTAGAGCGAGGCGGACCGGCTCATGTTGAAGGTGACCAGACATTGGTACGCGTTCCAGATGTTCACCATCCGGTCGGTGTCGCCGTCCGGGGTCCGCACCTGAATCTTCTCCAGCAGGTCGTCCCAGTACGCGCGCAGATCGGCGAATCCCCGATCGACCGTCTCCGGCCGCAGCCACCGCTCGATCACCGGCGTGACCGAGGTCTTGTTCAGTGTCTGCGAGCCGGGCGGGTCGAACTTGGCGTCCTTCGGGTTCTCCGCGTAGCCCAGCACGAAGTTCACTTCGCGGGTCTCGCCGGGCGCGAGGGTGAGCCGGACATGGTGGCTGCCGATCGGCTGCCAGCCGTGCGCGATCGAGTCGCCGGCCGCGCCGTTCTCGACGGCCGCCGGACGGTCGTATCCCCGGTAGGCGCCGAGGAACGAGTCCCGCGACGTGTCGAATCCGGCGATCTCCTCGGAACAGGCGAAGTAGGCGAAGTGGTCGCGCCGCTCCCGGTACTCGGTCTTGTGATAGATCACGCCGCCGGCCACCTCGACCTGGCCGATCGAGTAGTTGCGCTGGAAGTTCGTGGCGTCGTCCTGGGCGTCCCAGAGGCAGAACTCCACCGACGAGAAGAGGGACAGCTCGGCCGTGGTGTCCCGGTCGTTCGTCACCCGGACCCGCCACACCTCGAGGGTCTCCCCCAGCGGCGCGAAGTAGAGGGTCTCGGCGCGGATCCCGCCCCGGCTTGAGGCGATCTTCGTGTAGGACAGGCCGTGCCGGCACTCGTACCCGGTCAGTTCCCGCTCCGGGGTGGGCTGCCAGGAGGGTGACCAGTAGTCGCCGGTCTCGTCGTCACGGACGTAGACGTAGCGTCCGCCGACGTCCAGTGGAGCGTTGTTGTACCGGTACCGGGTGAGCCGGCGCAGTTTGGCGTCGCGATAGAACGAGTACCCACCGGCGGTGTTGGAAATGATGCCGAAGTAGGCATCGGTGCCGAGGTAATTGATCCACGGCAATGGGGTGTCCGGCCGGTCGATCACGTATTCGCGCTGGTCGTCGTCGAAGTGCCCGTAACGCAACAGGTCCTCCTGCGGAGTCAGGATGGGAGCTGTGGGAGCGCTCCCAGCCGGGTCATTTTACCGTGCTGTAACCCTCCGGAGAACGCGTCGCATCGATAACGGTCACGGACCCGCGGGAAACCTTCCGCCCACCGGCCCGGGCAGGGCAAGCTCGTACCCATGAGCGACACCGACCTCGCGAAGCTCGAAGCGGATCGCCACCGCATCCGCGACGCCTACCTGCGCCCGGCGGCCGACCGGCCCGCCTCCACCGCCCGCGGGCTGCACCACACCGCGCTGATCAGCGGTGACGTCGAGCGCACCGTCCGGTTCTACCAGGATCTGCTCGGCTTCCCGCTCACCGAGCTGATCGAGAACCGCGACTACCCCGGCTCGTCACACTTCTTCTTCGACATCGGCAACGGCAACCTGCTGGCCTTCTTCGACCTGCCCGGGCTCGGCCTCGGCCCGTACGCGGAGGTCCTCGGCGGCCTGCACCACATGGCCATCTCGGTCGACCCGGCCCGCTGGGACACCCTCGTCGCCCGGCTCGCCGAGGCCGGGGTGGAGCACGCCGTCCACAGCGGCGTCTCGGTCTACTTCCAGGACCCCGACGGGGCCCGCATCGAGCTGATCGCGGACCCCCTCGGCGAGATGTACGGCACGAAGGTCCTCTAGAAGGCGGGCACGGCGGCGGCGCTGCGGGTGAAGAGCCGCAGCGGGATCGCCTCGGCCATCGCCTGCATCCCGGCGTCGTTCGGGTGCAGGTGATCGCCGCTGTCGTACGCCGGCAGCATGCGCAGCGGCTGAGCCGGATCCCGCACCGCCCGGTCGAAGTCGATCACCGCGTCCCACTCCCCGCTGGACCGGATCCACGCGTTCACCGCCTGGCGCTTCGCCTCGTTGGCGGCGCTGTAGTACCCGGGAATCGTGGTGTCCGCGAACGGCGTCAGCGTCGCGCCGTAGATCAGCAGGCCGCGCTCGTGCGCCCGGGCGATCATCTGCCGGTACCCGCCGATCAACTCCTCGACGCTCACCGTCTCGGAGACCGGCGACGTCGAGCCGGGCTGGCCGATGTCGTTGATCCCGAGCAGCACCACCACGTACCGGACGCCCGGCTGCGCGGCCACGTCTCGATCGAACCGGCTCAGCGCGCTGTCACCGAAAAGCGGGCCGATCCCGGCGAACGGCGTGTCCGGCAGCGTGTTGCCGTCGTGCAGGATCCGGTTGCCGCCGATGCCCTTGTTCAGCACGCCGAGGTGTCGCGACGACCGGTCGGCCTGCAGCCGGCGCGCCAGGAAGTCCGGCCAGCGGTGATTGGCGTCGACGGTGGTGATCGCGCCGTCGGTGATCGAGTCGCCGAACGCCACCACGGCGCCGGACCGGGCCGGACCTGTCACGCTCACCCCGGACAGGAAGTGCCAGGACGTCGTCTCGGTCGCCCCGCTGAGCGCGGCCGCCCGGGTGACGTTGCCGGCCGCGACGAAGTTGCGCTGGAACGCCGAGCCGTGCACCGTCGACGCGGGTGTGCGGCCGGGCAGATAGATGCTGATCACCAGGTCGGAGAGCGCCGGAACGGAGAGCCGCACCGTGTCGCTGAGCGCCGGCGCGCCGGGCGGGATCGAGATCGATCCCCGGCCGCCGAACCGCAGCGGGCGGTCGGAGCCGGGCACGATCTCCGAGCCGGTGGCCCCGGCCGGACGACGGGCCACCCGGGCCTCGCCGACCACGAGCGGCTCGGTGCCGTACTCGTTCGACAGCCGGACCCGCAGCTCGCTGCCGGCGGTGCTGACGTGCACGATCTGCCGCAGCGTCTGATCCTGGAAGACCGTCGCGGGCTGCGGCGGCAGCGCGGCACCGGTCACCGCTGTGCTCCAGGTGCCCACCCAGGCTGAGCCGCCACCGCCCGCCCCGCCACCGCCACCGCCGGCGTCCGCCGGGCCGGTGAAGGCCGCCGTCGTGACCACCGCCGCAACGAGCAGGGTGCTGAGCCGCCGCATCGAACCCACCTCCAAGACGTGGATGACCACTCGTCAGAGGATCGTTTTCAGCGACAATTGTCAATACGTCAGCGCCGCGCGGAGTCGGCTCCGCGCGGCGCTGCGATGGTCGGAAACGGACGGTCAGACCGCCGGCGGCGCACCGCTCGGCGGCGTCCCCGCACCGCCCGGAGCCCCGGACGGCGGCGTGCCACCCGGGCCGCCACCACCCGGAGCCCCCGACGGCGGAGTCCCGCCACCATCCGGCCCGCCACCGTCCGGCCCGCCGCCACCGGCCGGAGCCGCGCCCGCGACAGGCGTCGTCCGGGTGTCCACGCCCACCGACAGGAACACCGCGTAACCGCTGCTCACGTCGCCGGTCACGGTACCCAGCTGGCTCGCGCCGCTGTCGTCGCCGAACACGTTGTCGCTGTCCAGCGTGACCTGCGCCAGGTTCGTGACCGACGCCTCGTACCCGGCCTGCTGGTAGACCGTCTCGCAGGTGTCCTTCGGCAGCGCCACCTGCGAGGTCGCGATCGCCTTCGCCGAGTCGGTGATGTCCGCCTGGCTCGGGTAGACCTCGAAGTGGACGTGCGGCCACCGGCCGGTGTAGCAGGCCGGGAAGATGCTGGTGAACGTGACCTTCCCGGAGTCGTCGGCGATCTGCACGCCGCGCAGGTAGTTCTCCTCGGTGAGGCCGTCGGAGTACATCGAGTACCCGCCGGCCCGGTCACAGTGCCACACGTAGACGGCCGCCCCGGCGAACGCCGCACCGCCGTTGGCCAGGTCCTTGACCTGCAGTTCGAGGGTCATCGGTACGCCCTCCGCCGTAGTCGTGGAATCACCGAAGCTGGAGCGGATGTCGCTGCGGACGACCCCGCTCTGCTCCAGCACGTCCGGCCCGTTCGACCCGTCGCCGGGATACGGACCGGCGGTCTCGTCCGGGATCTCCCCGGCCGAGGCGCTCGACGACGACGCCGGCGAGGCGGAATCCGACGACTCGGTGCCGCACGCCGCGAGCCCGAGGGCGGCCGCGCCGACGCCGAACGCGCGCAGGACCTGCCGGCGGCCCAGCAGAGTGCCGAGGTCGAAGCCGAGCCCCTGGTCGAACACCTCCTCGTCCGGATTCGGAAGGCGGCGCCCCTGATACGTTGAACTCACGTTTCCTCCGCAATGTGCCGATTGCTTGGCACCATGCAAACAGCGGAGCCTATGAATGTCCTGTGCCGCCCGTGTCCGACCGGCATGAGCGCGGGCGCAGCTTTCCTCCAGGAAACCCCATTACGCTCCGACCTGCGAGCCCCGGACACGCCTGCGACGGCGGGTGAAAGGCTGCGAAGAACCTGGCACGAACGGGGAGAGACCGGATGAGGCGACAGCGTTACCTGAGCTGGCTGCTGCCCATGAGCATCCTCGCCCTGACCCTCGGCGTCGTCGGCGGCATCGCCTGGCTGACGAGCCGCCTCATCGACGCCGACGAGATCGGCGACGGGCACATCACGGCCGGCCGCCCCTGCACCGCGACGGTCCGATCAGTCACGGTCACCAACGTGACGTTCGACAACGACAACGTCTACCAGGTCGACCTGCACGTGCAGCCCGACGACGGCTCACCCGGTTACGACGCGACAGTGCGCAAGGCGCTCACCTCGGCGCAGGCCGCGGTGGTCCGCCCCGGCGCCACGTTCCGCTGCGTCACCGACCACGACGACCCCACGCACATCGAAGTCGTCTGGATCGAATAGCGACGATCAGAAGAGCAGGCCTGCGTACGCGTTGAGCGCCGGCTGCCCACGAGGTGCGCGTAGAGCACCGTGGAATCCCGTACACCCCGGCGTGGTACCGCTTTTCCTCCAGGCAACCCCACACCGTGTGAAGTTCGGGTCCGCTCCGCACCACAACTCCCCACGCAGCCGGCGCCCCGCGCAGCGTGTGAAGTTCGGGCCCGCTCCGCACCACAACTCCCCACGCAGCCGGCGCCCCGCGCAGCGTGTGAAGTTCGGGTCCAATCCGCACCACAACTCCCCACGCAGCCGGCTCCCCGCGCAGCGTGTGAAGTTCGGGTCCAATCCGCACCACAACTCCCCACGCAGCCGGCGCCCCGCGCAGCGTGTGAAGTTCGGGCGCGGAGCGGACCCGAACTCAACACGCCCGACAGCACGGGGAGCCGGCTGGTCCGGCTGGTGGTCAGTGCTGCTGAAGCACCCTCTGGACAGCACCGGGAGCCAGCTCATCCCGGCCAGCTGGCTAGCAGTGCTCTCACACGCTGGCAGGGCAACGCTGAGCGCCAGCCGACCTTCGGCGCTCCACGATCTACCACCAAGCGAGGCCCGCGAAGCGCCGAAACTCCCCACGATGGGCCGACGTCCGCACGGAGCGTGTGGAATTCGGGCACGCGGCACCGTTCGGCGCGGTGGCCGCCACTCAGCGAGCGGCATCCGGGATAGAGACGGCACTTCGCGGAAAGCCGCAGACGTGGGAGGCCCCGCAGAATGCCGCACACCCCGTAGCGCTCCCCGTAGACAGTCACCCATCGTGACGCGGGCTGGGTTCGATGAGCCGCCCGGACGTAGACCCGGCGACTCCTTCACCCAGCGGGCGACGGGGCGATCCGGGTGACCAACTTAAGTTGAGTGGCATTGCCCGATGACGGGCCCTGACTACGCGCACCGGCTCACCCGCGTGGCTGCCGTTCCCGGCTCAAAGGTGGGACCCCGCTCAGGGCGGGACCGCCGCTCCGGTGCGCCGGGCATGACCGCGGCCTCCGCAGCTCCCGGCGTCCTAGGAATCTAGGTTGAATGCCCGGAAACCGCCGTGGCTCAGAGGAGGTCGGCGAGCAGCTTCTCGGGGCGCAGCACGTCATAGGTGCGGCCCTCCCCCGTACCGAAAGTGATCGTCGCCTTTGCCGGGTCGTCGACAAGCGTCGCGCCGCGGGAGAACACATGGGTCAGCGCCAGCGCCGCGATGTTCACCTTCGTCCGGCGGCGGGCCGCGACCGCCGCCACCAGCAGCGCCACGTCCTGGCTGTCCTTCTCCACCCGGGCGCGCGGCGGCGCGTTCAGGTAGACGTCGACATAGAGGACCTCGCCGCTCTCCAGGTCGAGCAGCATCGGCACGGCATACCGCTTACGCCCGGTCAGCGGGAACGCGTTCGCCACCGTGGCCGGGTCGAACACCCGGTTGCGGCTCGTCGCGTCGGTGCGCAGCATCCATCCGGTGTACGCCTCGGCGAGCGCCTCGAACGTCGGCCCGGCATAGCGGAAGATCACCGGCACCAGGTAGCGCCATCCCCGCTTGCGACCTATTTTGATCGCCTTGGCCAGGTCGATGTCGAGGAACTCCTCGGCGCCGTTCTCCGCCGACGTGAGGTCGCCGGAGTGCGTCATCACCCCGTTGCCGAGGTTCGTCCAGGAGACCTGGTCGACGATCCGGAACCGCTCGTCCAGCGCCACGCACGACAGGTCGAGGTCGCTGCGCTCGCCGGCCTCACGCCAGTGCACGAACAGCCGCACCACCGCGGCGTCACCGACCGGCAGCCGGCTGCCGCGTTCCACCTGGATCAGGCCCTGCGCGGTGGCACGCAGCTGGTCCGGCAGCAGCAGGCGGTCCAGGCCCGGCTCGATCCAGACGGTCTCGGCGGACCAGTCACCCTTCGCCGCGATCCGCGCGTCCACCGCGCTGTCGATCGCGGCCAGCAGCGCCGCGCGGAAGTCCTTCGGCACGGCGAGGTGGCCCGGCTCCCGCACGATCGGCAGCGACGAGCCGTCCTTGCCGAAGACCACGCGGGGGTACGTGCGGCCGTTGTCAGCGAGCTGTGCCCGGGCAGCCAGCAGCACCCGCAGCGGGATCCGCTCGCCGGCCTCGGCGATCGCGCCGACCAGCGCGGCCCGCTCGTCGTCGCCGCCCGCGAGGGCGGCCAGCCGGCGCAGGCCCCGGCCGAGCAGGCCGGGCGCCTCGGCAGCGGCGAGGCGCACCGCGGCGGTGTGGTCGCGGGCGAGCGTCCGCTCGAACCGGGACGGGAACGCCGTGTAGTCGTGGCGGGTCTCCCGCAGCAGCGCGAACGTGTCACGCACCCGAGGCGCGCGGAACTCGCCGACGTGCAGGCCCCGGTCGATCGCCAGCCACAGGCCGCGCCGGCGGAAGACGTCGCCGAGCCGGTCGCTCGCCTCAAGCATGTTGATCACGATGCGGCGGTCGGCGCGGGACAGGCGCGGGAACCTGATCGGCCCGGCGAGGCTGATGTCGCCACCGGTCAGCGCCGCGAACAGGCGCAGCAGGTCGTCCGGCGTGGCGCCGGTGTACGGCAGGCGCCGGCGGTCAAGCGTCCAGAGCAGCTCGAACAGCAGCGTGCGGTTCTCCCGGAACCGGACGTCGGCGATCTCGATGCCGTCCACCCCGAGCAGGTTCACCAGCACGCCGAGGTCGCTGCGCACGTCCTCGCGCAGCGACGCCGCGCTGGTGAAGCAGTCCCGCATCCAGGCGGTCAGCCGCTCCTCCAGCTCCGGCCGGCCGACCAGGCGCACGGTGATCCACTCGATCCGGCTGTCGCGGGGCAGCATCGCCTGCGCGCGCCGGTCGGCGGCGGAACGGGCCTCGTCCTGCGGGATCGAGGAGGCCGGCCACCAGTCGAAACGGCTGAAGTCCAGAGCCCGCTCCCAGTCGTCGTCGCCGGTGAGAAGGCGGACCCGCGCCATCACGAACCGGAACGCCGCGTCGTCGTACTGCGGCAGCCGCTCCGGGAAACCACGGAACAGCGGCGCGTACGTACCCTTGTCGCCGCGCTTGGCCCGGATGTGCGCGATCAGCTCGCGGTGCGGCCCGGCCAGGCCGTCGGTGATCTCCTCCGGGTTGGCGAACCGCACGCCGGCGTGCGCGAACTCGGCGAGCAGCGGCGCGGACACGGCGGGCGTGGCGACACACCTCGGCGTCACGACCAGTCCCAGGCGGTCGAATCCGATACGTTCCAGCGCATCCATGTGCACCCCCGCTCGCCACAGAATTGAAATCGGCGCCGCGATGCGACGCCGACAATGAGGAGAGTGCCCGGGCTTTTTCATTAAAAGTGAGTGGCGAAGTATGCCCGGGCTAGGCCTCTGCTCCAGAGCCTACGGAAGCGATCACCACGGAGCATCTCAATATTTCAGAGGACCTTGTCGATCTTGTGCAGGGCGCGCTTCGTGAACTTCTTCAGGTCGCCGCGCTCGGGCTCCTCCGCGCCGACCAGTGTCACGGTCAGATAGACCTCGTCGACCGCGACGACGGACATCTTGCCGGGTACGGCGATCTCCACCGCACCGTCCTTCACCGTGGCCACGAAGTCGATCGCCTGCGAGTCGTCACCCAGCTTCGGGAACTTCGTCAGCGGCGACATCGTCATCGTCAGCGACGTGGTCCGGATCGTGGGACAGCGCTTCAGCATCTCCCGGGTGTCCTCGACGAGTGTGCGAGCCCGCTTGCTGCCGGTGCCCGCGATGGTCTCGAGGAGCATCGATCCTTCGGCGTCCTTGAGGAAGGCCGCGTACTCAAGGCTCACCTCGTCCCCGGACCGGCCGCCGACCGGCGGCTTCCCCTTCACCGGCGACGGGCCGGCCGGATCGGGCTTGCCCTTCGGCGGCTCGACCACGTCCTTGAGCGGCGGCGACTCCGGAACCGTGCACGGATCCCCACCCTTCATGCCCGGCTCCAGCATCCCCGGCAGCGCGTCGTCCATCAGCTCCCCGTCGAAGGCCGCCCACCCCTTTCCCAGATCCTTCTCGGTCAGCAGCGCCTCGGCGAGTTGCGCCACCACCGGCTCCGGCGGTGGCGGCACCGCGACGGACGGCGCCGGCGCGGCAGCCGCGGGGCTCACCATCGGCACGGCCACCGGCGCGGCGAGACCGGCGGCGAGCGACGCGGCCACGGCAACCCGTTTCGTCAGGTTCTTCGGAATTCTCATGGGGCTCACCCTAAGCGGGCGTTTCCCGGCATTCCGGAGAATCCGCAGGCTCATGGCGGGCGCACAGGGAACCGACACGATCGGCTCGACGCCCTGGTGGAAGACGGCGTCGGACATGATCGACGGGGGTTTCTTCTAAGCCAGGAGGGAGCGCAGCGCCGCGACGTCCTTCACCCGCTCGGCCCGGGTGGCGGCCAGTGGCGACACCAGCAGCGTCGTCACCCCGGCGGCTTCCAGCTCGTCGAGGCGGCGCCGCACGTCGTCCGGGCACCCCACCAGCGACGTGGCCGCGACGAGATCGTCCGGCACCGCGGCCGCGGCCTCCGCCTTCCGTCCGCTCAGGAACAAATCCTGGATCAGCGAGGCCTCGCGCGGGTACCCGTACCGTTTGATCAGATCGTTGGAGAAGTTGCGCCCCCGGGCGCCCATCCCGCCGAGGTAGAGCGCGAGCTGCGCCCGATGCGCGCTGAGCAGCGCGGGTGTCGCTTCCGCGAGAGCAAAGGGTACGGGCACCGAGACGTCCAGCGGACCCAGCGCGGGATCACGCCTCGCGAGTCCGTCGGCGAGCGCGTCGCCGAACACCCGGCGGGCGGCGCGCGGATCGAAGAAGAGCGCCTGCCACCCCTCGGCGATCTCCGCGGCCAGCGCCACGTTGCGCGGTCCCATCGCGGCCAGCAGCACCGGGATCCGTGACCGCACCGGCCGGTTGATCAGCTTGAGCGGCTTCCCGTACTCCCCCGGCAGCGGCACCCGGTAGTGGTCGCCCTCGAAGACCAGCGTCTCGCGCCGCCACACCCTGCGACAGATTTCCACAGCCTCCCTGGTACGGGCTATCGGAGCGTTATACCGCACCCCGTGGAACCCCTCGATCACCTGTGGACCTGACGCGCCGAGTCCGAGCGCGAACCGGCCGCCGGAGACATAGTCGATGCCGGCCGCGGTCATCGCCGTGAGCGTCGGGGTGCGCGTGAAGAGCTGCATCACCCCGGAGGCGAGCCCCATCCGCCGTGTCCGGGCCGCGAGGAAGCCCAGCTGACTGACCGCGTCGAAGCTGTACGCCTCGGGAACCACGACCAGCTCGGCCCCGGCCTCCTCGCAGTCGCAGACCTCGTCGACCGCGTCGGCGAATCCCTGACCGCTGTAGCCGATCTGGATGCCCAGTCGCATCAGGAATCCCGGCGCATCAGTGAGCCCGGCGCATCAGTCGTGCACGATCACTTGGCGGATCAGTTCGCCGCTGCCGAGCGACGCCAGCGCGTCACCGACCTGATCGAGCCGGATCCGCCGGCTGATCATGCCCTCGATGTCGAGCCGGCCGGCTCGCCACAGCGCCAGCAGCCGCCCGAAGTCACGGGGCGGGTCCGCCGACCCGTACAGCGAAGGAATGATCGTCTTTCCCTCGAAGAGCAGCTCGAACGGGCTGAACTCGATGAACTGGTCGGCCCGCCCGGCACCGACCACGACCACGGATCCGCCCCGGCGGCAGGCCGTCCACGCGGTGCGCAGGGTTTGCGGCACGGCCACCACGTCGAACGCGTAGTCGAACCCCTCGCCGCCGGTGACCTCGGTGGACAGGTCGCCGAGCTGGTCCGGATCGCAGCTGTGGGTGGCGCCGAACCGCCGGGCCGTCTCGTGCCGGGCCGCCACCGTGTCCACCGCGACGATCACGGCCGCGCCGGCCACCCGGGCGCCCTGCACCGCGGCGATGCCGACACCCCCGCACCCGATCACCACGACCGTGTCGCCGGGCCGCACCCGCGCCGTGTTGATCACCGCGCCCACGCCGGTCGTGACACCGCAGCCGATCAGGGCGGCCACCTCGTAGGGCACGTCGTCGCCGATCCGCACGGCGCCGGCCCGGGGCACCACCATCTCCTCGGCGAACGCGCCGCAGCCGGCCATCCCGAAGATCGGCAGGTCGCCGGCGGTGAAGCGGGGCATCACGTAGCCGGCCATCACGTGCGTCATGCACAGATAGGTCTCGCCACGCCGGCAGTGCGCACACGTGCCGCAGGCGGGCAGCCAGTTCACCGCCACCCGGTCGCCGGGCGTCAGGTCGTCCACCCCGTCGCCCACCTCGATGACGTCGCCGGCCGCCTCGTGGCCGAGCACCGCCGGCACCGGTTGTGGCAGCGCGCCGTTCAGCGCGGACAGGTCGGAGTGGCAGACGCCGGAGGCGCGCACCCGCAGGCGCACCTCGCCGGGGCCGGGCCCGAGGACCGCCACGTCGTCCCGGATGTCGAGTTTCTCGTCCCCGATCGTGTGCAGAACCGCCGCGCGCATCCCGGCACCCCCTCGAAAATTAGAACGCGTTCTACGCTAGTCATGCGAGGTGCACCAAGCAAGCGTTTGGGTGGCACGCATAATGGCCCGGTGACGACTCCGAGAAATTCCGAGCGGCGGACGCACCTGGTCCAGCTCGCCGGTGACCTGTTCGCCGAGAAGGGCTTCCGGGCCACCACCGTCCGGGAGATCGCGGACGCGGCGGGCATCCTCTCCGGCAGCCTCTACCACCACTTCGACTCCAAGGAGTCGATCGGCGACGAGCTGCTCAGCGCATTCCTCGACGACGTCCTGGCCGGCTACCGCGCGGCGGCCACCGAGCCGGACCCGCGCACCGCAATCGAACAGATCGTGCGGTCCAGCACCGCCACGCTGAGCCGGCACCGGGCGGCGCTGACCATGCTGCAGAACGACTGGACGTACTTCAGCGCCCAGCCCCGCTTCGCCTACCTGCGAACCGCCATGAAGGAGATCGAGCAGACCTGGATCGACCAGCTGGACCGCGGCAGGCAGACCGGCCTCTTCCGAGCCGACCTGGACACCCGCCTCACCTACCGGCTGCTCCGCGACATCCTCTGGATCCCCACGTCGTGGGCCCAGTCCAAGAACGCCTGGACCGACGAGCAGATCGTCGACGGCCTGCTCCGCCTGTTGTTCGACGGCATCACCGCCCGCTGACCGCCGGCCGGCGCCGCCTCAGGCGATCTGCCGCAGGTCGTTGCCGTAGTCGAAGATGATCCGCATCCGGGCGCCCAGCGCCCGCGCGTATCGGCTCAGCGTGGCCACCTCGTTGACGTCGAGGTCGCCGTTCTCGATCTGACTGACCCGCCCCGGGGAGACACCCATAAGTTCGGCGACCTGGCGCTGCGTCAAGCCGAGCCGCTTACGCTCCTCGGCCAGGTGAAACGCGCTGACCCACGCCTCGGTCCGAGCCCGTTCGACCGCCAGAGCATCGTCGTTCCCGTCGTGCAGCTCCGCACGGAGGTCATCCCAGTCATGGAACTCGCTCATGAGTTCTCCCTCCGTTTCGTCTCCACAGCAAGCCAACCGCCATATGCCGCTTCGGCGAGCGGAATCGCTGTCTTATACCACCGGGCCCAGGCACCGGCCTTGTTCCCGGCCACCAGCAACACCGCTTGTGACCATGGGTCGAACACGAACAATATGCGAATCGCGACGTCGCGGCCGGATCGAGGCCGCAACTCCTTGAGGTTGCCGATACTCGACCGCTGCAAGGTGTCGACCAACGGACGCCCAAGACCGGGCCCCGTCTCAGCGAGCATGTCGAGGGCGACGTTCACTGATCGGTAGGCCTCGGGATCCGACTGGCGCAGCGCTCGCACCACTCGCGGACGTCCCCGGTGGTCTTGATCGACCAGCGGCGCGGCGAACCTTCCGGCATGGACACGACTATAGCTCGGACTAAACAATCGCGCCTTGACTGCCGGGCTAGGGTGAGGAACCAAGCAAGCGTTTGGTTCTCACCCGCGGGAGGCGCGATGGGGCGGCTCGACGGCAAGGTCGCGCTGATCACCGGTGGGGCCCGGGGCATGGGGAAGGCGCATGCCCGGCACTTCACCGCCGAGGGCGCGCGCGTCGTGATCGGTGACGTGCTGGAGGAGAAGGGGCGGCGGGTCGCCGAGGAGGTCGGTGGCGTGTTCGTGCGGCACGACGTGACGAGCGCCGATGACTGGGCGGCTGCGGTCGACGCCGCGACCAGCGCGTACGGCGGGGTCGACGTGCTGGTGAACAACGCCGGGATCCTGCGGCACGCGCCGGTCGCCGAGATGGACCCGGAGGAGTTCCGGCACGTCCTCGACGTGAACCTGGTCGGCTCCTGGCTCGGCATCCGGCAGGTCGTCCCGGTGATGCGTGCCGCCGGTGGCGGCTCGATCGTCAACATCTCGTCGATCGAGGGGATCGCCGGGGCGGCCGGGCTGGCCGCGTACAGCGCCAGCAAGTTCGGTGTGCGCGGGCTGACCCGGTCGGCCGCGCAGGAGCTCGGGCCGTTCGGCATCCGGGTCAACTCGGTGCACCCGGGCGGCGTGATGACGTCGATGGCGCTGGCTGCCGCGCAGACCATGGCCGGTGTGGACGGCAGCGGGTTCCTCAAGGCGCTGCCGATCGCCCGCTTCGCCGAGCCGGTGGAGATCTCCCGGCTGGTCGCGTTCCTCGCGTCGGACGACTCCTCCTACACGACCGGCGCCGAGTTCCTGGCGGACGGCGGGTTGCTGAGCGGGCCGGGTTACTGAGATGACCACCAGGACAGCCATCGTGACGGGCGCCGGCCAGGGGCTCGGTGCGGCCGAGGCGACAGCGCTGGCGGCCGCGGGCTACCGGGTCGTGCTCAACGACCTGCCGGGAGCGGCGCTGGACGAGACCGTGCAGCGGATCCGGGACGCCGCGGGCGAGGCGGTGGCCTGTCCCGGCGACGTCGCCGAGTGGTCGACCGCCGAGGCCCTCGTGACGACCGCCGTCGAGCGGTTCGGCGGGCTGGACGTGCTGGTCAACAACGCCGGAGTGCTCCGCGACCGGATGGTCTTCGCGATGAGCGAGCAGGAGTGGGACACGGTGATCCGGGTGCACCTGCGCGGGCACTTCGTGACGACCCGGCTCGCCACCGCGTACTGGAGGGACAAATCCAAGAAGGACGGGCTTCCCGCGTACGCTCGAATCGTCAACACCGCATCGGAAGCCTTTCTTCTCGGCTCGGCGGGGCAGGCCAACTACGCGGCTGCCAAGGGCGGGATCGTCGCTCTCACGCTGGCCACCGCGCGGGGGTGCGCCCGCTACGGCGTGCGGGCGAACGTCATCTGCCCCCGCGCACGCACCGCGATGACGAGCGACCTGATGGGCCCGCCGCCGGGCGGTCCCGACCCGCTCGACCCGCAGCACGTGACCCCGCTGGTGCTGCACCTGGCCGGTCCGGCCGGTGAGCGGATCACCGGCGAGGTGTTCGTGGTGCACGGCGACGTGGTCGCGGTGCTCGGGCCGCCGACCGTGCGGGCCAGTTTTCACGCCGCGACCGGCGACTGGACGGCGCACGAGCTGGACGCCGCGCTCAGCACGGTCTTCACGGCGGACCCGCCGGAACCGGGCTTCGTGTGCGCTGAGACATTACCGTTGGCCGATACGACCTTCGGTGAGGAGTCCCGGTGAAGCAGCGCGAGACGGTGACGATGAGCGACGACGAGGTGACCGGGCTTCTGTCGTCCGCGCGGAAGATGCAGCTCGCCACGATCAATCCGGACGGAACCCCGCACCTCGTGACGATGTTCTTCGGGCTGGCCGGCGGCGGCGAGATCGCCTTCTGGACCTACCGGTCGTCGCAGAAAGCGCTGAACCTGGCCCGCGATCAGCGGGTGACATATCTGGTGGAGGACGGCGAGGACTACTTCGAGCTGCGCGGCGTGCAGGTGGCCGGGGTGGTGCGCCGGATCGACGACCTGGCCGGGGTGACCGAGGTGGGCAAGCTGATCGCGGCCCGGATGCCGGATGTGCCGCGGGACGCGCTCGACGCGTACGTCGCGCACGCGGCCCGCAAGCGTGCCGCCTACGTCGTGGAGCCGCGCCGGGTCGTCAGCTGGGACCACCGCAAGCTGCTCGACTAATCTGATCTCCGATGTCTGCTGGAACCCAGGCCGGGCGGCCGCGCGACCCCGAGGTCGACGAGCGGATCACCCGGGCCGCCGCCGAGCTGTTCGGCGCGCACGGCTGGTCGGGCTTCTCGGTGGACGCGGTGGCCCGGCGCGCCGGCGTCGGCAAGGCGTCGATCTATCTGCGTTGGCCGAACAAGGAGGCGCTGCTGGTCGCGGCCCTGGCCGGCCGGCTGTCCGGGGTGAAGGACATCGACACCGGGTCGGTCCGCGACGACCTGGTGGCGCTGGCCCGCCAGGTGCTGAACGCGTTCCTCGGCGAGGACGGGGGCGCGCTGCTGCGGCTGACCGTCGAGGCGGCGAGCGTCCCGGCCGGTCAGGAGCACCTGGACCGCTTCCTGCAGTCGCAGGCCACGGCGGCGCGCGCGATCGTGCGGCGCGGCATCGAGCGCGGCCAGCTCGGCCCGGACACCAGCGTGACCCTGCTGCTCGACACGATCAGCGGGGGCGCGCTCAACCACGCCCTCGTCGCGCCGGCCCGGCTGCGCGATCAGGTGGCGGCCGGCGCCGACAGGTACGCCGAGGAGCTCGTCGACTTCGTGCTGAGATCAGTGACCTGAGGGCTGACATCGGTGACCTGAGGGCTGACATCGGTGGTCTGAGGGCTCAGCTCGGTGACGTGACCGTCCGCTGACCGGCTCAGCCGCCCGGCGGACACCAGCAGCTCCACGTGCGCCGCGGTCTCCGCCACCGCGCCGACCTTCATCGGCCCGATCCGCTCCCACGGCCGGGACCAGGTCAGCGCCGCGGCCACCGCCCAGATCGTCGGCGCGCCGAGCCGCCGCACCGTCGCCACGATCTCCTCGCACCGCTCGTGGTGGTGCGCGGTCAGCGCGGCACAGCGGTCAGCGATCCCCCGGAACCGGTGCTCGTGGCCGGGCAGCGCCTCGCAGTCGTCGTAGGCCGACACCTTGGCGAGCGAGTCCAGGTACTGCCCCAGCGGGTCGGACCCGCTGAGCGTCAGACCGATGTTGGGACTGATCCGCGGCAGCACGTGGTCGCCGGTGAGCAGCAGCTGCGCGTCCGGCTCCAGCAGGCAGAGGTGGCCCGGGGTGTGGCCGGGCGTCCAGATCGCCCGGAGGGTGCGGCCGGGCAGCGGGACCGTGTCGCCGTCCTCGAGCAGCACGTCGGCGTCGGCGAACCCGGCGAAGTGCCTGTCCGCCTCGCTGCCGAACGTGCTGAGCAGCACGCCGGCCTCGGCCTCCGGCACGTTCAGGGCGCGCATCCAGCCGCCGAGGGCGCGGCTCGGCGCGGTCTCCCGGTTGCGCAGCATCGACGCCTGCTCGGCGGGGTGCATGGCCACCCAGGCGCCGGACGCGTCCCGCAGCCGGGCGGTCAGCCCGTGATGGTCCGGGTGGACGTGGGTGAGCACCACACCTGTCACATCGGCGGGGGTGGCGCCGGCGAATTCCAGCCCGGCGACGAGGGCGTCCCAGCCCGCGTCGCTGTCCCAGCCCGGGTCGACGACGACCAGGCCGTGGTCGCCGGGGATCAGGTACGACAGCGTGTAGCGCAGCGGGTTGTCCGGGATCGGGACGGCCACCGACACGAGCCCACCGGGCAGCTTCTCCACGTCAACCCACCTTCCTAGACGACTGTCGTCTAGGAACGTGAGGTTACATCATCTCGTCGGTCGTCGGGATCAGCACGGTCTTGAGCTCGGTGTACGCCTCGATCGACGTGCGGCCACCCTCCCGGCCCAGCCCGGACTGCCCGAAGCCGCCGAAGGCCACGTGCGGCTCCAGCTGGTACCCGTTGACCCCGACGGTTCCGGCGCGCACTGCCTTGACCAGCCGCATCGCCCGCTTCACGTCACTGGTCCAGACCGTGGCGGCCAGCCCGTACGTCGTGTCGTTCGCCAGGCGCACCGCCTCCTCCTCGTCGGTGAACGGCACCACCGCCAGCACCGGACCGAAGATCTCCTCCCGGGCGATCGTGGCGTCGTTGCTGACGTCGGCGAAGACCGTCGGCATCACGAAGTTGCCGGCCGCCAGCTCGCCGTCCGGCCGCCCGCCGCCGACCACGAGCCGGGCGCCCTCGGCCTTTCCCCGCTCGATGTAGCCGAGGACCCGGTTCATCTGCCGCTCGTTGATCAGTGGAGAGGCCGTGGTCTCCGGGTGGAACGGGTCGCCGTAGTTGACGAGCGCGGCCATCCCCTCGGCGACCGCCAGGAAGTCGTCGTAGACATCGCGGTGGACCAGCGCGCGGGTGTGCGCCACGCACGCCTGACCGGAGAGGCCCAATGTCACCGTGCCCATCGTGGTGGCGGCGGCCGCGTAGACGTCGGCGTCCGCGAAGACCAGCGACGGGCTCTTGCCGCCGAGCTCCAGGCTGGTCCGTTTCACCCCGGTCGCCGCGGCGGCGAGCACCCGCTGCCCGACGGCCCGGCTGCCGGTGAACGTGATCTTGTCGACGAGCGGGTGGTTGATCAGCGCGTCGCCGGTCGGCTCGCCGGGCCCGGTCACCACGTTGAGCACACCCTCCGGCAGCCCGGCCGCCTCGACGATCCGGGCCAGGCGCAGGGCGGCGAACGTCGCGTACTCACTCGGCTTGAGCACCACGGTGCAGCCGGTCGCCAGGGCCGGGGCGAGTTTCTGCGCGGCCAGCAGCAGCGGGCCGTTCCACGGGATGATCGCGGCGACCACCCCGACCGGCTCCCGCAGGGTGAGCACCAGGTGGTCGCCGCCCTGATAGCCGGGGAGCGTCTCGCCGCCGAGCTTGTCGACCCAGCCGGCGTGGTGCTCGAAGACGTCGGCCACACACTCGATCGACATGGCGTAGGTCTCGCCGAAGCTGATCGGCACTCCGTTGTCGAGGGACTGCGTCGCCTGCAGGGCGGTGGCGTCGGCGCGGATCGCGTCGGCGATCCGGCGGAGCACCCGGATGCGCTCCTTCGCCCGGGTACGCGGCCACGGCCCCTCGTCGAAAGCCCGGCGCGCCGCCCGCACCGCGGCGTCCACGTCGCCCGCGGTGGCGACCGCGAACGCGCCGACCTCCTCACCGGTGGCCGGATGCGGGTGCACCCAGGTGCGCCCGTCGGCGGCCGGGCGCCAGGCGCCGCCGATGAGCAACTCACCCGTGGAGATGCCGAGCTCGTCGCGCTTGGACTTGATCGAGAGGACCACCGCGCACCTCCAACTAGAACCCGTTCTACTTCTCGGGAATGTACGCCCCGGGCCGCAGCTCCGCCAGGTACGCCGGCCACTCGCCGCCGCCGTGCACCGCGAGCGCGGCCCCGCTCACGTAACCGGCCAGCGGCGACGCCAGCAGCAGGCAGGCGCCGGCCACGTCCTCGGGTGTGGCGGCCCGGCCCAGGGGAACCGTGCCGGCGGCCGCGGCGTCGTCACCGACCGGACCCACGATGAGGCTGTTCACCCGTACCCTCGGGCCCCACTCCACCGCGAGCGAGGCGGCCAGATGGAGCAGACCGGCTTTGGCGGCGCCGTAGGCGGCGGTCCCCGGCGAGGGACGGATCCCGCTCACACTGCTGATCATCAGGATCACCCCGCCGCCCGGCTGGCCGCGCATCGCCGCGTTCGCCGCCTGCGCCACGTGCAGCGGCGCGACCAGGTTCAGATCGATGACCGCGGCGTGCAGCCGGGGCGAGGCCGCGTCGGCGAAGACCTGCGGGCCGCCGCCGGCGTTGTTGACGACCACGTCGAGCCGACCGTGCCGGCGCACCGCCTCGGCGATGAACGCGGCCGCCTGGTAGGGGTCGCGCACGTCGGCCCGGAAGAAGTCCTCTGGCGCGTCCGGCTGGTTGCGGCCGCAGACCAGGACCCGCGCGCCGGCGGCACGGAAGGCGCGGGCGATGGCGGCGCCGAGGCCGCGGGTGCCGCCGGTGACGACCACCGAGCGGCCGGTGAAGTCCAAGGCGTCCATGGGCTTCGATCCTAGTCACCCAAGCAAGCGCTAGGTTACAGTCGCCGCCATGGGCGTACGGCTGGATCGCGGCGCGGTGGCCGAGGTGGTCATCGACTTCCCGCCGGTCAATGCTGTCCCGGCCGACGGGTGGCTGGCGCTCGCCGGCGCGCTCACTGCGGCAGCCGCCGATTCGGACACCCGGGTCGTGGTGCTGGCGGCCGAGGGACGCGGCTTCTGCGCGGGCGTCGACATCAAGGAGATGCAGCGCACCGAGGGTCACGACGCGCTGCTGGCGGCGAACCGGGGATGCGCTGCCGCGTTCGCCGCCGTCTACG
The DNA here is from genome assembly GCF_040639325.1 of Actinoplanes sp. NPDC023936. NCBI lineage: Bacteria > Bacillati > Actinomycetota > Actinomycetes > Micromonosporales > Micromonosporaceae > Actinoplanes > Actinoplanes sp. NPDC023936. Next base: position 101,763 of record NZ_JBEZZR010000020.1, on the reverse strand, counting down.
ACTGCCCGGTTCCGGTCATCGCGGCGGTGCACGGGTTCTGCCTCGGCGGCGGGGTCGGTCTGGCCGGCAATGCCGATCTGGTGATCGCCGCCGACGACGCGGTGTTCGGCCTGCCGGAGGTCGATCGGGGCGCGCTCGGCGCGGCCACCCATCTGTCCCGGCTCGTCCCGCACCAGCTGATGCGGACCATGGTCTACACCTGCCGGACGGTTCCGGCGCGGGACCTGCTGCGATTCGGGACGGTTCTGGAGGTCGTGCCGGGCGTGGGGCTGCGCGCGGCGGCGCGGCGGGTGGCCGCCGAGATCGCGGCGAAGGATCCGGTCGTCATCCGGGCGGCCAAGGCCTCGCTCAACGGGATCGATCCGGTGGACGTGCGGCGGTCCTACCGGTTCGAGCAGGGCTTCACCTTCGAGCTGAACCTGGGCGGCGCCGGTGACCGGGCGCGGCAGCGGTTCGTGGAGGGCCGATGAGCGTCGCGACGCTGACCGAGATCGTGGCCGAGATCCGGGACGGGATGACCGTCGGGATCGGCGGGTGGGGGTCCCGGCGCAAGCCGATGGCGCTGGTGCGGGCGCTGGTCCGGGCCGGCCGGCGGGACCTGACGATCGTCACCTACGGCGGGCCGGACGCCGGGCTGCTGACGGCCGCCGGGTGTGCGCGCCGGATCGTCACCGGGTTCGTCTCGCTGGACAGCATCCCGCTCGAACCACACTTCGCCCACGCCCGGCAGAACGGAACCGTCGCCTTGGTCGAATACGACGAAGGGATGCTCTACTGGGGCTTGCTGGCGGCCGCCCATCGGCTGCCGTTCCTGCCCATCCGCGCCGGGCTGGGCTCTGACGTGATGCGAGTGAACCCCCAGCTCACGACGATCCGGTCACCCTACAGCGACGAGTCACTTGTCGCCATGCCCGCTTTGACGCTCGATATCGCGGTGATTCATCTCAATCTCGCGGACAGCCACGGCAACGGGCGTTACCTCGGCCCCGACCCCTACTTCGACGACCTCTTCTGCCTGGCCGCGAAACGCCGCTTCCTGACCTGCGAGCGCATCGTCACCACCACCGATCTCATCGACGCCGGGCCACCGCAGACCCTCCTCACCAACCGTTCCATGATCGACGCCGTCGCCGAGACCCCGCACGGCGCGCACTTCACCAGCTGCGTCCCCGACTACGGGCGGGACGAGGAGTTCCAGCGCGAGTACGCGACGACCGACTGGGACACGTTCCGGGCCCGCTACCTCGACGGGGACGAGAGCGACTACCAGAAGGCGATCCGCCGATGATCACCCGTGCGGAGATCTGCGTGACAGCCTGCGCGGAGGCCTGGCGGGGCGACGGCGCGATCCTGGCCAGCTTCGCCGGCACCATCCCCCGGCTCGGCGCCCGCCTGGCCCAGCTCACGTTCGCCCCCGACCTGCTGGTCACCGACGGGGAGGCGACCCTGATCCGGGACGGCGCGGCCGAGGGCTGGCTGCCGTACCGGCAGGTCTTCGCCATGGTCGCGGCCGGCACCCGGCACGTCATGATGGGCGCCGGCCAGCTGGACCGGCACGGCAACTCCAACATCTCCTGCATCGGCGACTGGGAGCGGCCGAAACGCCAGCTGCTCGGGGTGCGCGGCGCACCGGGCAACACGATCGGTCACACCACCAGCTACTGGGTGCCCCGGCACAGCCCCCGGGTCTTCGTCGAGCAGGTCGACATGGTCTCCGGCATCGGCTGGGACCGCGGCGCGCACGAGATCCGCGTCGTCGTCACCGACCTGGCCGTCCTCGACTTCGCCACGCCGGATCACACGATGCGGCTGCGCTCCGTCCACCCCGGCGTCGTGGTCGATCAGGTCGTCGCCGCGACCGGCTTTCCGCTTGTCGTTCCCGGTCAGGTGCCGGAGACCCGGTCGCCGACGGCCGAGGAGCTCGCCCTGATCCGCGACCGGCTCGACGCCGACGGCCTGCGTGACCGATGAGGACCGCGCTCACCGACCTGCTCGGCTGCCGGCACCCGATCGTGCAGACCGGGATGGGTTACGTCGCCGGGGCCGGGCTGGTCTCCGCGGTCGGCAACGCCGGCGGCTTCGGCATCGTCGCTTCCGCGACGATGACCCTGGAGACCCTGCGGGACACCATCCGGGAGATCCGGTCACGCACCGATGCGCCCTTCGGGGTCAACGTACGGTCGGACGCCCCCGACGCGAGAGACCGGATCGACGTGCTGATCAGCGAAAAGGTGCGGCTCGCCTCGTTCGCGCTGGCCCCCGACCGCGAGCTGATCCGGCGCTGCGCCGACAACGGGGTGCTGACCATGCCCTCGGTCGGCGCCCGCCGCCACGCCGAGAAGGTGGCCGCGTGGGGCGCCGACGCGGTGCTCGTGCAGGGCGGCGAGGGCGGCGGCCACACCGGCCCGGTGCCCACCACACTGCTGTTGCCGCAAGTCGTGGACGCGGTGGACATCCCGGTCGTGGCGGCCGGCGGCTTCTTCGACGGTCGGGGGCTGGTCGCGGCGCTCGCCTACGGCGCGGCCGGCATCGCGATGGGCACCCGGTTCCTGCTCACCACGGACAGCCCGGTCGACCTGCGGGTGAAACAGCTCTACCTGGACGCCGGCGTGACCGGCACGGTCGTCACCACCGAGGTGGACGGGGTGCCGCATCGGGTGCTGCTCACCCCGTACATCCGGGGGCTGGAAAAATCCGGGCGGGTGAGCGCGCTGCTGCGCGCGACCCGGCACGCTGTCGCGTTCCGCCGCCTCGCCGGGCTCAGCTGGCCGGAACTGATCAGAGCGGGACGCAGCGCTCGGCACGGGCGCGAGATGGGGTGGGCGCAAACCCTGCGGGCGGCGAGCACGCCGGTCCTGTTGCGCACGGCGATGGTCGAAGGCCGCCCCGAGTACGGGGTGATGTCCGCCGGCCAGGTGACCGGAGTGATCGACGACCTGCCGTCCTGCGCCGCCCTGATCGCCCGGATCATGACCGAGGCGGCGGCCACACTGAACCGTCTCCCCTAGCCACCCGTCTCCCCGCCCTCTCTCCGCGCCCAGGCCCTCTCTTCCCGCGCCCACTCTCCCCGCGCCCTTTCCCCTTCCGCGACGCCGCGGCCTTCTGCGACGCCGCGGCCTTCTGCGATCTTGGCGAGTTGGCGATGCCCACCCCATATGCCCACCCCATACGCAATTGGCCAAGATCGCGGAGGCGCGGAGGCGCGGAGGCGCGGAGGCGCGGAGGCGCGGAGGCGCGGAGGCGCGGAGGCGCGGAGGCGCGCGCAGGACGTGACCTTGATAGTTGACTGCACCGTTTCACGTGGTGGGCGGCTTTCCCACGGGTGGTGCACCGGTCGCAGCCCTCGGCGGCCCCTGACTTACCAAGATCCGCGCACGGCGGAGCCGAGCCGTAGCTCCGGCAGCAAATGACGCCCCGATAACCTGTCCCCACTACGGCTCGGACCCGCGAGCCGTAGCCAGCGCATGAAATCCGAGCCCGGAGGCATGCGCGCCCTACGGCTCGGACCCGCGAGCCGTAGCCAGCGCATGAAATCCAAGCCCGGAGGCATGCGCGCCCTACGGCTCGCCTACCCGAGCCGTAGCCAGCGCAGGGAATACGGCTCGTTGACCTGTCCTGACTACGGCTCGGCCGGCAATGCAGCGCCAGTCGACCCGATCTTGGCGAGTTGCGCACCGCCCGTGCCGCCGTCGGATGCGCAGATCGCCAAGATCGCGGAAGGCCGCGGCGTCGGGAGTGGGGAGTTAGAGACGCTCGATGATCGTCACGTTGGCCTGGCCGCCGCCCTCGCACATCGTGACCAGGCCGTAGCGGCCCTCGCAGCGCTCCAGTTCGTGCAGCATGCTGACCAGCAGCCGAGCGCCTGTCGCGCCGAGCGGGTGTCCGAGAGCGATCGCCCCGCCGTTGGCGTTGACGGTGCCCGGGTCCGCGCCGGTCTCCCGCAGCCAGGCGAGCGCGACGCTGGCGAACGCCTCGTTAACCTCAAATCGTGATATGTCCGATATGTTCAAATCGGCCCGCCGGAGCGCGTGCGCGGTCGCCGCGATCGGCGCCGTCAGCATCAGCACCGGATCGTCGCCCCGCGCGGAAAGATGCTTGATCCGGGCCCGTGGTCGCAGGCCGAGCTCACGAACCGCCCGCCCACTGGCGACGAGCAGCGCCGCCGCCCCATCAGCGATCTGACTGGACGTGGCAGCCGTGGTGGCGCCACCCTCGCGCAGTGGCGCCAGCGCGGCCATCCGTGCACGATCCGTGTCCCGGCGAGGGCACTCATCCTCCCGCATGTCCGAGATTTCGTCTGTGAACCGGCCGCTGTCGATCGCCGTGATCGCCCGCCGATGACTTTCCAGCGCGAACTCCTCCAGCTCCGCCCGGCTCAGACCCCACTTCGCGGCGATCTCGTCCGCGCTGCGGAACTGGGAGATCTCCCCCGGCCCGTAACGCTGCGCCCAGCCCGCCGACCCCCGGTAGGGACCCTCCGCGCCCATCGCGCTGCCGATCGGCACCCGGCTCATGCTCTGTACCCCGCCGGCCACCACCAGATCCGCGCTCCCGCTCGCGACGGCCTGCGCCGCGAAGTGCACCGCCTGCTGCCCGGACCCGCACTGCCGGTCCACCGTGACACCGGGAACGTGTTCCGGTAGCCCGGCCGCGAGCCACGCCGTCCGCGCGATGTCCCCGGACTGCGGGCCCAGCGTGTCGACACACCCGAGGATCACGTCGTCGACCGCTGCCGGATCCGCGCCGGCCCGCTCCAGCAGCGCTGTGATGACTGATCCTGCCAGGTCAGCGGGGTGCACGGAGGCGAGGATGCCGCCACGCCGGCCGACCGGGCTGCGCACCGCCCCGACCAGAAACGCGTCCACTGTTGACGCCTCCCCACTCGCTGGGTCTACTGGTAGAACGCGTTCTAATCTAGCGGTTGCGGGGTGGCTCGTGCACGTCGGATACACACCGGAGCAGGAGAAGCTCCGCCTGCGGTTGCGGTCCTACTTCGCCGATCTCATGACGCAGTCACTGCGGCAGGCGCTCGACGCCCCTGAGGGCGAGTACGGCGACGGCGCCGCGTATCGGGAAGTGGTCCGGCAGCTCGGCCGGGACGGCTGGCTCGCGCTGGACGGGCGGTCCCGGATGGAGCAGCTGATCTTCACGGACGAGGCAGCGCTGGCCGGGGTCCCGGTGCCGTTCCTGACGCTCTACACGGTCGCGCCGACGATCGCGCGGCACGGCACGGCCGTACAGAAGGAGGATCTTCTGCCCCGGATCGCGGCCGGTGAGGTGCACTTCTCGATCGGGTACTCCGAGCCCGAGGCTGGCACCGACCTGGCGTCGCTGCGCACCCGGGCGGTCCGGGACGGCGACTCCTATGTGATCAACGGGCAGAAGATGTGGACCAGCCTGATCCGTTACGCCGACTACGTCTGGCTCGCCTGCCGCACCGACCCGGACGCGCCCCGCCACCGAGGACTGTCGATTCTGATCGTGCCAACCGACGCGCCCGGATTCTCCTGGACGCCGGTCCGGACGGTGGCCGGGCCGACCACCAGCGCGACCTACTACTCGGACGTGCGGGTGCCGGCATCGGCGCTGGTCGGCGACGAGAACCAGGGCTGGCGGCTGATCACCGACCAGCTCAACCACGAGCGGGTCGCGCTGACCTCGGCGGCGCCGCTGCAACGGTCCCTGTCGGAGGTTCTGGCCTGGGCGACGGCCAACGGCGTGACCGAAAGAGAGTGGGTCCGGCTGCACCTCGCCCGGGTGCACGCCAAGGTCGAGGTGTTGAAGCTCTTCAACTGGCGCGTGGCGTCCGGGACGGTCTCGCCGGTCGACGCGTCGGCCGGCAAGGTCTACGGCACCGAGCTCGCCATCGAGGCGTACCGCCTGCTCCTGGAGGTGGTGAGCGCGGCCGGGACCGTACCCGATGAGGCGGTGACCGGGCGCGTCGAGCGCATGTACCGCTCGTCCTTGATCCTGACTTTCGGCGGCGGCGCCAACGAGGTGCAGCGCGACATCATCGCGGCGGCCGCCCTCGGCCTGCCGGTCCGGCGATAGGAGCATCGATGGACTTCACGCTGCCCGACTCGGCACGCGAGGCCGCGGCACTCGCCCACGATCTCGCGACCTCCGGCCGCGATCTTCTCAAGGAGGCCCACGAGGCCGGATACGGGGTGATCGAGCGCACCGCCATTCTGATCGAACTCGGTCGTCAGGCCGCCGACGTCCCGATTCCCGGCGACCCCCTCAGCTCGGCCGCCTACCAGCTCGGCGTCGTCGAGAAGGCCCTCGAGATGACCGCCGCGCACGCCCGCGAGCGGGTGCAGTTCGGCCGGCCGATCGGCTCGTTCCAGGCCGTCTCGCAGCGGCTGGCCGACGCGTACATCGACGTCGAAGCCCTCCGGGTGGCGCTCTGGCAGGCCGTCTGGTGCTCGGCGAACGACCCGCCGGCGACCGCCGAGATCGCCACCGCCGCGTTCTGGGCGGCCGAGGCCGGGCACCGCGTGCTGCACACCGCGGTGCACGTGCACGGCGGCACCGGCCTCGACCTCGACTACCCGCTGCACCGGTACTTCCTCGCCGCCGAGCAGCACGAGTTCCGGTTCGGCGGAGCGACCGCGCACCTGCTCACCCTGGGGACGGTTCTGACATGAAGTTCACGCTCGGCGTCGCCCTGAGCCCGCTCGACCAGCTGACCGCGCTGGCCGTCACCGCCGAGGAGTGCGGGTTCTCGTCGATCGCGCTGCCCGACTCGATTTTCTTCTCCGAGCACACCGAGGGGTCGTATCCGTACACGCCGGACGGCCGCCGGTTCTGGGACGCCGACACGCCGTGGGCCGACCCGCTGATCGCCGCCGCGGCGATGGGTGCCGTGACGAGCCGGATCCGCTTCTACACCCAGGTGCTGAAACTCGACCCGCGCAACCCGGTGCTGCTGGCCCGGCAGGTCGGATCGGTGGCGAACCTGACCGGCAACCGTTTCGGGCTGGGCGTCGGGCTCGGCTGGTCGCCGGAGGAATCGCACTGGTGCGGCGCGCCGTTCCGGAATCGGGGCGCCCGTGCCGACGAGGCGATCGACGTGCTGAAACTCATCCTCGGCGGCGGCATGGTCTCGTACCACGGAAAGCACTTCTCGTTCGAGAAGCTGCGGATGAGCCCGGCGCCGAGCGCGCCGGTGCCGATCTACGTGGGTGGGCACACCGAGCCGGCGCTGCGCCGTGCCGCCCGGGTCGGCGACGGCTGGTCGTCGGCGATGATGCGCCTGTCCGAGCTGAGCCCGGTGATCGCCCGGCTCGCCGAGCTGCGGGCCGAGTTCGGCGTCGCGGAGAGGCCGTTCGAGATCCAGGCCGTCTGTGTCGACCAGTTCGGGCTGGAGGGTTACCGCCGGCAGGCCGCGGCCGGCGTCACCGACGCGATAGTGGTGCCATGGGTGCGGGCCGGCTTCGACGCGCCGCTCGCCGTGAAGCAGGACGCGCTGCGCCGCTTCGCCGACGAGGTGATCAGTAAGGTGTGACCACCTTCAGCGTCAGGGTGTCCCGCACCTGCGGATCCCGGAGAACCGCAGCGACGTCCGGCAGATCGGCGAAGACGGTCTCCGCGCCGGGCATCTCGACCTGCCGCAGCATCGCCTGGCAGACGTCCGCGAACGGCTGCTCCCGGATGGTGCGCACCAGCGCTTCCGGGCGGCACGGGCCGCGATCGCGCAGTTCCCGCCCCCACTCGCGCAGACACAGTGTCACGACCCGGTACGCCTGCTGCCGCCCTCTCGCCAGGTCGGCGCGGTTCAGGCCGCACACCTCGATGGTCAGGCGGCCCTTCTCGGACAGCGCCGCGTACTCGCCCACCGAGAGCGACAGCAACAGGTGGTCGAACGGATCCTCCGCCGTCGGATCGATCAGCATCGGGAGGCCCCGCTCATCCACCGGGAAAAGGTCACGCTTGTGGTGACTGTTGCAGTGCGAGCAGGCCAGGAGATGGTTGAGCCAGTCGAAGGTGCGCAGCGGATCACGCGCCAGCGGCTCGTAATGGTCGATGTCGGTGCCGAGGTTGTCACCGCAGTACATGCAACGCTCAACGCCGGGCGCCATCCGCCGCAGCAGGCCCCGCAGCGGCTCGCCGACCGTGGCTCGGGTGGCTGGCCGGCGCCACAGGGCACGCGCCTTCTTCGCGCGATCGCCCTCTTCGGTAACCCTGATCTGCTCGGTCAGAGGCGTCATGCGCTGGTCGAGTTCCGCGGGGAGCGGCAGCCGGCTGATCGGGATCACGGCCGGGGCTGCTCCGCATCCGCCACCAGCCGGGCCGCGAGCTCGTCGACGCGCGCGGCGGGTGAGCTGGTGAGCAGATCGCGCAGCTCCTCGTATCGATGGACGGCTTGTTCGTCCGCGCGACCCGTGATGACGTCCGTCTCCAGGCCGACCAGTTCACGCCGCAGCCGGACCGCCTGTTCCGAGTAGGGCGTGTCCAGCCCGAACAACTCGGACATCACCGCGTCGTCGCCGCTGCCGTAGACGATCCGCTCGTAGAGGTCCTGCTCGACGATCCGGGGCGGGGCGTCCTCGTCGGGGCCGGGCAGACGAATCAGCCCGTTGGGATCGGCGGCCTGGCAGATGTACGGACTGTGCGTCGTCACGATGAACTGAGTCCGCGGGAAATGCCGCTTGAGCCACCCACCGATCCGTTTCTGCCACGACACATGCAGATGGGCATCCACCTCGTCGATGATGACGACACCCGGGGCGTTGATGACCGCGACACCGTCAGTCACCGCGGCGTCCAGCCTGCCGTAGGCGTCGTGAAACTGCTTCAGGAGATCCACGACGAGTGCGGCGATGGTTCGATAACCGTCGCTCATCTCCCGCAGCGGGAACCGATGGGCACCCCGTTCGACCCAGAGTCCTTCCGAATCGACGTCCTGAACACGGTATCCGTCCGGAAGAAGACCATCGCCGAGGACGGACAACGCGATGTCCTTGAGCTTCCGGGCGCCGGGCCGGTTCTCCAGTGCCCGCAGATGCTGGCCGATCAGCCAGGTCACGCCTTCGGTGAGCGCCGCGTCCTCGTGGAACAGGTTCGCCATCCGAGCCGCGGGGCCATGGACCAGCCCGGAGTGCTGCGCGTCCCCGGCCCGTCCGGCCAGCCGCCGGAAAGGACCGTAGGCCGCGCAGAGCCAGCCGTCCGGGTTCTCGTTCCACGGCCCGTACTCGGGATCCGGCACCGGTGACTCGGCCATCGTGGTGTGGCTGAACAGCATCGGCTGTCGTGATACCGGTCCGAGATCCGTCGCTTCCGCCGGAAAGTGGCGCCAGCCTAGTCCGACCCGGAAATCCCAGGTCTCCGGGCCGCGCATGCGGTCCGCTCCGGGAGCCGGAGTCAGCGCCAGGTCCACGATGCCTTCGCGTTCGCCTATCGAGATCCAGCCGGCGAAGTCGGGTGACAGAGTTCTAGCGACGTTGGGACCGCCGATGGCGAGCGCGACCGCCCGCAGCAGCGTGGTCTTGCCCGAACCGTTCCGGCCGGCCAGCACGGTCCAGCCCGCCAGCGAGCCGTCCGGGCGGGTGAGGTCGAGCGACACCGTCCGCGCGCCGTGGAACCCTCGCACGTTCTCCAGCCGGATCTGTTTGACGTACACGCCGACAGCCTATCCAGCCCGCCTCTCCGCGCCGCCGTCGAACGCACGGTCCACCTCGGCCGGGGTCAGGCCGTAGGTTTCCAGGTCGTAGACGTGCGCGGGTCGGCGCGTACCCCGCAAGCTCTCCGCATTGACGGCGGCCATGGCCGCCCGGGCCGCGGCGCCCGGGGCCAGGCCGAGGCGCGCGTAGATCGCGTCGACGGTTTCCAGAGGAGCGCTGACGAAATCCTCGTAGCGGACGTCGATGAAATGGGACGGGTCGTGGCGTTTCCGGGACTCGGCGAAACGGTGCAGGCCGCGGGACCAGAGGGCGAGCTGGTCCGTTCCGAGGACGCGGCCGGAGAAGACCGTCGACCAGCCGGTGGAGGCGACCGCGTTCAGGCTGCACACCGAGGCGATCACGCTGCGCGGGTCGCGATGGGTCTGGATGATCGTCGCGTCCGGATAGACGGCGAGCAGCGCGTCCAGCGCGAACAGGTGGCTCGGGTTCTTCAGCACCCAGCGCCGGTCCGGGTCGTGCACGCCGATCAGTTCCAGATTGCGGCGATGGCGGCGATAGGCGTCGGTCCAGTCGGTGGCGGCCAGCCAGGAGGAATACGACGGAATGTGCGCCGTGCACTCGAACGACACCGATTTCATCGATTGGCAGAGCAGCCGCCAGCATTCCTCCACCTGGTCCGGCCCGAGATGGTGCACGCCGTCGAATTCGGCATGGTCGCGATAGGCGTCGCGCAGCATCGCATAGACCGGGTGCGCCTCCCAGGAATCGCGGGGCGGACGCGGCTGCGGCACTTCGGTGAGCCACAGTTCCAGGCCCTGGTGCGCCGGATCCGCGGCGAGGAGCCGGTGCAGCGCGGTGGTCCCGGTGCGCGGCAGGCCGGTCACGAAGATCGGCCGCCGCACCGGGGCCGGCGCCGGATATTGCCGCCACGCCGCCTCACTCAACAGCCGGGAGACCAGGGCGCCGCGCAACAGCCGCCGGGTCTGCTTGCTCCCGGCGGGGGTCAGGGCCGCTTCTTCCCGGTACGCGGAGAGCAGCGTCCCCAAGCCTTCCCGGTAGGACGGCTCGCCGAAGTCGTCGAGCCCGGTCATCCGGGTCGCTGACGCATGCAGGTCGGCCATGGTGCCGACGTCGGTCCGGTCGGTGTCAGTCAATGGTGGAACTCCCCGCAGTTCACATCGAGGCACTGCCCGGTGATGCCCCGGGCCAGATCCGACGCGAGGAAGAGAACGGCGTCCGCGACCTCGCCGGGTTCCGGCAGCCGCCGCAGATCGATCGTCGCTGCCGTCTCGTCGTAGATCTGCTGGGCCGGCACGTCCCGCTGCGCGGCCAGGTAGGAGAACCAGGCCCGCAACGTGTCCGCCCAGATCCAGCCGGGCGCCACCGAGTTGACCCGCACTCCCGACGGCCCGAGCTCGGACGCCAGATTCTGGGTGGCGGCGAGCAGCGCCGCCTTCGCGATCTTGTACGGCCCGAACGGCTTCCGGGAGTGTCGCAGCACCGCCGAGTTGACGACCACGATCGAGCCGCCCGACTCGACGAGGGACGGGGTGAACGCGCGGATCGTGCGCAGCGCCGCCACCACGTTGGCGTCGAACGACGCGGACAGGTCCGGCAGGTCCACCGTGGTGAGGCCGCGCATCGGCGGCATCGAGAACGCGTTGTGCACCAGCACGTCGACCCGTCCGAACTCGTCGAGCGCCGCGGCGGCCAGCCGCTCCGTGGCCGCCTCGTCGGCGAGATCGACCGTGGCCACGAGCGCCTTCCCGCCGGCCTTCGCGGCCACCTCGCTCAGGAACGACGCGGTCCGGGCGGCCAGCACCAGATCAGCGCCGTGCCGGGCGGCTCGGACGGCGATCTCCTGGCCCAGTCCCGGGCCGACTCCGGCGACCACCACGACTTTCCCGGCGAGCACGGCGTCACCCCAGCATGCGCTCGGCGGTGGCGGCCTGCCGGGCGGCGATCCGCGCCCGCCACTGTTCGGCGCTGATCGGCTCGTGGTGGGGCAGCTGTTCGGCGAGGTCGTCGACGGCGACGACGTCGACGCGGGGCCCGTCCGCGGCGGTCAGCGGACGGGACAGCCGCTGCCATCGCAGTTGCACGTATCCGCGCCGGTGCCCGGTCCGTTCCAGCCAGTTCGCGACACCCGGATCGCGTTCGCTGATGACGAACCGCATCATGCCGTCCGGGTCGATCCGCGCCTGGTCCCGGGTGAGGCTGGTCTGGTGATTGACGTAGTCCAGCGACACGTACCACATGCTGCCCAGCTGGATTCCCTGATAGGGCGCGTCCGAGGCGGGAACGGTGACGACCATGGCCTGCGAGTCGTCCAGGTCGTAATGGCCCACCGACGAGAACTGCGTGGAGAGCCCGCCCGGAGTGGACCGCGGTGCGGTGAGCGTGTTGACCGGCAGCCCGAGGTAGAAGCGCTCGGCGAAGGCGAGGAACGTCCGCAACCGGCTGATCAGGATCTTGCCGGCTACCCCGTACCTCTTGGTGACCCGGTCGAGGGTGACCGGCGGCGGCGCCGAGCCGATCCGATCAGCGCGCGCGATGCGCAGCGTGCCGGGCCGCTCGGTGGCCCAGTCGCTGAACACCTCGCGGACCACCAGCATCGCCGCTCCCGGCGCCGGGCGGAGCCGCAACGTGTACCCGCCGTCGGCTCCGATCTCCAGCTCCCGGTCGTCGAACGCGGCCAGGCTGCCCGGCACGTCGACAGGTGAATAGTCGCCGTCGAGGATCTGGAAACTGAGGTCGGCGGTGGTCCCGCGGACGCCGGTGACGACGTATTCGGCGTCGTCCCGCAGCCAGGCGTGGAAATAGAGGGTGTCCGGATTGTCGAGGCCCATTTTCGTGTAGGGGCCCGTCGACCGGACGAAATAGGGGTGATCGCGCTCGTAGGCCCAGGCCATCTGCAGCGCGCCCCGGATGCTGCCGGCCAGGTAGTCGTAGCCCTCGGCGAGGTCCCGCTCGCCGCTCACGTGCGGCGCGCTGGTGATGATCTGCTCGGCGGTGCGGATCGCGTCCGCCAATGGCTTCGTCAACACGAGTCCGACACTAGAACTCGTTCTAACTTATGGCAATGTGCCCAGCTCATCTTGCGATAACGTGTTCCAGGTGGACTCGATGCGCGCCTATCGGATGACCGGCTGGGGCGAACCCCCGCGAACGACCACCGTCCCGGCCCCCTCGCCCGGTCCCGGGCAGATTCTGATCAGGGTGGCCGGCTGCGGCCTGTGCCGCTCCGACCTGACGATGCGCCAGATCCCGCAGGCCGCCGGCGCGACGATGGGCTGGCAGATGCCGTTCACTCTCGGACACGAGACGGCCGGGTGGGTCGCCGCGCTGGGCACCGGCGCGACGGGGGTCGCGGTCGGCGAGGCGGTCGCGCTGGTCTCCCCCACATCGTGCGGCACCTGCGACTTCTGCGTGCGCGGCCGGGACAGCGACTGCGCGTCCGGGCGGACCGGCCGGGGATACGGGCGCGACGGCGGCCTGGCGTCGTTCGTGCTCGTCTCCGGTCGCCGTGACCTCCTGAAGCTCGGCGACCTCGACCCGCGCACGGCCGGGCCGCTGACCGACGCGGGCGCCACCGCGTACCACGCCGTCCGCCGGGCGCTGCCCCGGATCAGCGCGGGCGGAACCGTCGTGGTGATCGGGGCCGGCGGCCTGGGCGCGTTCGCCGTGCAGTTTCTGCGGGCGCTCACCGCGGCCTCGGTGATCGCTGTCGACCCGCTGCCGGCCCGGCGCGCCTACGCGACGTCGGTCGGCGCCCACGCGGCCGAGGAGTCGGCGCCCCGGCTCGCCGCGGACGCCGTCCTCGACTTCGCCGGCACCGACGAGACGATCGCCGCGGGCGTGGCGGCCGTCCGTCCCGGCGGCGCCTACGGCCTGATCGGCTCGGCCGGCGGCACGTTGCGCCGCCCGTGGTTCGGCAACCTGCCCCGCGACGGCGAGGTCTTCACCTTCCAGGGCTCCACGATCGCCGACGCCCGGGAGGTGATCGCGCTGGCCCGGGCCGGTCTGATCCGTAACGAGGTCGAGGAGTTCGGGTTCGAGGAGATCGACACGGCGTACGACCGCCTGGCCGCCGGCGCGCTCACCGGCCGAGCCGTGATCACCCTCTCCTGACCGGCCGCCCTGTCAATCAGCGCGGGCGCTGCGCAGCCGCCACGCCGGGGTCAGCGGACCGTACGGCGGCAGCTCCCGCAGCGCCGGGTTGATGTTCGCCTCGATGGAGTTCCGGCGCTGCTCCGGCACCGCGGCGAGGATCGCCGACCGCTCGTCCCGGGAGAGCCGGGCGAGCACCCCGGCCGCCCAGCTCGGCGGCGTCTCCGCGAGCAGCCCCGCGGCCTCGCCTGCGGACACGCCGGACAGCAGCAGGGCGAAGTGCTCGTCGGACAGGTGCGGCAGGATCCGGGCGGCGCGGACCTCGGACATCGCGGCCAGGACACTCCACCGCCGGGGCTCCGGGAGCGACGCGAGGATGCCGGCCGCGCCGTCCGGGTTCATCGCCGCCAGCAGGCCCGCGAGCCGGGTGGTCCGCAGCGTGCCGGCCAGACCGAGACTGCGCCGATGGCCGACCGTGAAGAACAGATCGGCGGCCAGGAAGACCGGCACCGCGTCGTCGGCGATCAGGGCGACCGTCCAGTCCGCCGGCATCGTGGCCACCAGGGTCTCCGCCGCGTGCCGGGGCATCAGCTGCAGCCGTTGCGCGACGGCCGGGATCGGCATCACCGGCAACACCTGCCGCGTGGCGGACACCGGCAGAAGCTGCAGATGCTCGGCTGCCATCGCCGGGTCCTCGTCGCACAGCATCGCGGCGGCGACAGTCGTCTCCAGCAGCTCCAGGCAGGCGGTGGCGCGCGGCGCGGCCATCGCGTGCAGGCACTCGGCAGCCGCTTCCGGCGGCATCGCGGTGAGGTGCTCGGCGCACCGATCGGCCGGCATCGCGTCCAGGGCCTTGTCGAAGTCCGCCACCGTGACCGGCATCCCCCGGGCCCGCAGGAAGCGGACCGCGACCTGCACCGGGCCGGCGTCCTCCGGTTCGGCGATCCGTTCCGCGATCGCGGTGATGGCGGGATGGTCCGGCTCCCGCCGTCGTTGCCGGGCCACGCGGTTCCGCGCGTCGACCCACCGGTCGAGCCGGCTGCGGCGCTCCTGGCAGCCCGCGGCGAACTTGTAGACCACCTGGGCGCGCGGCAGGATCCGGCCCGACTCGGCGTTGCCCAGGGTGCTGCGCGGCACGCCGGTGATGTCGGACAGCTCGCGCAGCGTCAGCGGGTCGTCCGCGACGCTGGCACGCGGTGTGGTGAGCCGCAGGAGGACCAGCTGGCGAGCGAGGTCCGCGACGGTACGCACCCCGGACGGGTCGAGAGATTCACGCAGTTCCGCGGCTTCGATCGTCGACATCGGCCCAGCTTGGCCGATGCCCGGCCATGATGTCCCATTCAGTAGCTCGAATAGGTGAACGCTATTCGGCACGGTGTGCGGGCGGTATCGGGAAAAGCGCAGGCGGCGGCGCGTGCCGCGAAGTCTCGCGCCGCCGGCGAGGCAGGAAAGGGGACGGACTCCCAGTCCGCCGCCGGCGGCACCGGGTCCGTGAATATGAGGATCGCGTTCACACTGGGCGCTGCCCGCCGGGCGTGCGACGCGGCAGAAAGAGGGTGGTGGTCGCTCGCGACGCGACCACCACCCGTGACCCCTCGATCCATCCCTGGAATTCCGGAGCTGACATGGACACTAACCGCAAGCGCACCCCCGTGACACCGCTGTTGTCTCCTCCGAGGGAGAAGGACGGTGAATATGCCCCGATCCGAGGATGACAACTGTTCAGGGCGTCCGTGGCGGCGAGCATTCACGACACTCGTCGAACTGATCGCCGTGATCAGAAAGCTCCTGTCGTGACGGTTGATCAGGTCCGTACCGACGGGGATTCGCTGAATTGGGTCCGGTGCAATTCCTCGTAGCGACCGCCGGCGGCCAGCAGCTCGGTGTGCGTGCCTCGCTCGAGCACCCGGCCGTCTTCGATCACCAGGATCTGGTCGGCGGCGCGGACCGTGGACAACCGGTGGGCGATCACCACCGCGGTCCGGCCGTCGAGGGCCTCGCCGAGCGCCTCCTGCACCGCCAGCTCCGACGTCGAATCGAGGTGCGCGGTCGCCTCGTCCAGCACCACCACGCGGGGTTTCGCCAGCAGCAGCCGCGCGATGGTGAGACGCTGACGCTCGCCGCCGGAGAGCCGGTAGCCGCGCTCGCCGATCACCGTGTCCAGGCCGTCCGGCAGCGACCGCACCAGGTCGGCGATGCGGGCCCGGCGCAGCGAGTCCCACAGTTCGTCCTCGGTCGCGTCCGGGCGGGCCAGCAACAGATTGGCCCGCACCGACTCGTGGAACAGGTGACCGTCCTGGGTGACCATGCCGAGCGTCTCGCGGAGCGACGCCGCGGTCAGATCCTTGACGTCCACACCGCCCAGCCGGACCGCACCGGAACCGGCGTCGTAGAGGCGGGGCAGCAGCGACGCCATCGTGGACTTCCCGGCGCCGGACGAGCCGACCAGCGCGACCATCTGACCCGGCTCGGCCCGGAACGACACCTCGTGCAGAACCTCCACCCCACCGCGGGTGTCCAGCGTCGCCACCTCCTCCAGCGAGGCGAGCGAGACCTTGTCGGCGGACGGGTACGCGAACCGCACGTTGTCGAACTCCACCGCCACCGGCCCGTCCGGAACTGATCGGGCGTCCGGCTTCTCCTCGATCAGCGGCTTCAGGTCCAGCACCTCGAACACCCGCTCGAAGCTGACCAGCGCGCTCATCATCTCGACCCGCGCGCTCGCGAGCGAGGTGAGCGGCGCATAAAGCCTGGTCAGCAGGATCGCCAGCGCCACCACCGCGCCGGGCTCCAGCTGGCCGCGCAGCGCGTAGAAGCCGCCCAGGCCGTAGACCAGCGCGATCGCCACCCCGGACACCGAGACCAGCGCGGTCAGGAACACCCACTGCGCCATCGCCGTGCGCACCCCGATGTCGCGAACCCGGTGCGCCCGCGCGGCGAATTCCGCGGACTCGGCGCCCGGCCGCCCGTACAGTTTCACCAGCGTCGCGCCGGGCGCCGAGAAACGCTCGGTCATCTGCGTGTTCATGGCCGCGTTGTGCTCGGCGGCCTCCCGTTCCAATCCGGCGAGCCGCCGCCCCATCCGCCGGGCCGGCAACACGAAGACCGGCAGCAGCGCCAGCGCCAGCAGCGTGATCTGCCAGGAGATGCCGAGCATCACGATCAGCGTCAGAATCAGCCCGACGAGATTGCCGACCACTCCGGAAAGCGTGTCACTGAACGCCCGCTGCGCCCCGAGCACGTCGTTGTTGAGCCGGCTCACCAGCGCGCCCGTGCGCGTCCGGGTGAAGAACGCCACCGGCATCTTCTGCACGTGATCGAAAACCGCCGTGCGCAGGTCGAAGATCAGCCCCTCACCGATGCCCGCGGAAAGCCACCGCTGCACCAGCCCCAGCCCCGATTCGGTGAGCGCGCACACGCCGATCGCCACCGCCAGAATGATGACGAGATCGACGTTCTCGCCGTCCACGATCGCGTTCACCACCCGCCCGGCAAGCACCGGAGTGGCAACGGCGAGCACCGCCGTCACCACGCTCACTAAAAGGAATCCGGCCAGCGCGCGTCGGTGCGGTCGCGCGAATCCCGCGATCCGCCGCAGTGTCGCTCGCGAAAACGGTCGCCGGTCGTCCGGCCGGTGCGTGGCGTGGTACATCGAGTTCCACGCCGCCATCTCCATGCTCATGTCTGTCCTCCTTGGACAGAACCTCCCACTTAACGCAGGGTTCAGGTCAAGCGATTTCCCACCGGCGATTCGGTACGCGCAGAACCGTCCCCGAAAAACCACTCCGTCCCCCACACACCCGGCACTGACGCCCCTTCCGCCGGCGCACCCCGCCGCCGGCCCCGGCGCACCCGCCCGCCAGCCCCGGCGCACCCACCCGCCCGGCACCCCGAACCGCCCGCCGCCCCCAGTGCTGACCCGGATGTCACACGCACGGCCACATCACCGCTTGCGTGGCGAACTGAGGTGCGGAGCGCACCCGAACTCCACACGCCGGAGCGCGCATGCCGGCGAGCGGGGCTGCACGCCGTGGAGGCGGGGCGGGGCCTCGGGTGAGCGGCGGGTGGCCGTGCGGCATCGGGCCGGTGCGATTTCGGGAAAACGTGTGGACGGACACCGGAATCCATGCGTGCAAATGACGCACGTCACCGGCGGAAAATCAGATTCGTGCTACCGTCACCGGACGAACCCGATATTTTTTCGTGATCGTGCAGGGCGCGGCTCCGATATTTCTCTGATCTCCCTCGAGCCTCGCGCTCTCCCTGATAGTCCCGCCTGTGACGGGTCGACTGGTTCAGCGGGTCGTCGCAGGCGGGTGCAGGGGCCTGGATGGCCACCGGAATCCTGTGCTACTTTGGTCCGGTTGCATTTTGATTTCCGTTGACGTTCTTGACGCCTGATGGGTATCTGACCCTGTCAGGCTTTTTTCGTCTTTACCGTGGTCATCAATGAGGCGACGCGAGGTTTCGCACGGTGCGGTTCCTCACGAGCTGGCAGGGAGAATTTCATGGCTACCGGTACCGTCAAGTGGTTCAACGGTGACAAGGGTTTCGGCTTCATCGCGCAGGACGGCGGCGGCCCCGACGTGTTCGCCCACTTCTCGGCGATCAACGCGTCCGGCTTCCGCAGCCTCGATGAGAACCAGCGCGTGGAGTTCGAGGTCACCCAGGGCCAGCGTGGACTGCAGGCGGAGAACATCCGCCCGCTCTGATCCGCGCAGCGGTAACGAGCGCGCACGATTCAGACGCTTGAGAACAGGCGCCCGGGCTTCCCGGGCGCCTGTTTTTCTCAGGCCATCTTGCCCTCAGGCCATCTTGCCGAGCCGGGCGAGAGTCTCGTCCGCCTCGGTGACCAGGTCGGCGACGACCGCGGCGACCGGGCGGACCTCGTTCATCCGGCCGACGATCTGCCCGACCGGCATCGGGACGACAGTGGGGTCGCCGGACTCCATCAGGCGGTCGTGCGCCCCGGAGACCAGCAGGTTCTGCAGGGGCATCGGCAACGGGGTCGGGGCCGACTCGTCCGCCCACGCCTCGGTCCAGCGGTTCCGGAGCAGCCGGGCCGGCTTGCCCGTGTAGATCCGGGTCCGGACGGTGTCACTCGACCGCGCGTCCAGCAGCGCCTGCCGCAGCGCGCCACTGGTCCGGTACTCCGCGGTGCCCAGCCAGACCGAGCCCATCCAGACGCCGCGGGCGCCGAGAGCGAGCGCCGCCGCGATCTGCCGGCCGCTGCCGATGCCACCCGCCGCGAGCACCGGCACGTCCGGGCCGACCGCGTCGACGACCTCGGGCACCAGCACCATGCTGGCTATCTCGCCGGTGTGCCCGCCGGCTTCGTACCCCTGGGCCACCACGATGTCGACCCCACCGGCCAGGTGGTTGCGCGCGTGATCGGCGCGTCCGGCCAGGGCGGCCACGGCCAGGCCGTGCGCATGGGCCTGGGCGATCACGTCCGGCGGCGGCGGGCCCAGCGCGTTCGCGATCAGGCGCGGCTGGTGGGTCAGGGCAACCTCCACATGGGTACGGGCCACCGAGTGCAGCCACCCGAGGACGCCCGCCCGCCGGGGCTCGTCGACGCCGAGCGGTGGCACGCCGAGGCGCAGCAGGGTCCGCTCGACGAAGTCACGATGCCCGTCCGGGATGAGCTTCCCGAGGTCGGCCGGGGTGCCCTCGGTCGGCACCCGGCCCGGCATGACGACGTCCACGCCGTAGGGACGGCCGTCCAGTTCGGCGTCGAGCCAGGTCAGCACACGATCGAGCTCGTCGCCGTCGTTGAACCTGACACAGCCCAGCACGCCGAGCCCGCCGGCCCGGCTGATCGCCGCGACGACCTGCTCGGACGGGCTGAAGCCGACGATCGGGACGTCGATGCCGAGGAGGTCGCAGAGGTCAGTCCGCACGAGTCGGCTCCCCGCTGTGCGTCCGGGCGTACTCGTGGGCCCACCGGTAGTCGGCCTTGCCACTGATCGTGCGCTGGATCCGGTCGACCTGCCACACGTCGCGGGGCACCTTGTAGCCGGCGATCCGGCTTCTGACGTGACTCTCGAGTTCGTCGAGCTTCACCCGTACCCCCGGGCGGGGTTGAATCAGAGCGACCACCCGCTGGCCGAGCCGATCGTCCGGAGCTCCGATGACGAGGGCGTCGAAGACGCCCGGATGCGCCTTGAGAGCACCCTCCACCTCCTCCGGGAAGACCTTCTCCCCGCCGGTGTTGACGCAGGTGTTGCCCCGACCGAGCAGCGTGATGGTGCCGTCCTCCTCGATCCGCGCGAAGTCGCCCGGTATCGCGTAGCGCTTGCCGTCGACCTCGGTGAGCATCGCGCGCGTCTTCTCCGGGTCCTTGTAGTAGCCGAGCGGGACGTGCCCGCCGCGGGCGAGGCGGCCGATCACGCCGGGTGGCGCCTGGCGGCCGTGCTCGTCGATGACGATGGTGTCCGGTCCGGGCATCACCCGGGGGCCGTCGACCGCACCGCCGTCGACGTCGGCGACGATGCCGATGCCCGCGAAACCGGTCTCCGAGGAACCGATCGCGTCGGTGACCATGACGTTCGGGAACGTCTCCATGTACTGCCGTTTCACCGACGGCGAGAAGAGCGCGGCGCTCGACGAGATGGAGACCAGTGACGAGCCGTCGTAGCTGCCGCTCAGGTACGCCTCGATGATTGGCCGGGCCATCGCGTCGCCGATCAGCACCACGACGTTGACCCGGCGGCTCTCGATGGTGCGCCACACCTCGTCGGGGTCGAAGTGCCGAAGGACCACCACGGTGTCGCCGCAGAAGAGCGCGGCGAGGGTGGCCCACTGCGCATTGCCGTGGATGAGCGGCGCCAGGCAGAGCCGGGTCATCGGGGGCATTTCCCGCTTGCTCTGCGCCCATTCGTCGTCGAGCGGCACGCCGGACATGAAGTCGATGCCGCCGCCGAGCACCCGCCAGACGTCCTCGTGACGCCAGATCACGCCTTTCGGGTACCCGGTCGTCCCGCCGGTGTAGAGCAGGTAGACGTCCTCGCCGGAACGCTCGCCGAAGTCCCGCTTCGGATCCTCGTGCGAGTAGTCGGTGACACCCAGCTGGACGATCACGCCCGGTGCATCAACGTTCGCCACTCTCTCGGCATATTCCGGGTCGTGGATCAGCGCGGTGAGCTCGGCGTCCGCGAAGAGATATTGCAACTCGTTCTCGACGTACCGGTAGTTGACGTTGACGACCACGGCACGGAGCTTGTACACGGCGACCATGGCCACCACGGCCTCGATCGAGTTGCCCGCGTAAAGACCGACGTGTGCGCCCTTGCCCACTCCTTGACGCAGCAGGAAATGGGCCATCCGGTTGGCGGTCGCCTCCAGCTCGGCGTAGGACATCTCACGCTCGCCGCAGGCCACCGCGATGCGATCGGGAAAGGCGTCGACCGCATGCTCGATCAGGTCCGCTATATTAGCCGCCATCACCAGAAAGTAGAACCTGTTATCGTTCCTCAGCAAGCCCAAGTTGCCGGGTAGGAGATGCGAGTGGACGCCCTAGTCGAACAGCGCGGACCGATACTGATCGTCACGATGAACCGGCCGCAGGTGCGCAACGCGCTCTCCGCCGAGATGATGGCCGTGATGCGCGACGCCTGGGACCGGGTGGACGCCGACCCCGGGATCCGGGTCGCGATCCTCACCGGGGCCGGCGGCGCGTTCTGTGCCGGGGCCGACCTGCGGGCGATGACCGAGTCGCCGCCCGACCTGCGCAACGGCGACCTCTCCCGGATCGACGCGCTGCTCAAGGGCCGGCGCCTCAGCAAGCCCCTGATCGCCGCCGTGGAGGGGCCGGCCGTCGCGGGCGGCACCGAGATCCTGCAGGCCACCGACGTGCGGGTGGCCGGGGAGAGCGCCCGGTTCGGGGTGTCCGAGGCGCGCTGGGGGCTGTTTCCACTGGGCGGTTCCGCGGTCCGGCTGCCGCGGCAACTGCCGTACACGATCGCGGTGGAACTGCTGCTCACCGGCCGGCACCTGACCGCCGCCGAAGCGCTGGCCGCCGGCCTCATCGGGCACGTGGTGCCGGACGGGACAGCCCTCGACAAGGCGCTGGAGATCGCCGGCACGATCGCGGCGAACGGCCCGCTCGCCGTGCAGGCGATCCTGCGCACCGTCCGGGAGACCGAGGGGCTGCCCGAGAACGAGGCGTTCGCCATCGAGTCGAAGATCGGGATGCAGGTCTTCACCAGCGACGACGCTCGCGAAGGGCCGCGGGCGTTCATCGAGAAGCGCACGCCCGAGTTCCGCGGGCGATAAATCGGTTGCCGGCTTCCCCACGTGTCGGTTGGGTGATGCGGTGACCGACTTGGATCCCCTCATCCGACCGGACCGTTATCCCCGATCGTCCACGTACGACCCTGCCTGGCTGGTCGCGCTCGACATGGGGCCGAACCCGCTCTGGCTCCTCGAGGACCTCGCCCGCGATCTCGACCTGCGGCCCGGGATGCGGGTGCTGGACCTGGGTTCCGGCAAGGGCGCCACCTCGGTCTTCCTGGCCCGGGAGTACGGCGTCGACGTGGTCGCCTCGGACTGGTGGGTCGGGGCGGAGGAGGCGACGGCGGTCTTCGAAGCGGCCGGCGTGGCGAACCGGGTGACGGCCGTGCACGCCGAGGCACATCAGCTGCCGTTCGACGAGGAGTCGTTCGACGCGATCGTCAGCATCGACGCTTTTGAGTATTTCGGGACGGCGGACAGTTACCTGCCGTACCTTCTGCGGTTCTTGCGCCCGGGTGGTCAGCTCGCTGTCGCCACACCGGGGATGGCGCGGGAGATCCGGGAGCTCGGGGAGATACCGGCGCACATCAAGGAGGTCGTCGGCTGGGAGGCGATCGCCTGGCACACGCCGCAGTGGTGGCGCTTCCAGTGGGAGATCACCGGGCTGGTCTCGGTCGCGTCGGCGCGGTGGCAGGAGGACGGGTGGCGGGATTGGCTGTTGTGGAGCCGGGTGGTGTCGCGTGATCCGTCCAGTGATCCGGTGGTCGCGATGCTGGAGAAGGACGCTGGGGAACTGCTCGGTTTCACGCTGCTGACCGCGCGCAAGCCCTGACAGCCAACCCGAAGCCCGCCACCGCCGGCCGCCGGCACGCCGCTGACCGCTTCCCCCGGGCGACTCGATCTCCCACACGGTGCCGGTCGCGTGCCGCCTGCCCACGCCGCAGGGTCCGACAATCCGACAAATCCGGTAAGTCGGTCGCGTGAGGAGCGGCGAGCGCGGGCGAGTGATCAACGCGTGCACTTGTCGCCCCGTCGCAAAGACCGAGCCGTAGCCCACGCAGCCAAACACGCCCCACAACCTGCCTGGACTACGGCTCGCCCAAGCCAGCCGTAGCCGGCGCAGCCAAAACCGCTCCACAACCTGCCTGAACTACGGCTCGCCCAAGCCAGCCGTAGCCGGCGCAGGATAAGTCGCCCCACAACCTGCCTGGGCTACGGCTCGCTACGCCGAGCCGCTGGCTACGCCTTCGGACCGGCGGCCGATACCTGTCTGCGCTACGGCTCGGTCAACGCCGGAGTCCACGCGGGAGCCGACGCGGGAGTCCACGCCGGAGCCGACGCGGGAGTCCACGCGGGAGCCGACGCGGGAGCCGACGCGGGAGCCGACGCGGGAGCCGACCCGGGAGTCCACGCGGGAGCCGACGCGGGAGTCCACGCGGGAGTCCACGCGGGACCCCTCCCGGCGCGCGCGAGCGGACCACCCGGCGGCGGGTGGGGTGCTGGTCAGATTTGGCGGGTGCGGCCTTCCCAGTACGGGTCTCGGAGCAGACGCTTGTACAGCTTGCCGTTCGGATCGCGGGGCAGCGCGTCCACATAGTCCACGGTCCGCGGAATCTTGAAGCGCGCCAGCCGGCCGGCCAGGAAGTCGAGCAGTTCGGCGGTGAGGGACGGCCCGGTTTCGGCGCCCGCCACCGGCTGCACGACGGCTTTGATCTCCTCGCCCCACTCGTCGTGCGGGATGCCGAAGACGGCCACGTCGGCCACCGCCGGGTGGACGGACAGCTCGTTCTCGATCTCGGCGGGGTAGACGTTCACGCCGCCGGTGATGATGACGTCGCTGGCGCGGTCGCAGAGGTACAGGTAACCGTCCTCGTCGAGGTATCCGATGTCGCCGACGGTGAACATGCGGTCCCGCCAGGAGGCCCGGGTCTTCTCCGCGTCACCGTGGTATTCGAACGTGGCGTCGCCCATCTGCAGGTACACCCGCCCGGGCGTCCCGGGATCGGCGTCCTTCCCGTCGTCGTCGAGCACCCGGACCCGTGACCCGGGCCAGGCGCGGCCGACTGATCCGGGCCGGGACAGCCACTCCGACGCCGTGATCAGGGTGCCGCCGCCCTCCGAGGCCGCGTAGTACTCGATCACCACGGGACCCCACCAGTCGAGCATCGCCTGCTTGACCGGTTGCGGACACGGCGCGGCGCCGTGGATCATCGCGCGCATCGAGGAGACGTCGGCTGCGGCACGGACCGGGCCGGGCAGGGCCAGCAGGCGGCGGAACTGGGTCGGCACCATGTGGCTGTGCGTGACGCGGTGCGCCGCCACGAGACGCAGGAAGTCCGCGGCGTCCCAGTGGTCCATCACCACGACCGTGTGCCCGAGCTGCACCGAGATGACAGCGAAGTTCATCACCGCCGTGTGGTAGAGCGGTGAGCAGCACAGATGCACGTGGCCGTCGAACGGTCGCAGGCCGAACAGCCCGAAGAACCAGAGCGAGACCGGCGACACGTCGTCCGGGTCGAGACCGGGCAGGGGGCGTCTGACCCCTTTCGGACGTCCGGAGGTGCCGGAGGTGTAGACCATGAGCGCTCCGACCGTACGCGGGCCGGGTCTTCCTGATCCGCCGGCACCCAGCGCGCCGAGCGGCAGAAAGCCCGGGATGTCGCCGGTGGCGAACCGGGCGGCGGCCGGGAGGCCGGCCTCGTCGGCCGCCGCCACCGCGGCGCCGGCGAAACGCGAGCTCGCGACGAACGCTTTCGCTCCGCTGTCGCGGAGGATGTATGCCAGCTCGGGCGCGGTGAGATGCCAATTCAGCGGTACGACGTGCAGCCCGATCTGTACCGCCGCGAAATAGCTGATCAGGATGTCGGCGCCGTTCGGCTGCAGCAGCGCGATCGTGTCGCCGGCGCCGAGACCGGCGTCGCGCAGGCCGCGCCCGATCCGGTCGGCCTCGGCGGCCAGTTCGCCGTAACTGATGGCACGGCCGCTCGGATCCACGATCGCCACGAGCTCCGGCGACTCCCCGGCGATGTTCCACATCCCGATCCCGCTCATGCCGCGACTCTATAACTCGTTCCATCGCTCGAAAAGCCGCCGGGGAGCATGGTTGCCGGACAAAGTTGGAACGTGTTTCACTCAACGGCGTGGAAGCGCCGATGACGATCGCCTTCGATTACACCCGTTCGCTGGGCCCGGTCCTGGGCCGGTTCATGGCGGGGTTGCGCGACGGCCGGGTGCTGGGCGGCCGGACGCCGGACGGGCGTGTGCACGTGCCGCCGCTGGAGTTCGATCCGATCACGCACGAGCCGGTGACCGAGCTGGTCCCGGTCGCGCCGACCGGCACGGTGATCAGCTGGACGTGGAACGCGCGCCCGCTCGAGGGACAGCCTCTGGATCGCCCCTTCGCCTGGGCGCTGATCAGGCTCGACGGCGCCGACACCGCCCTGCTGCACGCGGTGGACGCCGGCTCACCCTCCACGATCCGAACCGGCACGAGGGTACGGGTCCGCTGGGCGCCCACGAGAGTCGGCCACATCAACGACATCGCGTGCTTCGAGCCGGGCGAAACGGCAGCCGAGAACGTGGCGGCGCCGGAGTCTGCCGAGCCCGTGGAGATCATGACCACGCCGATCCGGCTGCACTACCGGCACACCACCTCCGACGAGGAGGACGCCTACCTGCGGGCGCTCGCCGACGGCCGCCTGATCGGCCAGCGCTGCCCGGCCTGCCGCAAGGTCTACGTCCCGCCCCGCGTCTGCCCGGCCGACGGCGTGGTGCCCGGCGAGGTCGTCGCGGTCGCCGACCGGGGAACCGTCACCACGTTCTGCGTGGTGAACGTGCCGTTCGCGGGGCAGCGGCTGCAACCGCCGTACGTCGTCGCCCAGGTCCTCCTCGACGGCGCGGACATCCCGATCCCGCACCTGGTCCTAGGCCTCGACGCCGCGGGCGTGCGGATGGGGATGCGGGTCGCCGCGGTCTGGCGGGACCGCTCCGAGTGGGCGTTCACCCCGGAGAACATCGCCCACTTCGAGCCGGCCGGCGAGCCGGACGCCCCCTACGAGACGTACGCGGAGCATCTATGAGCGACGTGGCTGTCATCGGGTTCGCCGCCTCGGACCGGTCGGTCACCACGAGCGGGGTGGAGACCCTGGTTCCGGTCTTCGAACAGGCCCTGGACCGGGCCGGCCTCGGCCGCCGGGAGATCGACTTCTGGTGCTCCGGGTCGTCGGACTATCTGGCCGGGCGGGCGTTCTCGTTCGTCAACGCGGTGGACGCGATCGGGGCGGTGCCGCCGATCGCCGAGTCGCATGTGGAGATGGACGCGGCGTGGGCGCTCTACGAGGCGTACCTGAAGATCCTGGCCGGGGAGGCGGAAACCGCCCTGGTGTACGGGTTCGGCAAGGCCACGGCCGGCGACCTGCACCGGGTTCTGGCACTCCAGCTGGACCCGTACACCGTCGCGCCGCTCTGGCCGGACGCGGTGAGTGTGGCGGCGTTGCAGGCCCGGATCGGGATCGACGCCGGACTGTTCACCGAACGGGACATGGCCGAGGTGGCGGCGCGTGATCGTGGCGGAAACGCCGAGGAGCTGCTCGGACGCCCGTACCTCTCGAATCCGCTGCGTGCCCACGACGTGGCGCGAGTGACGGACGGCGCCGCCGCGATCGTGCTGGCCGGCGGCGAGCGTGCGAGCCGGCACCGGGAGAGACCGGCTTGGATCACCGGGATCGCACACCGGATCGACGCGCAAGGGCTGGGCGAACGGGATCTGACCGAGGTTCCGTCGGCTGCCGCGGCGGCGCGCGACGCGGGGCTGGACCACGACGTGGACGTGGTCGCTCTGCACACGCCGTTCACGCATCAGGAGCTGCTGATGCGGCGCGCGCTCGACATCGCCGACACCGCACGGTTCATCGGGACGCACGGTGACGCCATGTTCTCGGCCGGACTCTCCCGGATCGGCGCGGCAGCCGAGGAAATCATGTCGGGCCGGGCGGACCGGGCGGCGGCGCATGCCACCAGCGGACCGGCGTTGCAACAGAACCTGGTGTGCGTCCTCGGAAGCAACCCGCCCGGAAGCAATCCGCCTGGAAGCAATCCGCCCGGAGGCAACCAGCTCGGAGGGATCGCATGAGACGCGCCGCCGTGCTCGGCACCGGGCAGACCCACCACCGCACCCGCCGCACCGACGTCTCGATGGCCGGGCTCTGCCGGGAGGCGATCGACCGCGCCCTCGCCGACGCGGACACCGGCTGGCCGCAGATCGACGCCGTCGTGCTCGGCAAGGCGCCCGACCTGTTCGAAGGCGTGATGATGCCCGAGCTGTTCCTCGCCGATGCGATCGGCGCGGCCGGGAAACCGCTGCTCCGGGTGCACACGGCCGGATCGGTGGGCGGCGCGACGGCGCTCGTCGCGACCAGCCTGATCCGGGCCGGCGTGCACAAGAGGGTGCTCGCGGTGGCGTTCGAGAAGCAGTCCGAGTCGAACGCGATGTGGGCGCTGTCGATCCAGCCGCCGTTCACCGCGCCGATCGGGGCCGGCGCGGGCGGGTACTTCGCGCCGCACATCAGGTCATACATCCGGCGGTTCGGTGCGCCGGCGCACGTCGGAGCGATGGTGGCCGTCAAGGATCGGCGCAACGGCGCGCTCAACCCCTACGCCCATCTGCGGCAACCCGACATCACTCCGGAGTCGGTGCAGGCGTCGCCGATGCTCTGGGACCCGATCCGTTATGACGAGACATGTCCGTCATCGGACGGCGCGTGCGCGGTGGTGATCGGTGATCAGGAGGCGGCGGAGGCGTCACCCCGGCAGGTCGCGTGGATCAGGGCCACCGCGATGCGCACCGAGCCGACCTTCTACTCCGGCAAGGATCACGTGAACCCGCAGGCCGGCGCCCTGGCCGCGCAAGCACTGTGGACGGCGGCCGGGATCACCGATCCGCTCGACGAGGTGGACGTCGCCGAGATCTACGTGCCGTTCTCCTGGTTCGAGCCGATGTGGCTGGAGAACCTGGGCTTCGCCGGGCCGGGCCAGGGCTGGAAGCTCACCGAGTCCGGCGAGACCCGGATCGGCGGGCGGCTGCCCGTCAACCCCTCCGGCGGTGTGCTCTGCTCCAACCCGATCGGCGCGTCCGGCCTGCTGCGTTTCGCCGAATCGGCCATGCAGGTGATGGGCCGGGCCGGGGAGCATCAGGTGGCCGGGGCGGCGACGGCGCTCGGTCACGCGTACGGAGGCGGATCGCAGTTCTTCTCCATGTGGGTAGTCGGGAGGCACCCGTGAAGATCAATCGTCGTACCGTGCTGCGGATCGGCGCCCTCGCGGCGGCCGGCACGCTGCCCGTCCTCCCGGCCCTGCAGGGCAGGACCGCGCTGGTGATCGGCAGCGGCTTCGGCGGGGCGGTGGCGGCCTGGCGGCTCGCTCAGGCCGGGATGATCGTGACCGTTCTTGAACGGGGACGACGGTGGACTGTGGACGGCTCCGGGACGACCTTCTGCACGATCAGCGACCCGGACTGGCGGTGCGCGTGGTTCGGTGACCGGCCGCCGCTCGGCCTGGACACCAGCAAGCCCATCGAACGCCGGGCCGGCCTCATCCAGAAACACGTCGGCGACGGCATCCAGGTGATGTGCGGGGCCGGCGTCGGTGGCGGCTCACTGGTGATCGGCATGTTCCTGCCACAGCCGCGCCGCGCCGACTGGGTGAAGGTCTACCCCGCCGAACTGCCGTACTCCGAGTTCGAGAGCACCTACTGGCCCCGCGCCCGGCAGAGTCTCGGCGCCGCGCCCATCCCTTCCGACATTCAACAGCATTCCGCGTACGTGGGAGCGAGGAGCTGGCTGCACTACGTGTCGGAGTTCGGCCGCACCGCGGTTCCGGTGCCCTTCGGCGTGAACTGGGACGTCATCCGGGACGAGCTGGCCGGTCGCGTGGTCAAGTGCCACTCGATCGGCGAGGGCCCGTTCGGCAGCAACTCGGGCGCCAAGAACAGCGTGGACCACAACTATCTGAGGTGGGCCGAGGCGACCGGCCGGGTTTCCGTGCTGCCGCTGCACGAGGTCACATCCCTGCGCGAGGTGTCCGGTTCTGATCGCCTCGAGGTGACCGCGCGGCAGATCGACGAGACCGGGGCGGTGCTGGCCACCAAGACGTTCTCCGGTGACTTCCTGTTCCTCGCGGCCGGATCGCTGAACACGACGTCGCTGTTGCTCGGCTCGCGGGCGCGCGGCGGGCTGCCCCGGCTGACCAGCACCGAGGTCGGCAAGGGC
The DNA here is from genome assembly GCF_040639325.1 of Actinoplanes sp. NPDC023936. Taxonomy (NCBI): domain Bacteria; kingdom Bacillati; phylum Actinomycetota; class Actinomycetes; order Micromonosporales; family Micromonosporaceae; genus Actinoplanes; species Actinoplanes sp. NPDC023936. The sequence goes on along the minus strand of NZ_JBEZZR010000020.1, from coordinate 72,533 downwards.
TGGGGCAACAACGGCGATTTCCTGGTGGCCCGGCTCAACCTGCGCAAGCCGGTCGGCAGCGCGCAGGGCGGTCCGGGGAACGTCAAATTCTATGACGATTCCAATCCCTACGCGCCCGCCGCGATGGCGTGGGAGGCCGCGCCGATCCCGTCCTGGCTGCCGAACACCACGGCACACCTGATCACCAGCCTGGTCGGTGAGCGCGGCGAGATCCGCTACGACGCGGCGACCGGCGGCGGCAAGGTGTACTGGCCGTACGCGGAGATGGAGACGGCGGCGGACCGGGCCGGCCGGGACCTCGCGACCCGGCTGTGGTGGGCCACCGAGGGCAGCAAGGGCAGCCTGCTGACCGGGCTGCCCTCCTACGACCGCAACACCGGGATGGGACTGGGCTCGCGGAACACCTATCACCCGCTGGGCGGCCTGGTCATGGGCCGGGCCACCGACTTCGGCGGCAGGGTGGCCGGGTACCCGAACCTGTACTGCGTGGACGGCGCCCTGCTCCCCGGCTCGGCGGCGCTCGCGAACCCGGCGCTGACCATCACGGCGAACGCGGAACGCTGCCTCGACCAGTTCCTGGCCGCGCACGCCTAACGCATTTCTGCAACAAACCTGCAAATCGAATTCATTGACTGCCTTATATCGGCGGTGAGAGATTTCTGTCGTTCCCCTCTCACCGCCGGGCCAATCCCCACCTGCGGATATCCTTTGACGCCATTGTTCGGCGGTGTCCATTCTCGGTCAGGAGAAAGAATGACACCATCCCATCCTTTTCGGCGGCTGTTCCTGGCCGGCGGCCTCGCCGCCGCGGTGACCGCCGGTCTGGTGGCGTCAGTGGCCACCGCCGAGGCGGCGACCGTGTTCAGCGCCGACTTCGAGTCCGGCAGCACCTCCGGCTGGTCAAAATCGGGCGGCACCTGGTCGATCGTCGCGGACGGCTCGCAGGTCCTGCAACAGAGCGACACCGGTAGCGAGCGGGCCCGGCAGTTCGGCGGATCAACCGGCTGGACGAACTACTCGGTGCAGGCCCGGGTCAAGGCCACCGCGTTCGCGTCCGCCGCCGGCGTGGTGGCGCTGACCGCGCGGGCCAGCGGGTCGACGAAGATGTACCGGCTCGCGCTGACCGGGTCGAACCAGGTGCGCCTCGAGACGATGAACGGCAGCGCGGTCAGCGTGCTCGGCTCGCTCGCGCAGAGCATCTCGACGAGCACGTACTACACGCTGCGGCTCTCCGTGAGCGGCAGCACGATCAGCGGGACCGTCAACGGTACGAGTGTGGGATCCGTTTCGGACAGCACGATCGCGGCGGGACGGATCGGCCTGCTCACCGAGCATGCCGCCGGACGCTTCGACGACATCGTGGTGGACGACGCCGCGGTCACCCCGCCGTCGTCGTCCCCGACATCCTCGGCCTCGGCCTCGCCGTCCCCGTCGGCCTCGTCGTCACCGTCCACGTCGCCGTCCCCGTCCGCCTCGTCGTCGCAGCCGGCGTCCGACGCCCTCTACGTCGCTCCGAACGGCACCGACGGCGCGGCCGGGACGATCGCCAGCCCCACCACGCTGACCTCGGCGATCGGCCGGATCGCGGCCGGCGGCACGATCTACCTGCGGGGCGGGACCTACGCCTACGCGCAGACGGTCACCATCCCGGCCGGGAACAACGGCACCTCTGGCGCGCTCAAGACGCTCACCGCGTACCCCGGGGAAGTGCCGGTCCTGAATTTCGCTGCGCAGAGCGAGGACCCGGCGAACCGCGGGCTCGCCGTGAACGGCAACTACTGGCGCGTCCAGCGGATCGTGGTCGAGCGGGCCGGTGACAACGGCATCTTCGTCGGCGGCAGCAACAACATCTTCGAGCGCACGATCACGCGGTTCAACCGGGACACCGGCCTGCAACTGTCCCGGATGCTGTCGACCACCCCGAACAGCCAGTGGCCGGCGAACAACCTGGTCCTCAGCGCGGAGTCGCACGACAACGCCGACTCCGACGGTGAGGACGCGGACGGTTTCGCCGCGAAGCTGACGGTCGGATCGGGCAACGTCTTCCGGTACGCGGTGGCGCACAACAACATCGACGACGGCTGGGACCTCTACACGAAGACGGACACCGGCCCGATCGGCGTGGTCACCATCGAGGACTCGCTCGCCTACGACAACGGCACGCTGAGCAACGGCGGGCAGGCCGGCAACGGCGACCGGAACGGGTACAAGCTCGGCGGTGAGGACATCGGGGTCAACCACGTGGTGCGGCGGAGCATCGCGTTCGAGAACGGCAAGCACGGGTTCACCTACAACAGCAACCCGGGCTCGATGACGATCTCGAACAACCTGAGCATCGACAACGCCGAGCGCAACTTCAACTTCGACGCCGGCAGTTCGGTGTTCCGCAACAACACGTCCTGCCGCAGCGGCAGCGGGACGAACGACCGGATCATCGGGAACTCGGACAGCTCGAACCAGTTCTGGTCCGGGACGAACGGGTCGCGGTGCGCGGCGTACGCGGGGGCGCTGGGCTGGTCCTACGCCACCGACGGCACCCTGATCGTGACGCTCGGTGGAAACCGGGTCACGCTGTAAAGAACGATCACTGAATTGACCGTTGGGCCAGGTCCGTTTCCCACCCCCTTTACCTAGCATCGTGGCGATCCATGATCTAAGACTCGGGGGTTTCAGATTGGGCACATTGACCCGACGCGTCACGGCTGGGCTCGTGCTGCCGGCCGCGCTCGTCGCCACGGCGATCGGCGCGCCGGCGGCACACGCCGCTGACGACGGCATCGCGGCACGCAAGAAGGCCGCGGCAGCCGGTACGATTCCGCTCCCGGCGGCTGCGGGGGCTGCCCGGCACAGCACCGCACCCGCGAGCTCCACGGTGGACCTCGTCGTCGGCCTGACCGGCGACGGCGTCACCGCGAACAAGGTCAGCGGGTTCCGCGCCCGCGGCAACTCCTCCCTCGCCAAGCTGGGGGTGCGCACCGTCAGCGTGCCCCGGGCGGAGGCCGCCGCGGCTGCCGCGAAGCTGCGGGCCACACCCGGCGTCAAGTACGTCGAGGAGGACGCGATCGTCACGGCGGACGCTGTCACGCCGAACGACCCGCTCTACTCCAAGCAGCCCGAGCTGCGGCAGATCGGCGTGCCGGACGCGTGGAGCAGCACGACCGGCTCCGGCATCACGGTCGCGGTGATCGACAGCGGCGTCACGCCCTTCGGCGACATCTCCGGCCGGCTGCTCTCCGGCTGGGACTTCGTCAACGGCGACGACAAGCCGATCGACGACGACGGCCACGGCACCGCTGTCGCCTCGCTGATCGCCGGGAAGGGCAACAACGGGCAGGGCACGGCCGGCGTCTGCTGGTCCTGCAAGATCCTGCCGGTCAAGGTGCTCGGCGCCGATGGCGGGGGCTACCAGAGCACGGTGGCCTCCGGTGTGATGTACGCGGCCGACCGCGGCGCGAAGATCATCAACCTCTCACTCGGCGGCCCCGGCGACGTCACCGTCCTGCGGGACGCCGTGGCGTACGCGCAGCGCAAGGGCGCCCTGGTCGTCTCGTCGGCGGGCAACAACGCGATCTCCACGCCGCAGTACCCGGCCGCCTACCCCGGCGTGCTCAGCATCGGCGGCACGGCACCGGACGGCGAGTGGGCGGTGTACGAGGACGAAGACGGCAAGATCGTCGGGTCCAACTACGGCGCGAGCTGGGTGGACGTCGCGGCGCCGTTCTGCACGTGGGCAGCCGACCTGGACGGATTGAGCACCGCCGGCACCGCCGACGACTACGACTACTTCTGTGGCACCTCGGCGTCCGCGCCGCTGGTCAGCGGGGTCGTCGCACTGCAGAAGTCGAAGCACCCGAAGGCCAGCAACGCGGCGCTGACCTACAGCCTGACCCGTACCGCCCGGCAGAGCACGCTGTACAAGATCACTCAGTACGGCGAGATCCGCGCCGGACGGGCCGTGACGAGCGTCGACACGTCCGCGCCGCGGGTCACCGGGACGAGCCCGGCGCAGAACAAGCGGTTCCGCGGCGCTGTCACGGTCACCGCGACCGGGGTGGCCGACAGCGGTTCGGGCCTGTCGCACGCGCTGCTCTACGCCAACGGCAAGTACGTCGGCCGGGACAACACGGCGCCGTACGCGCTGCGGTACAGCAGCGGCAAGTTCACCGGCAACGTCAACCTGCAGTGGCGGGTGTACGACAAGGCCGGCAATTACGGCGTCTACAACCGCCGCGTCATCGCCGACAACACGGCGCCGGCCGCGAAGATCACCAGTGCGCCGAAGAACGGCAAGAAGGTCAAGGGCACGGTGACCCTCAAGGCCTCGGCCGGCGACGCCAGCGGCATCGCCCGGGTCGAGCTGATCATCAACGGCAAGGTGGTCGCGAAGGACTACAAGGCCGGTTACTCCTTCAAGATCAAGGTCAAGAAGTACGGCAAGAAGCTGACGGTGAAGGTGCGTGCCGTCGACAAGGTCGGCAACACCAGGACGACTGCCGCGCGTACCTGGAAGCGCTGATCCACACCTGAGAAGGCCCGCCCTGTTCGAAGGGCGGGCCTTCTTCATGGGCCGAATCGGGGCGGACGCGAGGGACACCGGTCCTCAGCGGTACCGGACCGGCAGGTGCTTGATGCCGTTGATCCAGCCGGACCGCAGCCGGGCCGGTGAGCCGGCCGGCGTGATGCCCGGCATCTGGTCGGCGATCGCGTTGAAGATGAGATCGATCTCCAGGCGGGCCAGGTTGGCGCCGAGGCAGAAGTGTGCGCCGCTGCCGCCGAACCCGAGGTGCGGGTTGGGGCTGCGGGTGATGTCGAAGGTGTGCGGGTCGGTGAAGACGTCCTCGTCGTAGTTCGCCGAGCCGTAGAACATCGCCACCCGCTGGCCCGCCCGGATCGGCTGGCCGTTCAGCACCGTGTCGTGTTTGGCGGTGCGCTGGAAGGCGTTGATCGGGCTGCCCCAGCGGACCACCTCGTCGACGGCGGTGCGCGGGCGGGTCGAGCGGTAGAGCTCCCACTGCTCCGGATGCTCCATGAACGCCAGCATGCCGTGGGAGATGGCGTTGCGGGTGGTCTCGTTGCCGGCCACCGCGAGCATCAGCACGAAGAAGCCGAACTCGTCGCTGGAGAGGTGCTCGCCGCCGATCTCCGCGTTGACGAGCGTCGTCACGATGTCGTCGCGGGGGCAGGCCTTGCGATCCTCGGCCATCGTCATCGCGTAGCCGAGCAGGGACATGGCCGGCTCGATCGGGTCGGAGCCGTCGCTGAACTCCGGGTCGTCCTGCCCGATCATCGCGTTGGACCAGTTGAAGACGTCGTGCCGGTCCTCCTGCGGCACCCCGAGCAGCTCGGCGATCGCCTGCAGCGGCAGCTCGCAGGCGATCTCGTTGACGAAGTCACCGGCGTCCGAGGCGGAGCTGACGATCTGGGCGGCGCGCTCCTGCAGGGCGGCGCGCAGGCTGGTGACGGCCCGCGGCGTGAAACCCCGGGACACGATCGCGCGGTGCTGGGTGTGCTGCGGCGGGTCCATGTTGAGCAGGATGTAGCGCTGCATCTCCAGGCGGTCCTGGGTCATGTCCGCGCCGAACCGGACGATCGCGGTCTTCTCCCAGCTGGAATACGTGTCGCTGTCCCGGGACACGGTCATCACGTCGGCGTGCCGGGTCACCGCCCAGTAGCCGTCGTCGTCGAACCCGGCGGTCCCCCGCTCCTGCGGCACCCAGCAGACCGGTGCGTGCGCGCGGGCCTCGGCGAACTCCTCCTGCGGGATGCCGTGGACGTAGATGTCCGGGTCGGTGAAGTCGATGCGGGTACGCGGCTCAGCCACGGCTACTCCGTCCAACCAAAGGGACAGCAACAGGTTCTACCCGATTCAAACACGATCGCCGTACTGGATGGTAGGTTCCACACGAGAACACGTTCTATACGGAGGTCAGTGTGGGCGTACCGGTGATTGTCGATGCCGTTCGCACCCCGATCGGCCGCCGGGGCGGCTGGCTGGCCGGGGTGCACGCGGCCGAGCTGCTGGGGGCGGTGCAGAAATCCCTCCACGACAGATGTCCGGAGAAAATCGAACAAATCATCGGCGGCTGCGTCACCCAGGGCGGCGAGCAGTCGAACAACATCACCCGGACCGCGTGGCTGCACGCCGGCCTGCCGCACGACACCGGCTGCACCACGATCGACGCCCAGTGCGGCTCCGCCCAGCAGGCTGCCCACCTCGTCGCCGGCCTGATCGCCGCCGACGCGATCACGGCCGGCATCGCCTGCGGCGTGGAGTCGATGAGCCGGGTGCCGCTGCGCGCCAACCTCGGCGACGCCGGCCTGCCGCGCCCGGCGAGCTGGGACATCGACCTCCCCAACCAGTACGTGGCGGCCGAGCGGATCGCCGACCGCCGCGGGCTCACCCGGGCCGACCTGGACCGGTTCGGCGTGCGCTCACAGGCGAACGCGGCCCGCGCCTGGGCCGCCGGCCGGTTCGACCGCGAGGTGATCCCGGTGGCCGGCGTCGAGCGTGACCAGGGCCTCCGGGAGACCACGATGGCGGGCCTGAGCGGCCTCACGCCGGTGCTGCCGGACGGCCGGCACACGGCCGGCACGAGCTCGCAGATCTCGGACGGCGCGGCGGCCGTCCTGCTCATGGACGCCGACCGCGCCCGTGAGCTGGGTCTCCGGCCGCGGGCGCGGATCGTCGCGCAGTGCCTCGTCGGCGCGGAGCCGTACTACCACCTGGACGGGCCGGTCGCCGCCACCGAGCGGGTGCTGTCCCGGGCCGGGATGAAGATCGACGACGTCGACCTGTTCGAGGTGAACGAGGCGTTCGCCAGCGTGGTGCTCTCCTGGCTCGCGGTGCACCGCGCGGACGAGGACCGGGTCAACGTCAACGGCGGCGCGATCGCGCTGGGCCATCCGGTCGGCAGCACCGGCGCCCGGCTGATCACCACCGCCCTGCACGAACTGGAGCGTTCGGGGGGCCGCACCGCACTGATCACGATGTGCGCGGGCGGCGCGATGTCGACAGCGAGCATTCTCGAGCGGCTGTGAGGAGAGTCGGATGTTGGTGAATCTGTTGGTGGCCGCGGTGGCGGCCGTCGTGCTGGGGGTGGCCGGCGTGGCCGCGGTCGTCGCCGCGGTCAACCCGAGTGCCGGCGAGGTCGCGTCCCAGATCGACCCGCTGGCGCCGCCGGACTTCTACGGGGTCCGCTGAGCCGGGGCCGGTTCCGGCGGCGCCACGTGCGCCGGGGTCCGCTTGCCGGTCCCCGGCGCGCCGCGCGCCAGGAGGAAACCGCCGATCAGCAGCCCCACCCCGATCAGCACCAGGATGATCGGAACCCAGAAACCCAGGAGCCTCAATTGGGTACGGCCATCGGCCGCCTGCTCGTGCAGAACGGCGAGCGTCTCCTGGTCGTACTGCAGATCCGCGTCGAAGATGACGATCGGCGTGCCGGTGTCCGGCACCAGTTCGCGGTGCTGCAGCTCGCGATAGCCGACGATCGCGCCGGTCTGCGGCTCCACCCAGAGCGTGCGGGCGGCGCGGTAGTCGACCGTCCCGGTGGTGGCGCCGGGCGCGAGGAAGGCGACCAGGCCGGCGAGCGACTGCGGGTCCATCTCCACCGGCTGCTGCGGGATCTGCTGCTCGAACCGGTACGTCGGCAGGCCGTTGAAGTCCTCCTCCGCCCGGTACTCCATCGGCAGCGCCCGGTGCAGCGCCGAGTCCCAGTACTGATACGTCTTCTTCTCCGTGCCGAACGGGAAGAGGTAGAGCTGACCCTCGAAGTCGACGTTGCCGGCCAGGCAGGCGACACCCGGGTTCTCGCTGTGGCACTGGCCCTCCCAGTCGACCGCCGCGCCGGACGCCCGGTCGAGCGCGATCCGGCTCTCCGACCGGTTGATCGCCTCGCCCGTGTCGGCCCGGTCGGTCGCGTGGAACGCATTCCAGATCAGGGTCTCGTCGGCGAGGTCGCCGGTGAGATCGGCGGCCGCCTGGAAGTCCGGCGTGATCCCGGTCCGCGACCGCAGACCGGCCTGCTCCACGGTGACCTGACCGTCTTTCGCCTGGGCGAAGGTGGCGCTGTCATCGGCCACCACCACGTCCGGTGGGATCAGGTCGAGCGGGACCTTCTTCTGCGAGGGGACGATGATCCAGGCGAGGCCGCCGGCCAGGAGCAGGCAGAGAACCCCGAGCCCGAACAGTGTCACACCGGTGAGTCGCCGCGTCATCGCGTCCTCCCTGAAAGTAGAACGCGTTACAATCTACTGCTCCGTAACTTAAAGCGGAACCCTACGGATGCTGGCTGCTCACCGAGATGACCTCGCCGGTGAGGTACGACGCGTAGTCACTGGCCAGAAAGGCCACCACCGTCGCCACCTCCCAGGGCAGCGCGGCCCGCCCGAACGCCTCCCGCCCGGCCAGTTCGTCCAGCTCACGTCGGCTCATCACGCGCTCCAGGAACGGGTGCTCGGCGAGGCTCGGCGCCACCGCGTTGACCCGGATCCCGTGCGCGGCCGCCTCCAGCGCCACGCACCGGGTGAACGCCATGACCCCGGCCTTGGCCGCCGCGTAGTGCGCCTGGCCGGCCTGCGCCCGCCAGCCGAGCACCGACGCGTTGTTGACGACCACACCGCCGCTCCCCTGCTCGATCATCCGGCGCAGGGCAGCCCGGGTGCAGCGGAACGTGCCGGTGAGCGTCACGTCGAGAACCCGCGCCCACTCCTCGTCGGTCATCTCGGCGACCGGCCGGTTGCCGCCCAGCCCGGCGTTGTTGACCAGCACGTCGATCCGCCCGAACCGGCCCGCCGCCGCCTCGATCAGCTCCCGCACCGCGGCCTCGTCGGTGACGTCGCAGGGCACCTGCCACACCCGTCCCGGACGGCTCCCGTCGAATCGCTCGAAGGCCGCACCGAGGCGGCGGGCATGGCTGTCGCTCAGCACCACCCGCGCGCCCTCGTCGAGGCAGCGCTCGGCGACGGCCGAACCGATGCCGGCGCCGGCGGCCGCCGTGACGACCACGACCTTGTCCTCGAGGAGGCCGCGCCCGGCGGGCGGCCCCGGAATGCCGCGCCCGGCGGGAGGACTCGGGAGGCCGCGCCCGGTTGGAGGCATCATCGGCGGTCTCCGCGCGGCAGGCCGAGCACCCGCTCGGCCACGATCCCCCGCTGGATCTCGTCGGACCCGCCGTAGATCGTGTCGGCCCGGCTGAACAGGAACAACCGCTGCCAACGCTCGGTGTCCGCCTCGGACGCGCCGCGGGCCAGCACGTCCATCGCCAGCTCGCCGAGGCCCTGCCGCCAGCGGGTCCACAGCAGCTTCACCACCGACGGGTTCGCGGGCGGCGGCGTGGCCAGGGCGAGCGTGCGCAGCGTGTGCGCCCGCAGCACGGTGAGGTCGACCGACGCCCGGGCCAGCCGGGAGCGCAGGAAGGGGTCGGCCGCAGCGCCGTTGCCACGCGCCAGTGCGACCAGGTCGTCCAGGTCGCGCTGGAAGCCGATCTGCTGGCCGACCGTGGCCGCCCCACGCTCGTGGGCGAGGGTCGCCATGGCCACCCTCCACCCCTCGCCGGGCTTGCCCACGACCAGGTCACCTGGTGTGCGGGCGTCGTCGAAGAACACCTCGTTGAACTCGCTGTCGCCGGTGAGCTGCCGGATCGGGCGGACCGTCACGCCGGGCTGGCGCATCGGCACGAGGAGATAGGACAGACCGCGATGCCGGGGGGCGCCGTCGTCCGGCGGAGCCGTCCGGGCCAGCACGAAACACCAGTCGGCCACGTGGGCCAGCGAGGTCCACACCTTCTGCCCGGTGAGCACCCACTCGTCGCCGTCGAGCCGGGCCCGCGTGGTGACACCGGCGAGGTCGGAACCGGCGCCGGGCTCGGAGTAACCCTGGCACCACAGCTCCTCGACCGCGGCCAGCGCGGGCAGGAACCGGCGCTGCTGCCCGGGTGTGCCGAGCTCCATCAGGGTCGGCCCGACCATCGTGGTGCCGATGTGGTCGACCCGGCTCGGCGCGCCGCTCCGCGCGTACTCCTCGTGGAAGATCACCTGCTGGGCGAGGGACGCGCCGCGCCCGCCGTGCTCCACCGGCCAGGCGAGCGTGGTCCAGCCGGCCGCGGCGAGCCGCCGGGCGAACGCGAGGCGCTCCGGGAACGCCTCGTTCTCCCGGCCGGGACCGCCCGCGCCGCGCAGCTCGCCGGCGAGGTTGGCGGCGAGCCAATCCCTGATCTCGTGGCGGAACGCCTCGTCGCCGGCCACTGGCGTCACCTCCCGGAGCGCGCGTAGGCTTCACACCCTAGGCGACCAAGCACTTGCTTGGTAAGGAAACTCGGTGAGCGGATGGCACGCACGGGAGGCCGGATGGACGACACCATCCCGGCGGCGATGGACCGGGCGGCGCGCGATTTCGGGACGGCTCCGGCGCTCGCCGACGCGGACGCCGGCCGGTGGACCTTCGCGGAGCTGCGCGACGAGGCCCGCACCGCGGCCCGCGCGTTCGCCGCCTCGGGGATCGAGGCCGGTGACCGGGTGGCGATCTGGGCGCCGAACACCGCGCACTGGGTTCTCGCCGCCCTCGGCGCGAGTTACGCGGGGGCGACGCTGGTGCCGGTCAACACGCGCTACCCGGCGGTCGAGGCCGCCGACGTGCTGCATCGCAGCGAGGCCCGGGCCCTGGTCGTCTCCGGCCCGTTCCTGGGCGCCGACCGGCTCGCCGACCTGCGGGCGACGGGCGCCGCGCTGCCTCCGCTGGTGGTTCCCCTGCCGGACTGGGCGAGCTTCCTGCGGCGCGCGCCCGGCGTCCCGCTTGCGGCCGCCGAGGCACGAGCAGCGGGGGTACGCCCGGACGACCTCAGTGACATCCTCTTCACCTCCGGCACGACGGGCCGCAGCAAGGGCGCCATGAGCGCACACCGCCAAGCCCTCGGGGCGGCCGCCGCGTGGGCGGAGATCGCCGGGCTCACCAGCGACGACAACTATCTGGTGATCAACCCGTTCTTCCACAGCTTCGGCTGGAAGGCCGGGATCCTCGCCTGCCTGCTCACCGGCGCGACGATCGTGCCGCAGGCGGTCTTCGACGTGTCCCGCGCGTGCGAGCTGATCGCCCGGGAACGGATCACCGTGCTGCCCGGCGCGCCCACCCTCTACATCGGCCTGCTCGACCATCCGTCACGCGCGGCCCACGACCTGTCGAGCCTGCGGCTCGTGGTCACCGGCGCCGCCCCCGTGCCGCCGGCGCTCATCGCGCGGATCCGCACCGAGCTGGGCGCCGGCACGGTGCTCACGGCGTACGGGCTGACCGAGGCGGTGGTGGCGACGATGTGCCGGCCGGGTGACGACGACCGGACGGTGTCCACCACGTCGGGGCGGGCCGCGGCCGGGATGGAGGTACGGATCGGCGACAAGGACGGCGAGATCCTGCTGCGCGGGCCGAACGTGATGCTCGGCTACCTCGACGACCCGGCGGCCACAGCGGAGGCGATCGACGCCGATGGCTGGCTGCACACCGGGGACGTCGGGCGGCTCGACGATCGGGGCTATCTGACGATCACCGACCGGGTCAAGGACATGTTCATCAGTGGCGGGTTCAACGTGTACCCGGCCGAGGTCGAACGGGTCCTCGCCGAGATGCCCTCGGTCGCCGAGGCGGCTGTCGTCGGGGTGCCGGACGAGCGGCTCGGTGAGGTGGGACGGGCTTTCGTCGTACCCAGGCCGGGGTTTGATCTGGATCCGGCCGAAGTGATCACTTTCTGCCGGAGCCGGCTCGCCGGGTACAAGGTGCCGCGGCGTGTGGAACTGCGGGCGGAGCTGCCGCACAACGCTTCCGGCAAGGTTCTCAAATTCCAGCTGCGGGAGGCGCCGTGACGGTTCGCTACGAGACGCGCGGGCCCGTCGCATTGGTGACGATGAATCGCCCTCGGTATCGGAACGCGCAGAACTCGGCGATGACCTACGCGCTCGACGACGCGTTCACCCGGGCCGTGAACGACAGCGACGTGGCGGTGATCGTGCTGGCCGGGGCGGGCGACCACTTCTCCGCCGGCCACGACATCGGCACTCCGGAGCGCGACGCCGACACCGAGTTCCCGCGCCGCGCGGTGCCCTGGTGGGACCACACCGACAAGGCCGGCGCGGACCGCCGATTCGCCCGGGAGATGGAGGTCTACCTGGGCATGTGCCGGCGCTGGCGGGAGATGCCGAAACCGTCGATCGCGATGGTGCAGGGCGCCTGCGTGGCCGGCGGGCTGATGCTGGCCTGGGTCTGCGACCTGATCGTGGCGGCCGAGGACGCGTTCTTCGCCGACCCGGTGCTGCGGATGGGCATCCCCGGGGTGGAGTACTTCGCGCATCCCTGGACGCTCGGCGCCCGGATGGCCCGCGAGGTGCTCTTCACGGGTGATCGTTTCGGGGCACGGCGCGCCTACGAGGTCGGCATGGTCAACCGGGTGGTGCCCCGCGAGGAGCTGGAGACGGAGACGTTCGCGCTGGCCGGGCGGATCGCGCAGATGCCGCCGTTCGGGCTGGCGCTCGCGAAACGGGCGATCAATCTCTGCGAGGACCAGATGGGGATGCGCAGCGGCATGGACTCGGTCTTCGGACTGCACCACCTCGCCCACGCGCACAACGCGGAGACCAGCGACGATCCCCTCGCCGGCATGGACGCGGCGGCCATGAAGAAGGCCGCCCGGTGAATCTGGAACTGGCTCCCGCGGCCGCCGCTTTCCGCGACGAGGCACGGGACTGGCTGGCCCGGAACGTGCCGGCCGAGCCGTTGCCGGGCGTGGACACCCCGGCGGGCGCCGCGGCACACCGGGAATGGGAGCGGCGGCTTTCCGACGCCGGGCTCGCCGCGGTCTCCTGGCCGTCGGAATACGGCGGGCGGGCGGCTCCGCCCCTGCACGCGGTGCTTTTCGACGAGGAGTACCACGGGGCTTCCGCTCCGATCCGGATCGGTCAGAACGGGCTGTTCCTCCTCGCGCCCACGCTGCTCGCGCACGGCACGTCCGAGCAGTGCGCCCGGGTTCTGCCGCCGATGGCACGCGGTGCGACGGTGTGGGCGCAGGCGTGGTCCGAGCCGGAGGCGGGCAGCGATCTCGCGGCGATCCGGTCGCGCGCGGTCCGGGTCGCCGGCGGCTGGTCGCTGTCCGGGCAGAAGACGTGGAGCTCCCGGGCGGCCGTCGCGGACCGGGCGTTCGGGCTGTTCCGCAGTTCCGCCGAGCCCCATCGCGGTCTCACCTACCTGATGTTCGACCTGCGGGCGGCCGGTGTCACGGTGCGGCCGATCCGGCAGCTGGACGGCCATGCCGGGTTCGCCGAGATCTTCCTGGACGACGTCTTCGTGCCGGACCACGATGTGATCGGCGCGCCCGGGGACGGGTGGCGGGTGGCGATGAGCACGGCGGGTCACGAGCGTGGGCTCACGCTGCGTGGTCCCGGGCGGTTCACCGCGACCGCTTCCCGGCTCGTGCGGCTCTGGCTCGCGGAGGGCTCGGACACCGCGCTGCGGGACCGGGTGGCCGACTCGTGGATCGCGGCGCGGGCGTATCGGATGGCCGCCTACCTGTCGCTCGATCGCGCCATCCCACCCAGCGCTACCAAGATCTTCTGGTCGGAGACGGACATCGCGCTGCATGAGACAGCGCTCGAGGTGCTCGGGGCGCGGGCCGAGGCGGACGCGGACTGGACGGCCGGCTATCTCTTCGCCCTGGCGGGCTCGATCTATGCCGGGACCAACGAGATCCAGCGCGGCATTCTCGCGCAGCGAGGGCTCGGCCTTCCCCGGGACATGGGTACGGGATGAGACTCGCGCCGTCGGCGGAAGAGGCCGATTTCGCGGCGTCGCTGCACGGGGCGCTTCATGCTGCGGGGGCGTTCTCCGGGCCGGATTCCGGGGCGGTGTACCGGCCGCGTGCCGGGGAGCTTTCCGGGGCGGTTTCCGGGCCGGATTCCGGAGTGCTTTCCGCGTGGGGGCGGCTCGGGGCGCTCGGCGTCACCGGGCTGGCGGTGCCGGAGCGGTTCGGTGGGGCCGGGGCGCCGGCGTCGGCCCTCGTCGTAGCGGCGGAGGAGCTCGGACACCACGCTGTTCCGGGGCCGGTCGCGGAGTCGCTCGCGGCGGTTCCGGCGCTGCTCGCCGGCTGCGGGGACGAGCGGATCGCCGCGACCTGGCTGCCCGGACTCGCCTCCGGCCGTCTCGTCGCCACTCTCACGGCCCCGCCCTGGCTGCCGCTTGCCGCGCATGCCGAGACGGCCGGAGTCCTGGTGTGGGCGGGACCGGATGTGGTGCGGGTGTCCGGTGGCCGGATCTCCCCCGGCAGCGTCGTGGCCGAGGACTCGGCGTCGGCATCCGTCGTGGCCGAAGGCCCGGCGTCGGCACCAGTCGTGGCCGAAGGCCCGGCACTGGCACCCGTGGTGGAGCGCGCGCTGAATCTCGGGGCGCTCGTCTGCGCGGCTCAGCTGCTCGGGCTGGGGCGGGCGATGCTGGAGGCATCGGTGGAGTACGCGCGGGCGCGCCAGCAGTTCGGCGGGCCGATCGGGCGGTTCCAGGCGGTCCAGCACCGGCTCGCTGACGTGGCGGTGGCGCTGGAGTTCGCACGGCCACTGCTGTACGCGGGCGCGGCGGCGCTCGACCATCCCCGCGACGTCTTGGACGCGGCCGAGCTCAACCCGGCCTCGGACGCGGCCGGGCTCAACCCGGCCCGGGATGTGTCGGCGGCGAAGGTGGCCTGTGCGGAGGCGGCGCATCGGGCGGCCCGGGCGGCGCTGCAGGTGCACGGGGCGGTGGGCTACACGTGGGAGCACGGGCTGCGGCGGTGGCTGGCCATGACGCGGGTGCTGACCCTGAGCTGGGGCACCGCCTCGCAGCATCGCGCCCGGGTGATGACGGAACTGGCGAAGGGGTGCGATGAACGAGGAACGTGAGGCGTTGCGCTCGGCGGTCCGCGGGCTGGTCTCCGGGTACTCGGCGCGGGACGGGTACGACGCCGGACTCTGGCGGCGGCTCTGCACGGAGATCGGCGTGGCCGGGCTGGCGGTGCCGCCGGAGTACGGCGGGGCCGGCGCGACACCGCACGAGTCGATCGTCGTGCTGGAGGAGCTGGGACGGGCGCTGGCACCGGCGCCGATGCTCGGGACGCTGCTGGGAACGCAAGCACTGTTGGCGACCGGCAACGAGCACGCGTGTGCCCGGTTGCTGCCCCCGATCTGCGCCGGTGCCCTGGTCGTGGCCGTGACCTGGGACGGAGTGGTGATCGACGCCTCGATCGCTGATCTGCTGCTGGTGGTCTCCGAGGATCGGCTGTACTCGGTGGATCCGGCGGCGGTGTCGATGCGGCCCGCGGCATCGCTGGACCTGACGAGGAAGCTGAGCGAGATCAGCCCAATAGACATTTCCGAAATGTCGGAGATCGGCCCGGCGCGCCCCCTGCACGACCTCGCGTGCGTCGCGCTGAGCGCCGAACAGGTGGGAACCGCCGCCCGCGCCCTGGAGCTGACCGTCGACCATGCGAAGAACCGGGTCCAGTTCGGACGGCCGATCGGGGCGTTCCAGGCCCTGCAGCACCGGATGGCCGAGGCACACGTCCGCGTGGAGGCCGCCCGCTCCGCCTGCTGGACCGCTGCCGAAGCCCTGGTGACCGGCTCACCGGACGCCGGCCGGCTCGCCGCCGTCGCCAAGGTCTGGTGCTCGGAGACCGTCCGCGCGGTCACCGCCGAGATGGTGCAGGTGCACGGCGGGATCGCGATCACCTGGGAGCACGACGCCCACCTGTACCTGCGCCGGGCCTGGTCCTCGGCCCAGCTCTTCGGCTCGCCGCAGGAACACCTCGACCGGCTGGCCGGCGCTCTCCTGCCGTGAGGTCAGCCGCGGAGCGGACCTTTCTGATCGATCACGGTGAGGTCGATATCGATCTCGAACGGATGGGCCAGATTCATCCGATCGTGGAAGATTCCCACCGGGACATATTTACTCGTGGCCGGATCGAGCTCGTACGCATAGATGACCATTCGCCCTTCAGCATCTTCCACACGCCAGAAATACCTGATGCCCGCCTCAGCGTAGAGCGACGGCTTCCGCTTACGATCACGCTCTTCCGAATCGGGCGAAACCACCTCGACGGCCAGAACCACCGCGTCCGCCGGGTACCACGTGGCATCCAGGCCGATCT
The DNA here is from genome assembly GCF_040639325.1 of Actinoplanes sp. NPDC023936. Lineage (NCBI taxonomy): Bacteria > Bacillati > Actinomycetota > Actinomycetes > Micromonosporales > Micromonosporaceae > Actinoplanes > Actinoplanes sp. NPDC023936. The sequence continues at coordinate 56,388 of NZ_JBEZZR010000020.1, read as the reverse complement.
CCGCGTCCGCGTGCACGAGCAGCAGGTCCGGCTCCGGCCGCTGGCGTTCGCCCAGCACCACGGACATCTCCCGGCTGACCACGAACCGATCCCCCGGCGCGAGCCGGATCAACGCGTTCTCCAGGAGGCGCAGAGCCATCATGTGAAAGCGTTTCTGCGGACTCACGACGACAAGGCTTCCGTCGATGAGTTCGGTGTGCGGCGGAAGATCGGGGATCCGATCGAGATCATCAGCGAAATAGCCCTCGGGGGGAGGTCGGTGCCATGTATCGGCCAATTCGGCGCTCATGAAACCTACCCTTTCCGGAGGGCAATTCGGTCACCCGGAAGCTTACCCGAATCCCGGATCGGTCAGATCCAGTCGTTGTGGCGGGGCCAGGCGAGCAGGGTGTCGACCACCTCCGGCGGCTCGTGCGGGGAGACCGCCACCGTCGCCGTGTAGCGGCCCTGGTGGAAGAGCAGCGGAGCGGCGTCCCGGCAGGCGCCCAGGGCTGTCACCTCGCCCACCACGATGTCGTGGTCGCCGCCCGGGTGCACCGCGTCGATCCGGCAGTCCGCCCAGGTCAGCGCGCCGGTCAGCAGCGGCGCGCCGGACGGGGCCGGCGCCCAGGAGAGAGCGGCGAAGCGGTCGGCGGCGGAGACGCCGAACAGGCGGGACACCTCGCGCTGGTCGTGGGCCAGGACGTTGACGGCGAAGAAGCCCGCCTTCTGGATGCGCCGGCCCGTCGCCGAGGAGGAACGGACGCAGAACAGGACCAGGGGCGGGTCCAGGGAGAGCGGCGCGAACGACTGGCAGGCGAACCCCGCCGCGCCGTCGTCGTCGGCCGTCGTGACGACGGTGACGCCGGTGCAGAAGTGGCCGAAGACGCGGCGGAAGCGGCGCGAGTCGACAGTCAATGCCCGCCGCCGCCGAAGAAGCGGTGACCCCAGACGCTGTGCGCGGTGGTCTGCCGGGCCACCCAGGTACGGTCGTCGACCGTCAAGCCTCCGGTCCCGTACTCGATGTCGAATCCGCTGGGCGTGCGCACGTAGAACGAGACCATCCGGTCGTTGGCGTGCCGGCCCAGACTGGAGATCATCGGGGCCTTGTGCTTTCCGCAGCGGTCGATCGCCCGCCCGACGTCGTCGATGGACTCCGTCTCGACCATCAGGTGGATCATGCCGCTCGGCGCCGGGATCGGCGCGAGGGCGACGCTGTGGTGGCGCGGGCCGCAGCCGAGGAAGCGCATCCAGAGCGGCTCGCCGCCGGGCGGCAGGCCGATCATCTCGGGGTGCAGCCGCATCGAGTCGCGCAGCCGGAACCCGAGCACCTCGGTGTAGAACCGCAGCGCGGCCGCGTCGTCGGTGGCCGGCAGCACGACGTGGCCCATCCCCTGGTCGCCGGTGACGAACCGGGCCGGCCCGGAGTACGGGCGGGTGTCCAGGGCGGCGCCGCAGAAGAACTCCAGCCGGTTCCCGGCCGGGTCGTCGACGCTGAGCATGCGGTCCACCCGGCGATCACCAAGATCGAGATCCTTCCGTACCGGGATCCCGGCGTCTTCCAGGATCGCGCCCAGCCGATCCAGAGCCGCCGGATCGGCCACCTCCCAGCCGGACGACACCAGCCGGTCCCGGGCGCCCGGCGTCACCACGATGCGCGCCGGCAGGTCGTCCATCCGCAGGTAGACGGACTCTTCGGCGGGACCCCGCCCCAGCGCCATGCCGAGCACCCTGGTGCCGAACTCCTGCCACGCGGGCACGTCGGTGGCCTCGACCCGCAGATAACCGAGAGATCTGATGAGACTCACGAAGCCTCCCTGGTGAGGAAGTCGATGGCCAGCCGGTGGAACTCGTCGGACTTCTCCAGATGCGCCCAGTGACCGCAGCCGCCGAAGACGTGCAGCCGGGCGTTGCGCAGCAGCTTCAGCGCGACGAGCGCGCCGTCGAGCGGGTTGACCCGGTCCTCCCGGCCCCAGACCAGCAGCACCTCGTGCCGCAGCCGGTGCGCCTCCCGCCAGAGCAGCCCCTCCTCGAAGGTGGCGGGGTCCGCGAACGAGGCGCCCATCGACCGCATGGCGCTGAGCGCGGCCGGCGCGGCCGCCGCCCGGTAGCGCTCCTCGACCAGCTCCGGCGTGATCAGCGAGGGGTCGTAGACGAGCGTGCGCAGGAACGCGGCGATCCGCTCGCGGCTGGGATCGCGGCCGAAAGCGCCCAGCCGTTTCACGCCCTCGGTGGGATCGGCGGCGAAGACGTTGAGGCTCAGGCCGCCGGGCCCCATCAGCAGCAGGCGCCGGGCACGGCCGGGGAAGTTCAGGGCGAAGCGGACGGCGGTGCCGCCGCCGAGCGAGTTGCCGACCAGGTCGACCCGCTCGATGCCCAGCTTGTCCAGCAGGTCCGCCAGTCCCTGCGCGGCGACTGTGAAGTATTGCCCGGTGATCGGCTCGTCGACCGAGCCGCCGTAACCCGGCTGGTCGACAGCGAGCACGTCGAAGTGCGGGGCGAGGGCCTCGACCGTACCGGAGAAATTGCTCTTGGCGGACGCGCCGGGACCGCCGCCGTGCAGAAGGACCACCGGGGGTCCCGACCCCGCTCGGTGAAAGGCCAGCGTCATCTCACACCATCGCGTCGTTGAGCGGCAGGCCGAACTCGCCGCGACCGAACATGGACAGCGCCCGCTCCGGGTCGTTGATCGCGTGCACCCGGCCGGCGTGCGCGTCGCGCCAGAACCGCTGGATCGGGGTGCCGACCGCGAGCGCCCGGCCGCCGGAGTTCTCGAAGAGGCGGTCGACCGCGCGGATGGCGAGCTCGGTGCCGCGTACCTGATCGCGCCGGATGCGCAAGCGCAACGGCATCGGAAGTCGCGTCCCGGCGGTGACCAGATCCATCAGCTCGCGCATGTTGTTTTGCAGGGCCAGCCAGGCGGAGTCGATGTCGCTCGACGCCTCCGCGACCCGGACCTGGGAGTGCGGATCCTCGGCGGCGCGGACGCCGACATAGGAGGCACGGACGCGCTCGCGGGTGTAGTCGACGTGCGCCTGGTACGCACCGGTCGCCATCCCGATCAACGGTGTGGTGATCGCGTAGGAGAAGAGCGACGCGTAAGGGATCTTGTAGAGCGGGCCGGGGTTCTGCTCCTGGCCGGGACAGCGGCAGCGCGAGGTGTCGTTGAAGCTCAGTGATCGATGCTCCGGGACGAACGCGCCGTCGACCACGATGTCGTTGCTGCCGGTGCCGCGCAGGCCGACCGTGTGCCAGACGTCCTCGATCGTGTAGTCGCTGATCGGCAGCAGGAACGTGCGGAAGTCGGCGGGCGTGCCGTCGTCGCCGGGCGGGACGATGCCGCCGAGCAGCACCCAGGTCGCGTGATCACAACCGGACGAGAAGCTCCAGCGGCCGCTCACCCGGAAGCCGCCCTCGACCGCCGTGATCCGGCCGGTGGGCGCGTAGGAGGACGACATCCGGACGCTCGGGTCCTGCGCCCAGACGTCCTGCTGCGCGCGGTCCGGGAAGAGCCCGAGCTGCCAGTTGTGCACGCCGATCACCGAGGCGACCCAGCCGGTCGAACCGCACGCGGAGGCGATCTCCCGGATCGCGGTGAGGAAGGTGAGCGGGTGCGCCTCGATGCCATCGAAGCGGGACGGTTGCAGGAGGCGGAACAGGCCGGTCTCGGCGAGCGATTTCACGATCTCGGGATCGAGGGCGCGACGGTCCTCGGTCTCCTGCGCTCGCTCCCGCAGAACCGGTAACAGTTCACGCACTCTGTCGAGGACCGCGTCCATGAGATCCCTCCAGGTGTTTGGTTCTCTTTCCGCGCGGTGCCTATAGTAGAACACGTTCTACCTTTCTCGTCACTCGGAGGTCGACGCGATGCAACCTCGGCTGATCGATGTGGGAAGCCCGCCGGCCAGGTTCGCGCGGGGCTGGCACTGCCTGGGCCTGGCCGACACCTTCCGTGACGGGCGGCCGCACGCGGTCCACGCCTTCGGCACGAAGCTCGTGGTCTTCGCCGATTCCGGCGGCAAGCTGAACGTGCTCGACGGTTACTGCCGGCACATGGGCGGCGACCTCACGATGGGGACGATCAAGGGCGACACGATCGCCTGCCCGTTCCATGACTGGCGGTGGCGCGGCGACGGGCGCTGCGACGCGGTCCCCTACGCGCACCGGGTGCCGCTGCGCGCCCGGACCCGGTCGTGGACCACCTGCGAGCAGAACCGTCAGCTCTTCGTCTGGAACGATCCGCAGGGCAATCCGCCGCCGCCCGAGGTGGCCATCCCGCGCATCGAGGGCGCGTTCTCCGACGAGTGGAGCTCGTGGACGTGGGACTCGGTGCGGATCGACGGCGCGAACTGCCGCGAGGTCATCGACAACGTGGTCGACATGGCGCACTTCTTCTACATCCACTTCGCCTTCCCGACGTTCTTCAAGAACGTCCTGGAGGGCCACGTGGCGGCGCAGTTCCTGAACACCCGGCCGCGGCCCGACGTGCCGACCGCGGCCAGCCAGACGGGAGAGTCGACGCTGCGGTCCGAGGCCGCCTACTACGGGCCGTCCTACATGATCGACTACCTCTACAACAACTGGCAGGGCATCGAGGTGGAATCGGTGCTGATCAACTGCCACTACCCGGTCACGCCGACGTCGTTCGTGCTGCAGTGGGGCGTCATCATGAAAAGCCTGCCCGGCCTCACCACCGAGCAGGCCGCGAAAGCCGCCGCCAAATTTTCCAAGAGCATCGGGGTCGGTTTCCTGCAGGACGTCGAGATCTGGCAGAACAAGACGCGGATCGACAATCCCCTGCTCTGCGCGGAGGACGGGCCGGTCTATCAGTTGCGCCGGTGGTACGAGCAGTTCTACGTCGACGTCGAGGACATCACCGACGACATGACGGCGCGTTACGAATTCGAGGTGGACACCACCCGGGCCGTCGAGACGTGGGAAACCGAGGTGGCCGCCAATCAGGCCCGGGCCGCACAGGCCTCATGAGCGCCCTCTCCGAGCGGGACTCCTATCTGGGGGGCGGGCTCTCCGAGATCGGCTGCGATCGGTGCGGCGCGGTTGTCCGGGCCGGAAAACGGAGCGCGTCGCAGACCAGCGTGCAATGGCCCGGAAGCGGCTGCGCATTTCTGGCCGGGATCGCCGGTGAGCGGCCGACCGCGCTCGTGCCGACCTGCCCCGACCTGCGCGACAGCATCGAGCGGGCGGTGCGGGACGGGCGGCTGGAGGTGAGTTGATGCTTTTCTCTCGGCTCGTGGTGCGCGATGTCGTCCAGGAGACCGCGGATGCTGTTTCCCTTTCGCTGGAATGCGACGCGTCGTTCCGTTACCTGCCCGGGCAGTATCTGACGGTGCGCACACCGGTCGGCGCGCGCTGTTACTCGCTGGCCACCTCGCCCTTTTCCGGAAAAATGCCAAAAATTGTGGTTAAACGGGTTCGGGGCGGGGCGGTGTCGAACTGGATCTGCGACCACGTCCGCCCCGGTGACCAGCTGGACTGCGCCGGACCGGCCGGCACTTTCACCCCGGCCTCCCTCGACGACGACCTGCTGCTGCTCGCCGGCGGCTCCGGCATCACCCCGATCATGGGCATCATCGCGGCTCTGCGCGGCGACGCCGTCCTGTTCTACGCGAATCGGGACGCCGACTCGATCATCTTCAGGAATGAGCTGGACGGCCTGGTCCCCGTCACCCACTGGCTCGATGACGAGCGCGGCCTTCCCACCGCCGACGGATTGGCGGCGCTCATCGCGGAATACCGGGATCGTGAGGCGTTCGTCTGCGGCCCCGAACCGTTCGTCGCGGTCGCCGAGAAAGCGCTGCAAGCGGCCGGCGTCCCCGACTCCCGGATCCGGATCGAGCGTTTCGAAACCGATCCCGCGCCGACGAACGATGCCGTTCCCACGACCGATGCCGTTCCGACGGCCGAGCCTGCTCCTACGGCCGAGCCTGCTCCGACGGCCGAGCCTGTTTCGACGAACGGGCCTGTTTCGACGATTGACGCCGTCGCCGAGGTTTCCATCGACGGCCGGACCCACGTCATTCCATGGCCCGCCGGGAAACGCCTCCTCGACGTCATCATCGACGCCGGGCTCAACCCGCCGTACTCCTGCCGGCAGGGCCAGTGCGGCGCCTGCGCGGTCCGCATGACAAGCGGCGAAGTGGACCTGCTCAACAACGAGATCCTCGATGAGGAGGATTTCGCCGAGGGCTACATCCTGGCGTGCCAGGCCATTCCGCGGACCAACTCCATTTCCATAACCTATTTCTGAGGGTACGAGGGACGCCGTCCCCAAAAGCACTCATGCCGTTCCCGGGAGTCAGCGCGGCCATCTGCCGGCGCACGGCCGTCCGGCGCCTTTCGCTACCGCTGCCCACTCACCCTCAAACCCCAATCCGTCCCGTGTGGAGTTCAGGCACCCACCGCACCCAAACTCAACACGCCCAAGAGAAACCCACTCCACGTGTGGAATTGAGGTGCACAGCGCACCCAAACTCAACACACCCGAGAGAAACCCACTCCACGTGCGGAATTGAGGTGCACAGCGCACCCAAACTCAACACGCCCAAGGGGAGACCGGCCGGCGTGTGGAGTTGGGGCGCGCAGCGAGCCCGAAGTCGACACGCTTTGGCGGATGGCAGCCCGCTGGTCCGGCTGGCTGCCAGTGTCGCCGGGTGCCCGATCTGTGAACGCTACGCGCCAGCCGGACCAGCCGGACCAGCCGGACCAGCCGGACCAGCCGGACCAGCCGGACCAGCCGGACCAGCCGGACCAGCCGGCGGGTCGTCGGTCATGTCGCGGGCTGCCACATACCCGAACGTCATCGCCGGACCCAATGTCGCACCGGCGCCCGCATAACCCCGCCCCATCACCGTCGCCGACGTGTTGCCGGCCGCGTACAGGCCCGGGATCGGCTCGCCGTCGCCCCGCAGCACCCGGGCCCGCTCGTCGGTGCGCAGGCCTCCCTTCGTACCCAGATCGCCCGGCACCAGGGAGAACGCGTAGAACGGCGGTTTGCGCAGCGCGCCCAGGCACGGGTTGGGGCGCTGGCGGGGATCGCCGTAGTACCTGTCGTAGGCCGACTCGCCCCGGCCGAAATCCGCGTCCCGGCCCCGCGCCGCGAAGCCGTTGAAGCGCTCCACGGTGGACCGCAGCGCCTCCGGCGGCACACCGATGCCGCCGGCCAGAGCCTCCAGCGAGCCGGCGCGGTGGGCGACGCCGGCGTCGAACCAGCGGCGGGGCAGCGGGGTGCGCGGGGCACGGCCAGCGAAGACGTACCGGTCGCGGTAGCGCTGGTCGGTGATCAGCCAGGACGGCAGGTGGGACGGCGGGCCGAGCATCGCGTGGACGGCGTCGACGTACGGCGCGGACTCGTTGACGAAACGGCTGCCGCCGCCGTCGACGATCAGGCTGCCGGGCAGGTTGCGTTCGGCGAGGCAGAAGTACGGTCCCCGGGTCAGCGGCAGCGACGGCCCCCACCACGCCTCGTCCATCAGGTCGAGCGCGGCGCCGAGCCGCTGTCCCGCTTCGATGCCGTCGCCGGTGTTGCCGGTCGCGCCGACCGTCCACGCGGTGCCGAGTCCCTGGAACTGCCGGCGCATCCGCTCGTTCTGCTCGAATCCCCCGCTGGCCAGGACCACGCCGCGCCGGGCCCGCAGTTCGAGGTCGCCGCAGCGCACCCCCACCACCCGATCGTTGTCGGTCAGCAGCGCTGTCATCGGCGTGCCCAGCCGCACCCCGACGCCGCTCTCGCGCAGGCCGGCCCGCAGGCCGGCGGCGAGCGCCTGGCCCATGGTGAGCCAGCGGCGTCTCCGAAGCCGGTCGGCGGCGGTGACCACGGCGAGCCGCCCGGCGGTGGAGATCGAGCGCGGATGCCGCAGCCCCAGCGAGAGCCAGCGGAAATCGACGGCGGTGATGGCCATGCCGTTCGGGGCCGCGAGGTAGGGCGGTGCGAGATCGGCGAGATCGGGTCCGGCTTCGCGGGCGTCCAGCGGACGCGGTTCGATGGTACGACCCCGCGCGAGGCCACCCGGGGCCTCCGGATGGTAGTCGGGGTAACCGGGCACCCAGGCGAACTCCAGTGGTGTGCAGGAACGGACGAACGCCAGCATCTCCGGCCCGCGCGTGAGGAACGCCTTCTGTCGCGCCACCGGCACCTCGGGACCGGCCACGTACGCGAGGTACGGCCCGGCGTCGTCGTGACCGCCCAGCACCGCGTGACCGCCCAGCACCGCGTTGCCGGGCAGCCACAGGCCGCCACCGGACCGGGCTGTCGAGCCGCCGAAGACCGGCGCCTTCTCCACCACTGTCGCGGACAGTCCGTGCCGGGCCGCGGTGAGCGCCGCGGTCATCCCGGCGGCGCCGCTGCCGACCACGACGACATCGAATTCTTCCACTAGAACAGGTTATAGTTATCGAGCTCCCGAGCGCCATGTAGCGGAGCAGACCAGACTGATACCTGTTTCAGGAGCGGACCGTGTGGGACGTCGTGGTGGTGGGCTTCGGCGCGGCCGGGGCATGCGCCGCGATCGAGGCCGCCGAGGCCGGCGCCCGGGTCCTGGTGATCGACAGGTTCGGCGGCGGCGGCGCGACAGCGATCTCCGGCGGGGTGGTCTACGCCGGCGGCGGGACCCGCTTCCAGCGGGCCGCCAAGATCAAGGACAACCCCCGGCTGATGTACGAGTATCTGCGCACCGAGACCCGCGACGCCGTCTCGCCGGCGACCCTGCGGCGATTCTGCGAGCAGAGTGCGGAGATGCTCGACTGGCTGACCGGCCACGGTGTCCCGTTCGGCTCGTCGGTCTGCCCGGTCAAGACGTCGTATCCGACGAACCGCCATCACCTCTACGTCTCCGGGAGCGAGGATCCACCCGTACCCCGTGGTCATCGCACCCGCGCGCGAGGCACCTCCGGGCATGCGCTGCACCGGGCCCTGGCCGAGGCGGCTCGCGCAGCGGGCGCCGAGGTTCGCACCCAGACCCGCGCGATCCGCCTGGACGGCGGCGTCGTCGAGTGCCGCACGCTGACCGGCTGGCCGCGGCTCGCACACCGGCTGCTGCACCGCCTGTCCGTGAAACCCGGCCTCTACCTGCCGGGACTCGGCCGTGCCCTGCACCGGCAGGTCACCCGCATCGAGGATCGTCACGCCACGGCAGAGACGATCCCGGCCCGCGCCGTGGTGCTCGCCGCCGGCGGTTTCGTCTTCAACCGGGAGATGATGCGCGAGCACGCCCCGGCCTATCGCGGCGGCCTGCGGCTCGGCACACCCGGCGACGACGGTTCGGGGATCCTGCTCGGCGTCGAGGCTGGCGGGGTCACCGCGCACCTGGACCGGGTCACCGTGTGGCGGTTCCTCACCCCGCCCTCGGCCCTCACCGGCGGTCTGCTGGTGGACCGCGACGGGCGGCGGGTCTGCGACGAGTGGCGGTACGGCGCGGCCATCGGGGACGCGGTGCTGCGCGGTCCCGGCGGGCGGGCGTGGCTGCTGGTGGACGCGGCGGTGCTGGCCGCGGCGCGGCGGCAGGTGCGGCGCGAGACGCTGTGGTTCCAGCGGTGGCAGGCCTGGTGGATGCTGGGGCCGGCCGGGCCGGGGATGGGCCGGGTGAGCGCGCCGACCGTGGCGGCCGTGGCCCGCAAGGCCGGCGTGGACCCGGCCGGGCTGGCGGCGACCGTGAGCGCTGCCGGTCGCGGCGGGCGGGGGCCCTGGTCCCTGATCGACGTCTCGATCGGCGCGCGCGGGCTGCCGGCGCCGATGCTGACGCTCGGCGGGCTCGCGGTGAACGAGGAGACCGGCGAGCTCGCCGGAAATGCGAGGAACGGCGCTGTCTATGCGGCGGGGCGGAACGCGGCGGGCATCTGCTCGGGCGCCTATGTGAGCGGGCTGTCGCTCGCCGACTGTGTCTTCTCGGGACGGCGGGCCGGGCGTCACTCGGCCGCTCACGCACGCGGAGGTGCCGATGCTCAGCGACGATGACTGCGCGCGAATCGCCGGCCGATTGTGGGCGGCGGAACGGGATCGCGCGCCGATTCCACCGATCACCCGGGAACGGCCGGATCTGACGGCTGACGATGCGTACCGGATCCAGCTCTTCAACATCAGTCGGCGCGCGGAACCGATCGTCGGGCACAAGGTCGGTCTCTCGTCGGCGGCGATGCAGGAGATGATGGGCGTCGACGAGCCGGATTACGGCCATCTGCTGGCCGGCATGCGGCTGCGGGAGGACGAACCGGCCGACGCCCGCCGGTACTGCTATCCGCGTGCCGAGATCGAGGTCGCCTTTCTGCTCGGCGCGGATCTGCCCGGGCAGAATTGCACGGAAGAGGACGTGCTGGAGGCGACCGAGGCGTTCGCGCCCTCGATCGAACTCATCGACAGCCGGATCGAGGATTGGCGGATCGGGCTCGCCGACACGATCGCGGACAACGCCTCGTCCGCCGGATTCGTGGTGGGCGCGGAACGCGTACCGCCGAAAGCTCTTGATCCGCGGGCGATCGACGCCCAGCTCACCCGCAACGGGGACGTCGTCGCGGCCGGGCGCTCCGATGCCGTTCTCGGGAATCCGGTGACGGCAGTGGCCTGGCTGGCGCGGACGGTGGCGCGTTTCGGGGTACGCCTGCGGGCCGGCCACCTGATTCTGCCGGGCGCCTGTGCGCGGGCCGTCGACGTGCGGCCCGGTGACCGTTTCGTCGCCGGTTTCACCGGGCTCGGTTCGGTCCGGCTGGCATTCCGCGAGGAGAACTGATGCTGACCGCCGCGATCGTCGGATCCGGGAACATCGGCACCGACCTGATGTACAAACTGCTGCGATCCCCGGTCGTGGCGCCACAGTGGATGGCCGGCGTCGATCCGTCGAGTCCCGGCCTGAAACGAGCGGCCGACAACGGATTGGAGACCGGAACCGGTGGCGCGGAATGGCTGCTCGCCCGCGATCCGCTGCCGGACGTGGTGTTCGAGGCGACGTCGGCGTCCGTGCACACGGCGAATGCCCCGCTCTATGCGGCAGCCGGAATCCGGGCGATCGATCTGACACCGGCCGCCGTCGGCCCGGCCGTCGTCCCGTCGGTGAATCTCGGCGCGCACCGGGACGCCGCGAATCTCAATCTGACCACCTGCGGCGGGCAGGCAACGATTCCGATCGTCGCCGCGGTGTCCCGGGTGACACCGGTTTCCTACGCCGAGATCGTCGCCTCGGTGGCGTCGAGATCGGCGGGTCCCGGCACCCGGGCGAACATCGACGAATTCACCCGGACCACCGGTCGCGGGCTGGCGACGATCGGCGGCGCGGCCCGCGGAAAGGCCATCATCGTGCTGAATCCGGCCGAGCCGCCGCTGATGATGCGGGACACCGTGTTCTGCGCCGTCGCACCGGACGCGGACCGGGACGCGATCGTCACCTCGGTCGCGGACATGGTCGCCGACGTGGCCCGATCCGTGCCGGGATATCGGCTGCTGGACGAGCCGCAGTTCGACATGGCCGGCGACGTTCTCCGCGTCGGCGTCTTTCTGGAGATCGAGGGCAGCGGCGACTACCTGCCGGCATACGCCGGGAACCTGGACATCATGACCGCCGCCGCCACGCGCGTCGCCGAGGAGATGGCGAGATGACGGCCGGGATCAGGATCACCGATTCGACGCTGCGCGACGGCTCACACGCCAAACGGCACCAGTTCACGGCGGTCGAGGTGCGCGACATCGTGACCGCCCTGGACGCCGCCGGGATCCCGGTGATCGAGGTGGCCCACGGCGACGGACTGGGCGGCTCGTCCTTCACCTACGGCCTCAGCCACACCCCGGAACAGGAGCTGATCAGGGTGGCGGTCGGCGCCGCGACACGCGCGAGGATCGCTTTCCTGATGCTGCCCGGCGTCGGCGTGATCGACGACATCCGGGCGGCCGCCGGCAACGGCGCGAGCGTCTGCCGGATCGCCACGCACTGCACCGAGGCCGACATCGCCGTCCAGCACTTCGGTCTCGCCCGTGACCTGGGCCTGGAGACCGTCGGCTTCCTGATGATGGCCCACTCGACGGAGCCCGCGGCCCTGGCCCGGCAGGCGCGGATCATGGCGGACGCCGGCTGCCAGTGCGTCTACGTGGTGGACTCGGCCGGCGCGCTCGTCCTGGACCAGGTCAGCGACCGGGTGTCGGCGCTGGTCGCGGAGCTCGGCGGCGACGCGCAGGTCGGCTTCCACGGCCACGAGAACCTCGGCCTCGGTGTGGCGAACTCGATCCTGGCCGTGCGGGCCGGCGCCCGGCAGATCGACGGGAGCACCCGCCGTTTCGGGGCGGGCGCCGGGAACACCCCGGTGGAGGCGCTGGTCGGTGTCTGCGACAAGCTCGGCATCCACACCGGAGTCGACTTCTTCAGGATCGTCGACGCCGCCGAGGACGTGGTCCGCCCGGCGATGCCGGACGAGTGCAGACTCGACCGGATGGCCCTGATCATGGGGTATGCCGGGGTCTACTCGAGTTTCCTGCTCCACGCGTACGCGCTGGCGGACCGCTACCGGGTCTCCGGCGCGGAGATCCTGGTGCGGGCCGGCGAGCGGCGCCTGGTCGGTGGACAGGAGGACCAGCTCATCGGCATCGCCCGTGAGCTGGCCGCCGGATCAGCGGGCTGACTCCCGGGCGTCCAGCAGCTCGTCCCAATGGTCCTCGGCCCACGCGCACGCGGCGTTCAGCGGGCCGAGGATGCTGCGGCCCAGCGCGGTCAGCTGATAGGCCGGCGCCGGCGCGGTGACCCGCTCGACCAGGCCGTCACGTTCCAGCAGGCGCAGCGACTTGGTCAGCGCCTTCGCGGTGACGCCGCGGAGCGGGACGCGCAGCTCGGAGAAGCGGCGCGGGCCCTGCTCCAGGCAGCGGATCACCATGCCGGACCACTTGTCGCCGACCCGGATCGGGGACAGGGCCGACGGGCAGACCGGATCGAACATGTCGGGATCCATGACTGTCACGGTAATCGGTATCCGATCGGAAACCGGGCCCCCGGATACGGTCCGGCCATGAGCGAGATCGCGATCTTCGGGGCCGGCGGGCGAGCCGGGCGAGCATTGACCGACGAGGCGCTGCGGCGCGGTCACCGGGTGACCCCGGTGGTGCGAGACCCACGAGGGTACGCCGGACCGGTCCCCGCGGTAGCCGGGGATGTGACGGATCCCGGTGCGGTCGCGGCCGGACACGACGCCGTGATCAGCGCCGTCTTCGACCCGTCGGCCGAACCCCGGAAGTTCTACACGGCGGCGGCCGAGGCGCTGCTCGGGATCGGCGCCCGCCGACTCGTCGTGGTGGGCCTCGCGTCGGTGCTGGCGACGGCGGACGGCACGCTGCTGATGGACACGCCCGGATATCCGCAGGAGTACCGCGAGTTCTATCTGGGGCACGCGGCCGGGGCGGAGGTGCTGCGCGGCTCCGGCGCGGACTGGTTGATCGTCAGTCCGGCGGGCGATTTCGATCATGCTGGTGGGCGGAGCGGGCGTTATCGGATCGCGCCGGCCGACGCGGGGAGCCGGATCTCGTACCCGGACTTCGCGGTCGCCGTGCTCGACGAGATAGAACGGCCGGCGCATCGCCGGGTCCAGATCGGGGTGGAGACTTCCTGAAGGTACGTCGACGGCCCCGCGTGAGCGGGGCCGAGTCTTGTGCGGGGCGTGTCCATTTCCGGTCTCCTGTCCTCAGCCGTAGGCGACTTTCTCAGCCGGCGGGCGACTTCTCAGCCGGCCGCGGCTTCTCAGCCGGCCGCGACTTCTCAGCCCGCCGCGATCCGGTCGGTGAACGCGGCCAGGTTGGTCATCGCCCGGTCGATCCGCTCCGGCAGGGTGAGCGTCTCCTCCCGGCAGACCAGCCGCATCTTCGGCTGCCGCTTGCCGCGCAGGTAGAGCGAGCAGGCCAGATCCGAGCAGATGTACTCGCCGACGGTGTTGCCCCGCCGCCCGGCCGGACCGGCGAGCGGCGCCACGAACAGCCCCACCCCGGACGACGCGTGGTCGGTCAGGCAGATCCGGCACATGCTGGACCGCATCGCCGACACTTTGATCGCTTCCGGTCGCCGGAGCACGATCCCGGCCGCACCGTCCCGGCCGGTGCCTGCTCCGCCCGGCACCACCAGCAGCGCACGCTGCGGCGCGCCCGGATCGGTCCAGCCGAGGAAGTCGATGTCGGCCCAGGGCACGGCCCCGTCGGCGAACCCGGCAGGCAACTTGATCCGGCCGGCCTCGCCCTTGCTGCAGTTGATGAAGGAGTCCCTGATCTCCTTCTCGTCGAGTTGTCGCATGGCCGCGAACCTAGCCGAGCCTTGATCCCCTGACGAGCGATTTCTACCCACTGCGCAAGATGCATCACGCTCGGCGGCGCTTGGCGACGCCGCCCGGTAGTGCGTCGATCCGGCCGTGTGTCACGGTCGGTTGCCGGTTTCGGTGGAGCGCTATGGGGTCTGCGTCATCCTGCGGGGCCTGGGGCGTCCGCGGGTTTCCGTAAAGCGCGACGTTGACCGCGGATGCCGGCACGCTGGGTGACAACGGTTGGCGCTGATGCGGCGGCCCGACTCTGGTCGTCGGCTGGCCCCCGCAGCGGCGATGACCCCGCCCCCGGGGGAACGTTGCCGCGTCCGGGAGCACTGACCACCTGCCGGACCAGCTGGTCGTGAGTGCTGTCCTCGGCTGGCGTGGATCATGGAAAGGCGTGGCCCGGCTGGCGCTCAGCGCTGCCCCGGCCTGCCGGCGAGAACACTGAGCGCCAGCCGGGCACGACGAGCTGGTCACCAGTGCTGCCGGATACCTGTCTCGAGAGCACTGAGCGCCAGCCCGCCCGCACCGCTCCACCATCGACAACCGGCGGCACCCATCTCACATCCGACGAGTCGACGGCTCGTCGATCAGCCAGCAAGGTCAGCACTGGCGACCAACTCGTCGTGCCCGGCTGGATGTCAGCGTTCTCGCCGACCCTCCGAGACAGCACTGACCCTGCTGGCGGATGCCCGCCGCCCGGTAGTGCGCCGATGCGGCCGCGCGTCACAGTCGGTCGCCGCTGACCGTGGAGCGCTGGGGGTTCTCGTCATTCTGTGGGGCCTGGGGCGTCCGCGGACTTCCGTGCAGCGCCGCGTTGACCGCGGTTGTCGGCACGCTGGGTGACAACGGTTCGTGTTGACGGGCGGTCCGGCCCTGGTGGCCCTGCAGCAGTGATGACGCACCTCGGGAACATTGCCGCGGCCGAGTGCACTGACGGCCAGCTGGTCCAGCTGGTCCAGCTGGTCGTCAGCGCTAACCGTTGTCACCCCGCGTGCCGGCATCCGCGGTAAACCCCGCGCTTCATGGAAACCTGCGGATGCCCCAGGCCCTGCAGAATGACGCAGACCCACAGCGCTCCCACGGTTACCGGCCACCGCCCGTGACACTCGGCCAAAACGACTGAATCGACGGCTACCGGGTGGTGAGGATCAGGCCGCTGGTGGGGACGCCGGTTCCGGCGGTGACCAGGACCGGGCCGTCGCCGGGGATCTGGTTCGCCGCCGTGCCGCGGATCTGGCGGACCGCCTCGGTGATGCCGTTCATGCCGTGGATGTAGGCCTCGCCCAGCTGCCCGCCGTGCGGGTTCACCGGCAGCCGGCCGTCCAGCTCGATCCCGCCGTCCGCGAGGAAGTGCCGCGCCTCGCCACGACCGCAAAAACCCAATTCTTCCAACTGCATCATCACGTACGGGGTGAAGTGGTCATAGAGCACAGCGGCCCGCACGTCCCCCGGGGCGAACCCGCTCTGCTCCCAGAGCTGCCGCCCCACCACGCCCATCTCCGGTAGAGCCGCCACGTTCGAGCGGTAGTAACTGGTCATCACGAACTGGTCGGGGCCGCTCCCCTGCGCCGCCGCGGCGATCACCGCGGGCCGGGCGGACAGGTCACGTGCGCGCGCCAGCGACGTCACGACCAGTGCCACCGCGCCGTCGCTCTCCTGGCAGCAGTCGAGCAGCCGCAGCGGCTCGGCGATCCACCGGGAGGCGCGGTGCTCGTCGAGGGTGATCGGCCGGCCGGAGAACCACGCGTACGGGTTGGTGGCCGCGTGCCGCCGCATCGCCACGGCGACCCGGCCGAAGTCGTCGGTCGTGGCGCCGTACTCGTGCAGGTAGCGCCGGGCCACCATGGCGACCATCGCGGCCGGGGTGGCGAGGCCCATCGGGTAGTGCCAGCCCGCGTCGGGGTCCGGTGCGGTGACGGGCCGCCCGAACCGGCGGCCGGACCGCTCGTTGAGGGCGCGGTAGCAGACCACCACGTCGGCGAGCCCGGCGTCGACCGCGAGGACGGCCTGCTGGACGACGGCACAGGCGGCGCCTCCCCCGTACCCGATCCGGCTCAGGAAGCGCAGCTCGCCGATCCCCAGCTCGCGCGCGACGGCGATCTCGGGGTTGTTGTCCATGCCGAAGGTGACCAGGCCGGAGACGTCGCCGGGCCGCAGGCCGGCGTCGTCGAGCGCGGCGCGCACCGCCTCGACCGCGAGGCGCAGTTCGCTGCGGCCGGAGTCCTTGGAAAACTCGGTGGCACCGATGCCGGCGATCGCGCAGGAGGAGGGGATCACGACGCCACCGTGACCGTTCCGGTGACGTGCGCGCCGGCCGCGGTCCGCCCGGTCACCGCGATCCGGCCCGGTTCGGTGAGCGTGCCGGTGAAGGTCAGCGTGTCCCCGGCGAAGCACGGTGTGCCGAGCCGGATCGAGATGCCCCGCACGTCGGCGTCCGGCAGACGGTCGGTGACATAGCGCTGGACCAGCCCGGTGGTGGTCAGGATGTTGAGGAAGATGTCCTTCCCGCCCCGGCGGACCGCGGCGTCCCGGTCGTGGTGGACGTCCTGGAAGTCGCGGGTGGCCAGCGCCGCGCTGATGATCAGCGTCGGGGTGACCGCCAGCTCCCACGGGTCCAGCGCCGGCAGGTCGGGCCGCCAGACCGGCAGGCCGTCGTCGAAGAAGACCCGCACCCTGTCGCCGATCGCCACCGGTCGGGGTCCGCGCACCTCGCCGACCATCCGGACGCCTTCCGGCAGGTCGATCAGGCCGACCGTGAACGGCGCCCGGCGGCCCGGCACCGGCGGATGGTGGTGGACCACGAAGCTGTGCACGGTACCGAAGCCTGCGGCCACCGTGTGTTCCTGCTTGAACCCGCCGCAGCGCGGACAGGCCGGGCCGGGCGGATGCCGCAGGGCGCCGCACTCACCACAGCGCTGGACGCGCAGCTCACCGGCGTCGACGCCATCCCAGAAGACGGCGTTGTCCGCGGTGATCACGGGTCGAAGGGGGTCAGCACCCGGAGCCGGGGAAACCGGCGTCTCTCGATATTTCAGGATCCGGAACCGCATCGACGCGACCGGCTCCGCCCCGCTGAACCATCTGCTCGACGTGGTCACGAACCAGCCCTCGCCCAGGGCGGTCCGCTTGGGCCCGGCCACCGACTCCAGCCGGCTCCGCACCGAGACCTCCTCGCCGACCCGCAGCGGACGGTGATAGACCTGCTCGGAATCGGTCGCCACCACGTTCGGGAAGCCGGCCTCGTCGAGCGCCACCGACATCGTCTGCAACGGATCGGGCTCCCCGGCCGACAGCCCTCGCATCGTCCAGACCTGGATCATCGCGGGCGGCGCGACCAGATCACGCTCGTAACGCGGTGACGCGTCACCCAGCGCCTCCAGCCAGTTGCGGATCATCGGCAGGTTGACCGGGTCACGGCCACGACGGGGTGCGGTCTCGCCCGCCGCCAGCAGCCGGGAAACCAGCTCGTCCATCGATTTCACCGTGTCCATCCCGCTCACCTGGGCACTCGGGGCAGGCCGAGGCCCGCGCTGGCGATGATCTCCCGCTGCACCTCGTTCACCCCGCCGCCGAAGGTCAGCACGAGGTTCCGCTGATTCTGCAGGTCCAGCCACTCCAGCAGGTCCGGGTCGCCGCCGAACCGGGCCACCAGCTCGGCCATCTCGGCGCCGAGCCGCAGCAGCCTCTCGGACGCGAAGACCTTGGTGGCGGACGCGTCGGCCGGGTTCGGCTCGCCGCCGGCGATCTGCGCGTTGAGCAGCTCGTTGACGCGGAGCGCGGCGAAACACCTGCCGAGCGCGCGGCGGACCTCCGGGTCTGTCACGGCGCCGGTCGAGTACGCCCAGTCCCGTACCCGGTCGAAGAGCGCGCCCAGACGCCCGGCCGGACCGAGCATGACCCGCTCGTGGTTGAGCTGGGCGGTGATCAGCCGCCAGCCCTCGTTCTCCGCGCCGACCCGCATCGCCACCGGCACCCGAACGTCGTCGAGGTGCACCGCGTTGACGTGGTGCGCGCCGTCGCAGGTGATCAGCGGCGTCCAGGAATATCCGGGGTCCGCCGTGTCGACGATCAGGATGGAGAGCCCGCGGTGCTTCGGCGCGTCCGGGTCGGTCCGGCAGGCCAGCCACAGGAAGTCCGCGTCGTGCGCGCCGGTGGTGAACGTCTTCGCGCCGGTGACCCGGTAGAACCCGCCGTCCCGGACGGCACGGGTGCGCAGCGACGCGAGGTCGGTGCCGGCGTCCGGCTCGGTGTAGCCGATCGCGAAGTGCAGCTCCCCGGCCAGGATCGGCGGCAGGAAACGTCGTCGCTGCTCCGCGCTGCCGTGCGCCAGCAGCGTGGGCGCCACGGTCTGCAGCGTGACAGCGGGCAGCGGCACGTCCGCGCGGGCCGCCTCGTTCACCAGGATCTGCTGCGCGACCGGCCCCAGCCCGCGCCCGCCGAACTCGACCGGGAAGCCCAGCCCGAGCCACCCGTCGCGGCCCAGGCGGGACACCAGGTCGCGATGGGCGCGCCCGTGCCGTTCCCGGGCCAGCGCTGCGCGCTGATCCACTGTCAAGAGCTTGCCGAGGTACGCGCGGAGCTCGTCCCGCAGCGCGCGCTGCTCGTCAGTCAGGTCGAGGAACACAGCGCTCCCCCAATGTGGACAAGGCGTGCTCCGCGCCGCCGAGGAACCGGACCAGGTCGCGGATCAACGTGGTGTGCCGGTGCAGCGGGTAATCGATCATCAGGCCGAGCCCGCCGTGCAGGTGATGGCAGGTGCGGACCGCGGGTGGCGCCTCGGCGGTGAGCCACTGGGCCGCGACGGCGAGGTCGTCGCCGGCGCTGCCGGACCAGGCCCGTCCGCCGGCGGTGGCGCTGCCGGACCAGCCGGGTCCGGCGGCCGCGCCCGGCCGGCTAGCGTCCAGCCGCCAGCACGCGGAGAGGACGGCCAGGTGCAGGGTGCGGCTCGCGATGTAGACGTCGGCGATCTGCTGGGCGACGGCCTGGAACGTGGCGAGCGGGCGGCCGAACTGCTCGCGGGTGCGGATGTGCCGCGCGGTCAGGTCGAGCGCTCCGGCCAGGGCGCCGTCGCCCAGTGCGCAGGCCGCGGCGACGGCCAGGGGGTGCGGGTCGGGGCGGGACGCGGCGTCCCACCGTACCCAGTCGGGCAGTTGATCTTTGGGGTCCTCGATGATCAGGGCGGTCCGGTCGATCCGGAGGGCGGGAAGGGCCGCCGCCCCCCGGCCGATCTCGACGAGGACCAGGGCGGTCTCCAGGACGCCCAGCCCGGCGCCGCCCTCTCGCTCCGGCGCGCCGAGCGTGAGCAGACCGGCCTGGCCCAGGCCTTTCCAGAGCCGCTCCGGGCGGTCCGCGCCGGCCACCACCTCGGCGGCGAGCCGGCTGATCGCCTGCTGCGTCTCGTCCAGGCGGAAATCCATAGCCGGATTAGAACACGTTTCAGTTTGAACGCGCCACCGATGGGTGACACGGGTCCGCAACGCGCCGTTGCTAGGCTTGATTCACCGGCAAGGGGGAGAGATGGCGACAGCGAGAACGAGTACCACTGATGCCGAGCAGGGATCGGCTGCTCAGCGTGATCGACGGCGGCGGATCCTGGAGGCCACGCTGGCGCTGGCGTCCAAAGGCGGCTACGACGCCGTCCAGATGCGCACGGTGGCGGAGCGGGCCGAGGTCGCGCTCGGCACCCTCTATCGCTACTTCCCCTCCAAGATCCACTTGCTCGTCTCCGCGCTGGCGCTGGAGCTCGAGGCGATCCAGGACAAGCTGAGCCGCAAGCCGATCCCCGGTGACACGGCGTACGACCGCACGCTCTACGTGCTCAACCGGGTGACCGGCGCCCTGCAGCGCGACCCGATGCTCGCCGAGGCGATGACCCGGGCCTTCATGTTCGCCGACCCGTCGGCCAGCGCCGAGGTCAACGCGGTGGCCCGGCTCATGGAGGAGATGTTCACCCGGGCCATGCACGACGGCGAGCCGACCGCTGACGATCGCGCCAAGGCCCGGGTGATCGGTGACGTCTGGCTGTCCAACCTGGTGGCCTGGGTGACCCGCCGCGCGTCGGCGAACGACGTGGTCAACCACCTCGAGCTGGCTACCCGCCTGTTACTCCACTAGGCCGGTCAGTTTGTCCAGGGCCTGCTTCGCGGCGGGCCCGGCCTGTTTCTCCAGCATGGCCGCCATCGGGCCGGTCAGCGCCGGCCCGAGGAACTCCATGTCGTAGGTGATCTGGGTGCCGCCCTCGGCCCGCTCCAGCCGGAAACGGTTCTTCGCCTTGACGCCCATCGGGCCGTCGCCGGCCTGCTCCAGCGTCGTCCCGTCCGCGGTGACCACCTTCCACGCCATGTCCGCGGGCATGCCCATCAGCTTCACCTTCTGCTTGTACCGCACGCCCTCGGTGAGGGTGGCCGGCACGTCGCCGGTGAACCCCTGATGCATCGCGTTCCACTCGGGTGTCCGGCCCGGATCCGTCAGCACCTGCCAGATCTGCTCGGGGCTGGCCTTCGTCACGGTCGACACACTGACCTTGGGCATTCTCTTCCTCCTTGGTTAGGAACCGCTCGCCAGGTCTTTTCCGGCCACGTATCCGAAGGTCATCGCGGGGCCGAGAGTCGAGCCGGCGCCGGCGTAGCTGCGTCCCATCACCGCCGCGCTGGCGTTGCCGGCGGCGTAGAGGCCGGGGATCACCGAGCCGTCCGGCCGCACCACCCGGGACCGGGCGTCGGTGGTCAGGCCGCCCTTGGTGCCCAGGTCGCCGGGGACGATCGTGAACGCGTAGAACGGCGGCAGCCAGATCGGGGCCAGGCACGGGCTGGGCGAGTTGGTGGGGTCCGCGAAGTACGCGTCGTAGGCGCTGTCGCCCCGGTGGTAGTCGGTGTCGCGGCCGGCGCGGGCCTGCGCGTTGAACCGGTCGACAGTGGCGCGCAGCGCGGCCGCCGGCACGCCGATCTTGGCGGCCAGCCCGGCGAGCGTCCAGTCCTTGACCAGGGCGCCGCTGTCGTACCACGCCTGCGGGTACGGAAGCAGCGGCGCGGTCTCCTTGAAGAGATACCGGTTCCGGTACTCCTGGTCGGTGATCATCCAGGCCGGGAAGTGATCGCCGTCGTACATCACGTGGACCACGTCGCTGTACGGCGCGGCCTCGTTGACGAATCGCTTGCCGGTGCCGTCGACGAAGATGGTGCCCGGCAGCGTCCGCTCGGAGAGGCAGAAGTACGGCCCCTCGGGCAGCGGAATCATCGGACCCCACCAGGCGTCGTCCATCAGGGCCAGCCCGGCGCCGGCCCGCTCGCCCGCCTCGATGCCGTCGCCGGTGTTGGACGCCGCGCCGACCGTCCAGTCCACCCCGATCGGCTCCTGCTGGAACTGCTTGCGCATCCGCTCGTTGTGCTCGAACCCGCCGCTGCCGATCATCACGCCGCGCCGGGCCCGGATCAGCACCTCCTGGTTGTCGCGGAGCGCGATCACGCCGGCCACCCGTCCGTTCTCCACGTGCAGGTCGACGAGCGGGGTCTCGAGCAGCACCGGCACGTCGGCGGCGAGCAGCCCGGCGCGCAGGCCACCGGCGAGCGCCTGACCCATGGTGATCGGCTGCTTGCCCCGCGCGGAGAGCTCCAGGTACCGCCAGACGATCTCGGTGGCCACGGCGAGGCCGCGCGGGTGCCGGGCGACCAGGGCGAGCCAGCGGTAGTCGATGTCGTAGACGACAGTGCCGGGCGGTGTCGCCAGGTAGGCCGGGTTCAGCCGGGACAGCTCGTCGCCGAGGATGTTCGCGTCCAGGGCGTCCGGCTCGATCGAGCGGCCGGCCGGCATCCCGCCGGGCAGCTCCGGATAGTAGTCGGAGTAGCCCTCCATCCAGCGGAACCGCAGCGGCGACCACTGCTGGACGAACGCGATCGCCGGCGGGCCGGCGGCGAGGAACGCGCGCCGCTTGGCCGCCGGCACCTCCGGGCCGACCACGGCCGCCAGGTACGTGTCCGCCTTCGCGACCGAGTCCGGCACTCCCGCCCTCAGCAGCACGTCGTTGGCCGGGACCCAGATGCCGGCGCCGGACCGGGCCGCCGAGCCGCCGAAGACCGCGGCCTTCTCCAGCACGACGGTGCTGAGTCCACTGCGGGCGGTGGTGAGCGCGGCCGTCATGCCTGCCGCGCCGGCGCCGACAACGACCACGTCGAATTCCACGGGCACCCCCTCACCGGTCCGCAATAACTAGAACAGGTTATAGCAGTGTGAGAAGATTCACTAGGTACGAGCGTGCGGGCGGCCCCATCGCTGGTAGAACCTGATTCTGTTCGGCAACCGCCGCCCGGTGCCCGAGGAGACGATGTGACCGACCAGCTTCAATCCGTCGACCGGCTGCTGGCCCGGCGGGCAGCGATCGCCGATCTCGGCGACGCGCTACGCCAGCTGATCGAGCACGCGACCGCCACCGAGGCGCCGGACGAGGAGCTGATCCGGGCCGCCGAGCTGGTCCGGCAGGCCGCCGCGCCGCTCGGCGAGCGGGTCCGCGAGCGCAGCCAGCCCGCCGCCGCCGACGACCTGCTCGGCGGCGTGCGGATGTACAACCCGGTGATCGGCGCCGGCAGCGCGATCGCCCCGCCGGTGCACATCGAGGCGGCCGGCGGGGTCGCGACCGGCACCTGCACGCTCGGCCTGGCCTACGAGGGCCCGCCGACGTACGCGCACGGCGGCGTCAGCGCGATGCTCCTCGATCAGATGCTCGGTCACGCGGTGACGACGTCGGGGAACCCGGGGATGACGGTGCGGCTCGACACGTCGTACCGGAAGCCCGTCCCGCTGCTGACCCCGCTGCGCCTGACCGCCGAGGTCTCGCAGGTCGACGGCCGGCGGGTGACCGCCACCGGCGCCATCGCGACCGCCGAGGCGCCGGACGAGCCCCTGGTCACCGCGACCGGGCTGTTCGTGGCGCTGCGGGCCGAGCAGGCGCAGCGCCTCTTCGGATCGGTGATCAGGAGCTCATCCCGCACCTGACGATCGGGCCCGACCGGAGCCGGCGAGCCGGCTGAGACGGCAGCTCACCCGCACGGGTTCCAGCCGTCGCTGCCGCGCAGCGCGGCCGCCACCGTGTAGCCGGCCGCTTGCTCGCGGGTCAGCTGCGGCCGGTCGGGGGTGATCGCCGCGCCCGGCCCGGCGTTGCGGTACTCGGCGAACCGGGCCTCCTCCCACGGCCACGTGCCGAAGTCGGTCCACGGCGCGGCGGGGATGTGCGCGCCGATCCAGGACTCCCGGATGATCGTCTGCCCGATCGCCTCCGGGTCCTGGCTGGGATGCCACGGCCGGCCCAGGAAGACGGTTCCGGGCGGGGCGTCCGAGGTGAAGCGGGACCGGTGGAAGAGCAGGCCGTACGGGTTCGTCCGGTCGGTGCTGGGTGCTGTCACGTAGCCGGCCGGCGTGCTGTCGCGGTTCAGCGAGTGGATGTGGCAGCGGTCGAAGACGGCGGTGGCCCGGCCGAAGATGAAGTCGACGTCGCCCTCGACGTAGCAGTCCCTGAAGTACGCCCGCGCGATCACCCCGGCCGCCGAGCTGTTCACGTAGAGGGTGTCCTGGTTGCCGAGGAACCGGACCCGGTCGAAGACCAGCCGGTCCGCGCGGGTCAGCACCGCGACCGCCTGCCGGTTGGTGATCTCCGGGTGGGCGGCCTCGTCGAAGAGGTTCGCGAACGTCAGGCCGGTGACCCGCAGGCCGGCGCCGTCCACGGTGACCGAGGCGCTGCCCGAGGTCCCCCAGGTGCCGCCGTCCGGTTTCGGGGTGCCGTTGGCCCGGTCGTCGGCGATCACCACGTCGGCGGGTGACCGGCCGAGCCCGCGCAGCTCGATCAGCGGCTTGCCAGCCGGGATGATCACCTGACTCCGGTACGTCCCGGGCCGCACCCCGATGATCGCGGGCTGACCGGCCGGAACCGCGTCGATCGCGGCCTGCACGCTGGTGTGGTCGCCGGTGCCGTCCGCCGCCACGGTCAGCCGCAGCCGGCGGGGAGCCGGAATCGCCGCTGCGGCGGGAATCGCCAGGAACATCCTTCTACGCATCCTCGACCTCCGGCGTCATCTGCGGGAAAGGGCTTTCCCAGCAGCGCACGGTAGGACGGCAACTAAATTCATGTCAATGGATTCGCTCGGCCAGCAGCTGGTGCACCTCGTTCAGCAGGGTCTTCGAGTCGAACGGCTTGTGGATCAGCGGGGCGTCCGGTGGCATGGCCTGACCGCCCGGCGCCGGCCCGCTGGTGTACCCGGACATGAACAGCACCGGCAGGTCCGGCCGCTCCGCCCGCAACTCGGCGGCGAGCTGCGTGCCCGACATCCCCGGCATGATCACGTCGCTGAGCAGCATGTCGAAGCGCAGGTCGTCCTCGCGGCACATCCGCAGCGCCTCCGCCGGGTTCGCGGCGGCCGCGACCTCGTACCCGGCCTTGCGCAGCAGGCGGCAGACGATGTCACGGACCGCCTCCTCGTCCTCGACCACGAACACCCGCCGGCCGTGACCCGGGCGGACCGGGGCGGGCGGCTCCGCCGGACCGGTCCCGGGCGTCACCGCGACGCCGGCCGGCAGCCGGACCCGTAACGTGGTGCCCCGGCCCAGCTGCGACTCCAGGCTGATCGTGCCGCCCGCGTCGGTCACCACCCCGTACGCCGTGGCCAGCCCCAGCCCGGTGCCACTGCCCCGCCCCCGGGTCGTGAAGAACGGCTCGAACGCCCGGGCCAGCACCTCCGGCGTCATCCCGCAGCCGGTGTCGACGACCTCGAGGCAGACCTGTGCCGCGCCGTCGCCGGCCCGCTCCAGCGACGTGGCGATGGTGAGCCGGCCGCCGTCCGGCATCGCGGCGCGCGAGTTCAGCACCGCGTTCATCAGCACCTGCTCCAGCTTGCTGCGGTCCATCACGATCGGGGGCAGGCCGGGCGCCAGCTCGGTGGTGAACTCGATGTCCTCACCGAGGGTGCGGCCCAGCATCCGCTGCAGGTCCTCGGCGACCGTGTTCAGGTCCAGGGTCTCCGGCCGGGACGGCTCGGAACGGCTGAAGATGAGCAGCTGCCGGGTGAGCGCGCTGCCCCGGTTCGCGGCCTGCTTGATCCCGGCCGCGTCGGCGTGCCCGGGATGGTCCTCGCCCAGCTCCTCGGTGAGCATGTCGGCGTACCCGGAGATCACCGCCAGGATGTTGTTGAAGTCGTGCGCGATCCCGCCGGCCAGCTGGCCCAGCGAGTCGAGCCGTTCCGCCTGGCGCAGCTGCTGTTCCAGCTCGGTGCGTTCCCGCTCGGCGGCGATCCGCTCGGTGACGTCCCGCATGATGCCCTCGACCGCGATGACCCGGCCGGCGTCGTCGGTGACGGTGCTGGCCCGCTGCTCGATGAAGACCATCCCGCCGTCCGCCCGGCAGAGCCGGAACGTGATGGTACGGGTCCGCGGCGCCTGCCAGGACTGCTCGAAGAGCGGCCGGTCCTCGGGCAGCACACAGTCCAGGATCAGGTCGGGCCGCGCGTAGAACTCCTCGGCCGGCCGCCCCGTGATCGACTCCACGGCCCGGCTCAGGTACTCCATGCCCGGCTCGGGTTCCAGCCGGTACCGGAAGATGATGTCCTGAGCGTGCTCGGCGAGCAGCCGGAACCGTTCCTCGCTGTCCCGCAGCGCCGCCTCGGCCCGGCTTCGTTTGGTGATGTCGGTGGAGATGCCGGCCACCGCGTACGCCCGCCCGTCCGCGTCGATCAGCGGGAACTTCGCGGTGATGTAGGTGCGCGGGCCGTCCTCCCCCGGCGCCTCCTCCTCCATCTGCACCGGCACGCCGCCGGCCAGCGCCTCGAGGTCGTTCTGCCGGAACTTGTCCGCGATGTCCCGGGGAAAGAGATCATGGTCGGTGAGCCCCATGATGTCCTCACGGTGCAGGCCGAACAGGCGCTCGTACTCCCGGTTGACCAGCAGATACCGGCCGTCGGCGTCGCGCATGTAGATCACCGCGGAGGTGTGGTCGATCAGCGCCATGAGCTGGTCACGGCCGATCTCCGCCAGCGGCGCCCTCACACTTGGCCTCACCATGCCCCCGCTCAACCGGTCAGTTCGACCACGACGCGCCGGACCGCTCCCCGAGCGGACCGTACCTCCGAAATTGGTCCGATTTCCGCTTTTTCGGCGGTTATCACGGGACGCAAGGCGGCGAGGATGTGATCCTGCCGGGCCCGGGTGAGGCGTTCCAGGAACGTTTCCGTCATCCCGGTCGTGCCGGCCCGGTTCGACACCAGCTCCTTGTCGCCGAGCCCGGCCCGGTCACGCACCCGCTGCGGCTTGAACAGGAACTTCTTGCTCAGCATCAGGTGCGCGCCGGCGGCACGGGCGTGCATCACCAGCAGCCGGTACCAGTCGACGAGCGCCGGGTGGTGCGCGACCAGGCGGCGCAGATCGCCGTCGTCGGCCAGTCGCAGGTGCCGCGCGTCGGTTCCCAGCGCGGCGAGCAGCCGCTGCGGCAGCGTCGGACCGTCCATCAGCTCGGCGAGCTCGGCACGCTCGCCGGCGAGCAGCGCCGGGAAGAGCCGCCGGGCCTGCTGGTCGTAGTCGTCCACCGCGATGCCGAGCAGAAAGTCCCGCTTCAGCGCCTCCGGGTCCAGCGCGCCGCTGGGCGGGATGTCGCCCAGCGTCCAGTGCGCGGCGAACTGGCGGAACACGTCCATGAAATGCTCGGCCGGCATGGTCTGCTCGGGCGGGAGCGCCGCGAAGTCGACCATGAGGCGGCGCAGGGTGTCCAGCAGGACCGTTGCGAGGCGTACCCGATGGCGGGCGTCCTCGCAGATCAGGCTGGCCCGGTCCGCGGTCAGCGGGCAGAGCAGCTCGTTCACCGCCAGCTCGACCGCTTCACCCTGCTTGACCAGGAGGAAGAACCGCTCCTCGCCGGGCGAGCCGGTGTAGCTGCGGATCCGGCCGTCGTCGAAGACGCCGGGCAGGGCGGCGAGCGTCTCGTCGCCCAGACGCACCTTGATCGTTCCGACGTTCCAGCGCACCAGCGAGGCGAAGCTGTCCCGCTCGTAGTGCCCGGTCCCGGTGTGCTCGGCCAGGGCCGCGAAGTACGCGCGGAACGGGATTCGCTCGGCGCCGGCCACCACGCCCTCGAAGGCGTCCTCGGGGTGCCGGATCCCGCCCGCGATGTGCTCCTGCCAGTGGCGGGCCACCGAGGCGCCGACGAAACCCAGGTTCACCAGGAGCTGCTGTGCCTGGTGCGGGGTCAGCTGGGCGACGTCGGGCAGATGGTTCAGCACGTGTTCGTGCAGGTCGTCGAGCAGCAGCTCGGTCGGGGCGTGGTCTTGCAGGATCGCTCGGTTCAGGCGGGGCAGTTCGTGCAGCACCCAGGCGCCGATCTGTTCCGGAAACATCCGATGCACCACCTCCTACCGTTCTGTTCGGCCCGGGGGCAGAACGGGTTAAGTGAGCACTGTCACTGCGATATGACGTTTCCCGCTAATTCGGAAATATCGCTATAAAGCGTGCGCATTGACCGCCGTGCATACAGTGACTCGGGCGTGCACGACGACGACAGGGAGAAGGTTCGATGACCGAGCAGATGACCCGCCGTACGCTGCTGACCGCCACCGCCGCCACCCTGGCCGCGCCGGCTCTGACGTCCGCGCCGGCCACCGCGGCTCCCCGGGTTCCGTCCGCGGTCCGCGAGCTCGAAGACAAGATCCGCGAAGCGATGGAGCTCTACGCCGTCCCCGGCGTAGCATTCGGCCTCCGTTACCGGGGCCGGGAGTACGTCCGCGGCTTCGGCGTGACGAGCCTGACCGACCCGTCCCCGGTCGACGGCGACACCACCGTCTTCCGGGTCGCCTCCACCACCAAGACCTTCACCGGCACCGCCGCGATGCGCCTCGTCGAACGCGGCCGGCTCGGCCTGGACCGCCGGGTGCGCGACTACCTGCCGGGCTTCCGCACCAGCGACCCGGCCGCGTCGGCGCGGGTGACCGTCCGCCACATGCTCAATCACAGCGCCGGCTGGCTCGGCGACTACTTCCTCGACACCGGCAGCGACGACGCGGCCCTCGCCCGGTACGTCGACGAGATGCACCGGGTGCCGCAGCTCACCCCGCCCGGCGCGCTGTTCTCCTACAACAACGCGGCGCTCTCCGTGGGTGGCCGGCTGATCGAGGTCGCCACCGGGTCGACCTACGAACAGGCCGTCCAGGAGCTGCTGCTGGACCCGCTCGGGCTGCGGCGCAGTGGATTCGACATCACCCGGATCCCGGGTGCGCGGATGGCCGTACCCCACGTCTTCGACGAGGCCGGGAACATCGTCGCGCAACCGGAGCGATGGGCCCTGCCCCGCAGTCTCCACCCGGCCGGCGGCCTGATCTCCAGCGCCCGTGATCAGCTGCGCTGGGCGCGGTTCCACCTCGGTGACGGCGGCCGGCTGCTCAGCCGCCGCTCGCTGCACGCCATGCGGTCGAACCCCGGACCCGGCGGGACGCTCTTCGTGGAACTCGACGGCGTCGGCGTCACCTGGATGCTGCGCCCGACCGCCGAGGGACCGACCGTGGTGCAGCACGGCGGCGACTGGGACGGCCAGCACTCCGGTTTCCTGATGGTGCCGGAGCGCGACTTCGCGCTCACCGTGCTGACCAACTCGGACACCGGTCCGGTGCTGCTCGACGACCTCTTCGTCGGGGACTGGGCGCTGAGCCGCTTCGCCGGCGTGCACAACCTGCCGGCCGTCGTCCGCCCCGTCGCTGACCTCTCCGCGTACGAGGGTCAGTACACCCTCCAGCAGATCGGCTTCGACGGCGAGCTCGTCTCCCTCGTGCTGGAGATCGTCGCCGACGCCGGCCAGCTCAGCGTCCGCATCGACGGCTCCGAGGAGATGCGGCTCGGCTTCTACCGCAGGGATTACGCGGTCGTGCACCTCCCGGACGGCACCCCCAGCACCCAGCGCGTCAGCTTCGTCCGAGGCCGCGACGGCGCCGTCGACTGGTTCCGCTTCGGCGGCCGCCTGCTGCGCCGGGGCGCTGTCGCTCCGCTGCGCACCACCAGCACCCTGCCGTTCCGCCTCAACCCCTGGATCTGACGGGTACGGGGTCCGGCCTGTCCAGCTGGTCCAGCTGGTCCAGCTGGTCCGGCTGGTCCGGCTGGTCCGGCTGGTCCGGCTGGTCCGGCTGGTCCGGCTGGTCCGGCTGGTCCGGCTGGTCCGGCTGGTCCCGCTGGTCCGGCTGGTCCGGCTGGACG
>NZ_JBEZZR010000020.1:0-26830 GCF_040639325.1 Actinoplanes sp. NPDC023936 | reverse complement strand
GTGGTCCGGCTGGTCCGGCTGGTCCCGCTGGTCCGGCTGGTCCGGCTGGTCCGGCTGGTCCGGCTGGTCCGGCTGGTCCGGCTGGTCCGGCTGGTCCGGCTGGCGCACAGTGCAGCAGTCCTCTGGACCAGCTGGCTCTCAGCGCAGTCGAGCACCCCGCCGGCCGTACTGTGCACCGGCTCGTTGCACCCGGCTGGTTCCCAGTGCTGACCCTGCTGGTTGATTGAGGAGGTCGTCTACCTGCGGAAACGGGGGTGCGGCCGCCCCTGTCCAGTTGCCAAGGCCGTCCCCTGGGCCATTAGATCTTCGTGGAGGTCCGGTCTCGCTACCTCGAGTATCCGGGCTTGATCACATGTGTGCGCTACGGCCGGGCGACGCGAGCCGTAGGCCAGAGCGGTTATCCGAGCTTGATCACATGCTTGAGCTACGGCCGGGCGACGCGAGCCGTAGGCCGGAGCGGCTACCCGAGCTTGATCACATGCTTGAGCTACGGCCGGGCGACGCGAGCCGTAGGCCAAAGCGGCTACCCGAGCTTGATCACATGTGTGGGCTACGGCTGGGACGGAGGGTTCCAAGATCGGCGAGGCGGGAGGTCGCTGGTGTGAGATGCCAGCCGCAGGACGCCAGCGCGGGGTCGGCGGGGCGCGCGGGGCCCAGGCGGCGTAGGCCCGGGGCAGGTGGGGCGCTGGGCTCAGGGTTTTTCGCGTTTTCGTTAGCACACGGAGAGCCAGCTGGCCCGGGTGAGCTGGTCGTCAGTGCTAGTGCTGACCTTGCTTGCTGATCGACGAGCTGTCGCCTGGCAGGGGCGCGTGAGTGGCGACCATCCGGTTGTCGATCGTGGAGCGGTGAGGGCGGGCTGGCGCTGAGCGCGGTCAGGCCTTGTCGGGTGGGGTGTCGGCCTGCTGGCGGCGCTTCAGGCGGCGCTGCTCGATGCGGCGCCAGCGGTCGTACACCTCGGCCGCGGCCTGCCGGGGCTCGGCGGCCCGGCCGGCCTGCCACTGGCGGGGCAGGAACGACTCGGCGCCCAGCCAGAGCAGCTCGCTCATCGGCACGGTCCCGCCGTGCAGCCGCATCAGCTCGGCGGCGACCTCCGTGGCGTGCTCGCTGCGGCGCCACATCTCCACCGCCGAGCTGCCGTGCAGCAAGGCGTCGCGATCGTCCGGGTGCAGTTCCATGAGGCCCTCCGTCATGCTCATCCGGCCTGCTCAGCTGCCGTGAAACCGCAGGTCAACACGCCGAAGGGGCAAGAATCCGCGCCCGGTGGCCCGGTGTCAAGCCGGGCCCGCGAAGATCACGGCGAGACGGGATTCCCGGGCCACAATCAGTCGCCGCGGAACGCCTTCTCCAGGTCTTCCTCGGGCAGCGAGCGGGACTTGAACGTCGTGGTGCCGGTGTCGAGCAGCTCGCGGGCGGCGTCACGCAAGGCGCCGTACGCCACCCAGGCCAGCCCGCCGCCGAGCGAGACCCGCCGGACGCCCAGGTCCGCCAGCTCGGGCACGCTGAGCCCGCCGGCCACGGCGAGCACGTTGACCGGCGCGTCCACCGACCGCACGACGCGGGCGATGTCCTCGGCCGCGCGCAGGCCCGGCGCGTAGACCACGTCGGCCCCGGCCTCCCGGTACGCCCGCAGCCGGGCGATCGTGTCGTCCAGGTCGTCGTGCCCGTACAGATGGTTCTCGGCGCGGGCGGTGAGCACGATGCCGTGCCGGGCGGTGGCCCGGGCCGCCGCCGCGACCCGCTCGGCGCCGGCTTCCAGGGTTTCGATCCGGTCGGCCGCCGGGTCGTAGTCCTCGATCGAGATGCCCGCGGCACCGGCCTCGGCGAGCAGGTCGACGGTCTCGGCGATGCCGTCGGCCGTGTCCGCGAAGCAGCGTTCGGCGTCGACGTTCACCGGGATCCGCACCGCGGCGGTCAGCGCCGCCACGTGTGCGACAAGCTCGTCCCGGGTGACCTGCTGGTCGAGTTTGCCGAGCGACGCGGCCAACCCGGAGGACGTCGTGGCGAGCGCCACGAAACCGTAGCTCTCCAGGAGCCGGGCGGAGCCGACGTCCCACGGGTTCGGGATGATGAAGGTGCCCGACTGATGCAACTCATGGAAGCTGGTCATATGGTCCACGGTAGGCTCAGCGACCTCACCGAGCGCGTCCGGGAGTTCGCCCGTGACCGCGACTGGGAGCAGTTCCACACGCCGAAGAACCTGGCGATGGCCTTGGCCGGCGAGGTCGGCGAGCTGCTCGCCGAGTTCCAGTGGCTCACCCCGGAGCAGTCGGCGGCGGTGATGAGCGACCCCGAGTTGGGCCCGCGGGTCCGCGCCGAGCTGGGTGACGTGATGATCTACCTGGTCCGGCTGGCCGACACGCTCGGCGTCGATCTGGTGGACGCCGCCACCGGCAAGCTGGCCGATTCCGCTCGCCGGTACACGGTGGAGGCCGCCAAGGGCTCGGCCGCCAAGATCAGTCAGTAGACGTCGCGGACGTAACGCTTCTCGGACGCCAGCTGCTTCAGGTAGGCGGTCGCCGCCTCCGCGGAGAGGCGGCCGTGGTTGACGGCGATGTCGTGCAGCTCCTGGTCCACGTCGCGGGCCATCCGGCTGGCGTCGCCGCAGACGTAGAAGTGGGCGCCGTCGCGCAGCCACGCCCAGAGCTGGGCGCCGTGCTCCCGCATCCGGTCCTGGACGTAGACCTTGGTGCGCTGGTCCCGGGAGAAGGCCAGATCGAGCCGGGTCAGCGTGCCCGACTCGTGCAGGGCGGCCAGCTCCTGTTCATAGTAGAAATCGGTCGCGCGCCGCTGCTCGCCGAAGAACAGCCAGTTCGGTCCGGTCGCGCCGGTGGCCCGGCGTTCCTCCAGGAAGCCCAGAAAGGGCGCGACCCCGGTGCCCGGGCCCACCATGATCATCGGGATGGAGGGGTCGGCCGGTGGGCGGAAGTGCGGCGCACGCTGCACGAACACCGGGATCTCGGCGCCCTCGGGAGCGTCCGCGAGGTGGGTGGAGCAGACGCCCTTGCGGCGCCCGTACCGGACCACGGAGACCGTCAGGCTGACCGAGGACGGGTCGACGAGCGGCGTCGAGCTGATCGAATACAGCCGCGGCTGGAGGCGTTTGAGCACGTCCAGCCACTCCTTCGCGGTGGCCTTGACCGGATGCTCGGCGAGCAGGTCGGGCGCCTGCCTGTCCCACGCCCACTTGGCCAGCTCACCCTTGTTGTCCGGGCGCAGCAGGGTCTTCAGGTGCGCGGCGCCGGTGCGCTCGGCGGTGAACCGCAGCAGGTCGCTGGTGATCCGGGTGATGTCGAGATGCCGGGACAGCGCCTCCGCCAGCGGCATCGTCCCCAGTTTGTCGATCTCGACCTCCTGGGCGCCGTCCAGGCCGGTCAGGGACAGCCACTCGGTGACCAGATCCGGACAGTTGACCGGCCACACACCCAGGGCGTCACCGGCCTGGTACTCCAGCCGCCCCTCGGTCTCGAACGTGAACCGCCGCACCTCCTTGGCCGATCCGGGAAGGCTGAGCAGGCGGTTCCCGGTGAGGGTGGTGGTCAGCGGGGACGACTTGGTCGGCACGACCGGCGGCGGCGCGGTCAGCGCGGCCACCACCGCCTCCAGCCAGCCGGTCGCGGTGTCCTCGAAATCGGGCTCGCAGTCCACCCGCGGCGCCAGCCGGACGGCGCCCAGCTCGGCCAGGCGTTCGTCGAGGCGGCGGCCGTGCCCGCAGAAGTCGTCGTAGCTGGAGTCGCCGAACGCCAGCACCGCGTACCGGCGGCCGTCGAGCCGGGGCGCGGCCTCCCCGGTCAGCGAGTGCCAGAACGCGGCGCCGTTGTCCGGCGCGTCGCCGTCGCCGAACGTGCTGGTCACCAGCAGCAGGTCGGCGCCGGGTTCGAGCAGCTCACCGGCGGCCGAATCCATCCCGAGCACGCTGATCCGCCGTCCGGTCGTTGCCAGCCGCGCGGCCAGCCCGCGCGCGAACTCCTCGGCGTTGCCGGTCTGTGAGGCCCACAGGATCTGCAGCCGTCCCGTCTCCGACGCCTTCTCCGCATCAAGAGCCCTGCTGAGTACGGGGGAAGCAGCGGCCATGAGTCCGTTGACCCACATGGCCGTCCCGCGGTCGAACGGCGCGTTCTCCGGCAGGACCGGCGGCAGCTCCCGCCCCGCCGGCATCCCGGCCAGGAACCCGGCGAGGTAGCGCTTCTGGTCGTCGCTGAGCACGGGCGGGACCGGGTCCAGGCCGAGCATGTCGTGCAGCCCGGCCGGGACGATCTCGGCGGCGCGCGGGGCCGGCACGACCGGCACGACCGGCGCCGGTGCGGCGACCTTGGTCAGCGAGACCGCGCAGACCTTGAGCTCGGGCTGGAACGAGAGCGGGTCGACGGCGTCGCTGGTCACCGCGTTGACGCTGACGTACTCGCCGAACAGGTCGTTCCAGTGGATCGGCGCGAAGCAGGTGCCGGGCGCGACCCGGTCGGTGAGCACGGCCGGCAGCACGGCCCGGCCACGCCGGGAGGCGATCTCGACCTGGTCGCCCTCGGCGATGCCGAACCACTCGGCGTCGTCCGGGTGGATCTCGACGAACGGGCTCGGGTTGAGCCTGGTCAGCTTGGCGATCTTCCCGGTCTTGGTCATCG
This sequence comes from Actinoplanes sp. NPDC023936, assembly GCF_040639325.1. Lineage (NCBI taxonomy): Bacteria > Bacillati > Actinomycetota > Actinomycetes > Micromonosporales > Micromonosporaceae > Actinoplanes > Actinoplanes sp. NPDC023936. The sequence goes on along the minus strand of NZ_JBEZZR010000020.1, from coordinate 22,211 downwards.
TGTGCCACTGGTGCTGGAGGCGGCCGGTGTTCAGCACGAACGGGAAGTCGTCGTCGGGCATCTCGGCCGGGTCCAGGTGCGGCCGGGCGTGGAACACCGCCCGGCCGTCCGGGGTGGCGAACGTGAGGCCACGCTCGGCGTCCAGGTAGCGGATCGGGTTGCGGGCGGGTCCTCCCGGCGCGGCCGGCCACTGCACGGGACCGTCATTCAGCCGCTCGTAGGTGACCCCGCTCAGGTCGTACCCGGTCAGCGGGTTCTGGAAGGTTTTGATCTCTTCCAGGATCTCCGCCGCGCTGGCGTAGCTGAACGCCTCGGCGTAACCCATCTCGGCCGCGACACGGGCGATGAGCTGCCAGTCGGGCAGCGCCTCGCCGGGCGCTTGCGCGACCGGGTGGACGAGCGTGAGCGTACGCTCGGAATTGATCATGATGCCGTCGGTCTCCGACCACATCGCCGCCGGCAGCGCGATGTCGGCGTAGGCGTTCGTCTCGGTCTCCGCGAACGCGTCCTGGGTGATCACCAGCTCGGCCTCCTCCAGGCCGGCGATCACGGTCCGCCGGTTGCCGACCGAGGCGACCGGGTTGGTGCAGATGATCCAGCAGGCCTTGATCCGGCCCTCGGCCATCTGCTCGAACATGTCGATCGTGCCCTTGCCGACCTCGGTGCGCAGGGTGCCGGCCGGCACGTTCCAGACCCGCTCGGTGAACTCCCGGTCGGCCGGCACCAGCACCGACCGCTGACCGGGCAGGCCCGGGCCCATGTAGCCCATCTCCCGGCCGCCCATCGCGTTCGGCTGGCCGGTGAGCGAGAACGGGCCGCTGCCGGTACGGCAGATCGCGCCGGTGGCGAGGTGCAGGTTGACGATCGCGTTGGTGTTCCAGGTCCCGTGGGTGCTCTGGTTCAGCCCCATGGTCCAGAGGGTCACGAACTTCGCGGTCCCGCCGATCCACTCGGCGGCGGTCCGGATGTCCTGCTCGGCGAGGCCGGTCAGCTCGGCGACCCGATCCGGCGGGTAGTCCGCGAGCAGGCCCGGCATCTGGTCCCACCCGGTGGTGTACGCGTCGATGAACTCCTGGTCCTTCGGGACCAGATGCAGCAGCCCGTTGAGGAACGCCAGGTCGGCGCCCGGCCGGATCTGCAGGAACAGGTCCGCCTTCTCGGCGGTGGCCGTCCGGCGCGGGTCGACCACGATCAGCTTGGCGCCCGCCTTCACCCGTTCCATCATCCGCAGGAAGAGGATCGGGTGGCAGTCCGCCATGTTCGAGCCGATCACCAGGAACACGTCGGCGTGGTCCAGATCGTCGTAGGAGCCGGGCGGGCCGTCCGAGCCGAGCGAGAGCTTGTATCCGGTGCCGGCGCTGGCCATGCAGAGCCGCGAGTTCGACTCGATGTTGTTCGTCCCGATGAAGCCCTTCACCAGCTTGTTCGCCAGGTACTGGGCTTCCAGGGTCATCTGGCCGGAGACGTACATGGCGAAGGCGTCCGGACCGTGCTCGTCGATGATCGCCCGGAGCCGGCGGGCGGTTTCCGAGATCGCCGCGTCCACGCCGATCTTCTGGGCGCCGGCGCCGCGCCGGGGCCGGATCAGCCCCGTGTCCAGCCGGCCCGGCGCGGCGAGCAGTTCGACGCTGGTGGCACCCTTGGTGCAGAGTCGCCCGGCGTTCGACGGATGGGCCTTGTCCCCGGCGGCCTTGACGACGCGGCCACCCTCGACGTCGAGGACGATGCCGCAGCCGACGCCGCAATACCCGCACACGGTTCTCACCTGGGTCACACCGGCGGCCACGCGCTCCCCTTTCGCCAACCCGACAGCTCACGCTAGGAAGCCGGCGTTTCCGGGCCGTCAACGGGAACGTGCGCGCCGGATTACCCGGAGGTCACTACGGCCGAGATCGGGTTGTGAGCCGGGCCCGTCCCCGGACAGCGAACGGCCCGTGCCGTCATCGACGGCACGGGCCGGACTGTCCGATCGGTGGTGTCTAACTCTCGGCGCGGTGGCTGCCCGCGGTGGCCGGCTTGCCGTCGCCGTCGTCCAGGTCGTCGTGACCGCCGCCGCCCTGCGCCGGCACGCCGGCCGCGGACGCGCCCCGGCCGCCGCGCAGCGCGACGAGGACGCCGGCCACGGCCAGGATCAGGCCGAGCAGGCCGAGGCCGAGCGGGCCCCAGAGGCCGACCAGGTTCAGCTTCTGCCGGTTGTCCTCGGCCGCCTTGATCGAGCGGTCCACCGTGTCGTCGGTGTAGGTGAAGTCGGCGTCCAGCAGGGTCACCTGCTGGCCGTTGTTGCCGACCAGCACCTTGTTCTGCTCCTCGGAGACCCGGATGAACTGGCCGGTGACCGGCTCGACCCAGACCGTCCGGGTGTTGTTGTAGACCACGTCAGCGGTGGTCGCGGTGTCGTCGAGCAGCTGGTCGACGAGCAGTGTCAGCTGGGTCGGGTCGAGCTGCTGACGCCCGTCCACGATCTTCTGAGTGAACTGGTAGGTCTCCAGGCCACCGATCTCCTCGGTCTTCACGAACTCGGCCGGCGAGGCCGCGCGGACGTCCCGGTCGTAGATCGGGTAGGCCTTCTGCTCGGTTCCGAAGGGGAACTTGTACATGTGGCCGGTGTACTCGATCTTCTCCTGGTTGCCGGTGTCGAGCCACGCGCCGTCCCACGGCACCGCCGCGCCGGTCTCCCGGTCGACCGCGAGCCGCGTGCTGTACGCGCTGACCCGCTCGCTGTTGAGGCTGGTGTTGACCACGTCCTGCCCGGCGAGCCACACGAGCGCGCTGCCGTCCAGATCGCCCTCGAGGCTCGCGGTCTCCTTCGCGTCCGGCTGCACTGTCACCGTCGAGCGGAGATTACCGGTGTTGATCTTCGCGGCGCCGCTGGTGACCTGGAGGAAGGTCGCGTTCTGCGCCTCCGCCACCGACTGGGTCGGCTCCATGTCGTACGGCAACTGAGCCGCCCGGGGCGCCACCACGAACGCCAGACCAGCGGCGAAAACTATAGCCAGGACGCCGAGACCAAACAGCGCGGTGCCGAGGACGCGGGACCTCATTGTGCCTCCACGAGGTTAAAAGCGGGTTTCGGCAGGCGTTTCGGCTTGCCAGATTGCGGAAGGTTACTACTGAGTCACATCGGTGCGCGAGACCTGAACCAGATCTTCCTGAACGACAGTGAAATCCGGTTCGTCCGTGCGCCGAAGCACGACCGTGAAGTTCCACGTGAGCGTCTCCCGCAACAGAGGCACCCTGGCCACCCACTGTGCCCACCGGGGGTGGTACCTCGGCAGCACATCGACGATTGTCAGCTCGCCGTTGCGGCGGGCCGCGCGGGCCCAGCGCATTGTCCGCGCCGCGCTGATCGGGAACAGCGACTCCATGTACCGGTTCTTCGGCTCCCGGCCGTTGCGCCGCACGAAACGCCGGCGCGCCCAGTCCCCGCCGAGCAGGTGCCAGAAGGGTCCGGTCTCGTGCCCGCCGTGCGGTGACAGCCACGGCGTGAACGACACGAACACCGTGCCGCCCGGCTTGGTCACCCGGACCAGCTCGTCCAGCAGGGCTTCCGGATCGGGTACGTGTTCGAGCACGTTGGACGAGTAGGCGACCTCGACCGACCCGGTGCGGATCGGCAGCGCCGTGCCACTCCCCCGGATCATGCCGCTCACCTCGACGCCGGCCGCCGCGAAGTCGCCGACCGCCGGGTCCAGGCCGACGTACCGCGCGCCGGCCTTCTCGAACTCCGCCGCGAAGTAGCCCGGCCCGCCGCCCACGTCCAGCACCAGAGCGCCGTCCAGCTCCACGTAGGAGCCGAGCTGGCGTACCGAGTCGACGGCCAGCTCCGAGTAGAACCGGTCCGGGTCGCTCTGCTCCACCAGGAACGCCCGGAAGAGCCCCACCGACCGGTCCAGCGTCGCCCTGTGCGCTTCCACCGGCACCTCCTCGTCCAGGTCACCGTCCAGGTCACCGGCCGTGGACGGTGGATCGGGTCGCCGGCGGCTCGACGTGGGCGCCGCGGTGGCCGCGACCGCGCAGACCGCCGCCAGCATGGCCAGCTGCACCACCGCGTCGTACGCCCACTCCTGCCCGTGCCCGAGCAGCCGCCCGCTGACCGCGATCAGCAGGCCTGCCACCGCCGCGACGAGGGCTAGTCCGGGCAGGGCACGTGGCCAGAGCTGCCGCACGATCAGCGCGCCGAGCAGGAACGTCACGCCGGCCGCGCCGCCGATCGCGAACGCCAGGGCCAGCAGCGGAACCAGCATCCACCACTGTCCGCCGGGCACCGCCCGGAAGATCCGGGCCGGCGGCCCGCTGACCGGCGCCACCCGCCGCCGCACCGGCGCCGCCGCGGCCAGGACCACCAGCAGGACACACGCCGCGCCGGCCGCGAGACCGGCCCGGTACGGCCCGTCCGGGGTGAACCGCAGGCTCACCAGACCACCGGAACCGGCCGGGAGCACGAACGCCTGCTGCCAGCCGTCCACCCGCACCGCGCGCAACTCCTGGCCCTCCAGGGTGGCCGTCCAGCCGGCGTTCCGGTTCTCCGGGATCACCAGCAGCGAGGCCTCGCCGGCCCCGGCCATGACCTGACGGTCGGTCGCCTCCCACCGGACCACCGAGACGGTACGCGTCGTGACCGCCGGAGCGGCCGTCCCGGCACCGTCCCGGACCAGGGTCGCCGACTCCGCGACATAGGCCGCCGACGGCACCGTCCGCAACCGGTGCTCGCCGGCCGGAAGCTGCACGTTCTGGCTGGCGAAGTCGTCGCAGATCCGGACCGGGAGCCGGTGGCCGGCCCGCACGTCGCCGAGCGTGCCGGACACCGCGGTCGGGTAGGACACCCCGTCCAGCACGACCGCCGGGCCGGTGCCGCAGCGGGCCAGCAGCGGCGTGCTGCCGGTGGCGGGCTTCAGCAGGTCGGTCAGCGCGGGGATCTCCACCTCGGAGACGCCGGCCGGGGCCGGCCAGTCGCCACGCGGGTCGGCCACCACCGCCCAGGTGCCGATGATCGAGATCTCCAGGCGTTTCGTGGTGACCGGCGGGATCTTCACCCAGCCCTCGGCCTCCACCGGGAGGACGGACTCCCGGCCACCGGCCCGCACCAGCACCTGGGTGGCCGCCGCGGTGGTCGGCGCGTCCGGCGTGGCCAGCCGGAAGCGGTCGATCCTGCGGGCTTTCTCCCAGGAGAGCGTCAGCGTGGGCGTCGGGTCGTTCGGCTCGGCCAGCCAGGCGGTCGACGGGTCGCCGTCCACCGCCGCGTGCGCGCCGGCCATGACGTCGCCGGTCAGCGTCGTGGACGCCGAGGCGGTCACGTCCCGGTCCAGCGGCAGCGTGCCGCCGGATCTCGGGCGGGCGGTAAGCCGCAGGTCGTACGTGGCACCGGCCGGGGTCGCGAAGAAGCGGTCCACGCCGAGCGGCTCCTCACCGGCCCGGGCGAGGAACTGGTCGCAGCGGATCACGCCGTCGTCCGCGTAGCAGGCGCCCCGGTCCTGGGTGGCCCGCTCGAACACGTACGCCGGCGCGGTCGTCGTGCCGGTGTCGGCCGGCACCCGCAGGCCGCGCTCCGCGCTGACGCCGGGGATGCCCAGCTCGCGCAGCGCGACGCCGCCGTCGTAACCCTCCCGCAGCGCGAGCACGGTGACCCGGACGCTGGTGGTGAGGCCGGGCAGCGTGGAGAGCTTGTGCGGGCCGGCGGTGGCCGGCACCGGGCGGTCCACGATGCCCTGATCGGTGGTGATCCGCACGTAGGAGACCGGCGCCGCGGTCCGCAGGTCCTCGGAGAAGTCGACGGTCACCTCGGTGATCCGCTGCGCGGTCTCCAGCTGGACCTCGATCCACTGCCCGCTGCCGGGCTGGATCGGGTCGGAGCGCCACGCCGTCGACTCCTCGCCGTCGAGTGCCGCGAACGGCAGCGCGGACGAGTCGCTGGCGCCGATCGAGTCGGCGAAGCTCGCGCTGCTGGACGCGTCGACGGCCCGGATCCCCTGGTACGCGGCGACCGTCTGGTGCCCGTCGGCGTCGAACGGCAGCAGGTCGCTGCGGACCCGGCCCTGCCGGGTCTGCTCGTCCTCGGTGAGCGTCTGGCTCGTGTTGTCGCGCATCCGGCCGATGTTCAGCTCGCGCCGGCGCAGCCCGTCGGTGACGATCGGCTGGCCCGCCGCCTCCGGGATCGCGAGGTCGCCGTCCTGGTCACCGGCGAGAACCGCCGGCTGAGCCCTGTCGATCAGACCCTCTTCGAGCACGCCGAGCAGCGACTCCGGTCCACCGCTGACCACCGGCACGTCGGCGATCGCGGTCGCCGACGCGGCCGGGACCTCCCGGTCGACCTTGAAGATCTCGATGGCCGGCACCGAGACGCCGGCGTCGACCGGGCTGGGCTCCGCGCCACCGGCGCCGACCCGCGGCCCGAACGTGGCGGCGGCGACCAGGCCGGGCGAGTTCGTGATCGCCTGGCGGACCACGGTGATCGGCGGCGCGCCGGAGACCGTGCGGTCCAGGTCGTGCCGGACCATCAGGTACTGGTAGCCGGAGCGGGCCAGGAAGTCGGCGAGGGCCGGTGACCCGCGCCCCTGCGCGAGCACCGCCTCGACGGCGTCCATCACCCGGATGTTGCCCTCCGAGCCGAGCGGGATCTGGTTACGGGTGGACCAGGGCGACTCGGCGAGCGGCTGGATCGGCTCGTCGACAGTGCGGCCCCAGGTGTTCTGCGAGAAGCCGGAGCCGGGCACGACAAGGGTGCGGTCCTGCGCGTCCTGGTCGGCGAGCCAGGTGGTCGCCTGGCTCCAGTAGGACGGCACCGACGACCAGCCCGGTCCGGGTCGCAGCAGCAGCATCCAGGCCGGCGCGGCCGCGGCGATCAGCAGCACGGCGACGACCGGCGCGGCCGGGACCCGGATCCGGAAGCGCCGCAGGGCCGGGGCGTGGCTCGCCGCGTACGCGAGACCGAGCGCGATCGGCAGACGCAGCACCGGCTCGAACTTGTGCACGTTGCGCAGCGGGGCGAGCGGGCCGTCGAGCAGCTCCCGGACCAGCGGGGCGAACGGGCTGTCCAGGGTGCCGACGTAACCCATGGTCAGCAGGGCCAGGCCGGTCAGCGCGCCGATCACCAGGAACCGCTTCTCCGGCAGCCCGCGCAGCGCCAGCCCGAGCAGGCCGAGCGCGGCGACCAGGGCGGTCACGGCCATCAGCGCCGGGTTGTCGATCAGGCTCCAGCCGGCCGGCCACCACGGCTCGCCCTGCACGATGTAGCCGACCCACTGGTTGGTGCCGCGAGTCGCCTGGAAGAGCGAGGTGACGGCGGTCGTGGTCGCCGACGACTCGATGAAGTCCAGGAACGGCAGGCTGTACTGGCCGAACAGCAGCAGCGGGATGATCCACCACAGCGTCGTGAGCAGGACGAACCCGGCCCACCAGGCCATCAGCACGGCCAGCTGCCGGTCCCAGCGCCGGGTCAGCAGCCAGAGTCCGGGCAGCACGAGCGCCATCACCACGGCCGCCGCGTTGATCCCGCCCATGAAGAGCACGGCCAGGGCGGAGAGCGCGGCGGCCCGGCGGGGCGAACCGATCCGGCGTGCCGTGACCAGCGGGAGCAGCACCCACGGCAGCGCGGCCACCGGAAGCATCTCCGAGGAGAGCACGCCCACCTCGGTCAGCATCCGTGGCGCCACCGCGTACGCGAGCGCGCCGGCCACCCGTCCCGCGTCGTTGCCGATCCGCAGGGCGCGGGCCAGCAGGAGCACGCCGAAGTACGCGGCGAGGAACAGCGCCGCGCACCAGAGCCGCTGGGTGATCCAGGGCGGGATGCCGAGGACGTCGCCGACCGCGAAGAAGGGCGCCATCGGGAACAGGTAGCCGTACGCCTGCTGCTGCAGCTCGCCCGAGGTGGCCCACGGGTTCCACAGGTGCAGGGCCCGGGCCATGAATCCGAGCGGGTTCTGCACCAGGTCGAGCTTGGTGTCGAACGTGGTCTGGCCCGGCCGCTGGATGAACGCGGCCACGACCAGCAGCAGCGCGCCGGCGGTGACCCAGACGGGACGGCGGGCACTGTCGAACGTGGTCCGTGCCCGGAGGACAGCGGTCATCGGCGGCACTCCGGAGGCAGGCAACTGAATTCGGCGAGAGCGGTGTAGAAGATCTGGCGGATTCCGGACGGCTTGTCGGTCAGCGCGACATTGCCGCCGGTGACCTTGGCGATCTGCTGCAGTTCGGCGGGGTCGATCTCGGGCCCGACCCCGATGAAGAGGATCGGCACCGGGCGTTTCCGGTCGGCGAGATCGCTCAGCTCGGCCAGCAGCTTGGCCCGGCTGATGCCGCTGGCGTTGTCGTCGCTGCCGTCGGTCAGGATCAGCACCATGTTGATCCGGCCCGGTGTCCAGTTGCGGGTGGCGTCCCGGTACGCGGCGAGCGCCGTGTCGTAGAGCCCGGTCTGCCCGCCCGGCTCCACCCTCATCCGGCCGAGCTCACTGATGATCTCCTCGCGCCGGGGGCCGAGCGGTCCGACCGGGACGACTTCCCGGTAGTCCCGCTTGCCGACCAGGTCGGTGGAGAACTCCCAGACACCCAGCTCGGTCGTGTCCAGCAGCAGTTCCGCGCCGTCCTGAGCGGCCTTCACGGTGGCCGACATCCGGGTGTCGGCGGAGCCCGGCACGCTCGCCTCCATCGAGCCGGAGACGTCGAAGACCGCGAGCATCCGGGCGCTGATGTGCACGCCGCCCCACGCGTTGAGCAGGTCCTCGGCGTCCGCCTCGGCCGGCAGGGAGGCGGGCCGGTAGTCCTTGTCCCGGATCCTGGTGGCGGCCGGGATCTCGGCCGGCGCGGCGCCGTCCGGCGTGCGCAGCCCGTGGCCGGTGATCGCGTCGACGCCGTCGGCGGCGAGCAGCGCGCGCAGCAGCACGGTGGACATCTCCCGCGCCTCGGTGTCCGCGGTGAGCACGGCCAGCGGATAGTCCGGGCCGGGCAGAGCCGACGGCGGGTAGACCGCGACCTGCCGCTTGCCGCCCAGGCCGGCCTGCACCACCTGCTGCTCGGTGCTGACCACGGCGGTCTCGTCCCGGCCGGGACCGGCCGGATCGGGCGCTGCCTCACCGGCGAGCGAGACGGTGCCCGGCGACAACCGGCGCATGATCGCCGCCGTGCCGGCCGCCTTCGATCCGGCGAGCTCGCGGAACCCGACCAGCGCGCCGAACCCGATCGGGCTGGTCGCCGGGTCGGGAAGCGCCACCTCGATCGGGAGCTTCGACCCACCGACGAGCGCCTTCCAGCTCAGCGCCACCTTCTTGGCGGTCAGCCGGGACGCCGATTTCTCGGCGAGCGACAGCACCACCGGGGTGGTGGCCACCGAGACGCCCTCGGCGGGAACCGAGAAGGCGCCGGTGGCGCGGGCCCGGCGCAGCCAGAGGGTCGATTCCGGCAGCCAGACGTCCGGCGCGGCCTCGGCCGTGGCGGTGGTGTCGGCGCTCGCGGCGGTGTCGGCGCTCGCGGCGGTGTCGGCGCTCGTGCCGGCGTCGGCGCTCGTGCCGGCGTCGGCGCTCGTGCCGGCGGGCGACGGGCCGGCCGAGGCCGACCCGGGCGCGGTGCGGGCCAGCGTCCGCAGCACCTCGGCCGACTCACGGCCCTCGACCAGGATGTCCAGGCACCGCTGACGGCCGGCGACCTGCGCGGCTATCTCCCGGATCGGGGGCACCACGCTCGGCGCCGCGGCCACCCGCAACGTCGTGCGTTCGGCGCATCCGCTCAGGTTCCGGGTGCGGTCCACATAGGTGGCTCCCGACCAGCCGGCCAGCACCGTTATCAGCGCGATGCTCAGCAACGCGACTGGCCAGAACTCCGGGCGCGCCCGGAGGCTGCCATCGGCCACGCATACCCTCCCGATGTTACGCAGGCGTTGCGGTCTTCCGCGAGGCTGCCCTAGTGTGACGCGATCGCGAATCGTACTCGCTAGTAAGGGTGGCAGAGTAGACCATGACGCGTGTCTGTGGTGCTCACGTTCTGTTCCTGAACTGGCGGGACACCGGCCATCCCGAGGGCGGTGGGTCCGAGGTCTACCTGGAACGGGTAGCCGCCGAACTCATCGGTAACGGTCACCGCGTCACAATGCTGTGCCAGGCGTACGGAACGGCGCCGGCCGCGGAGACGAACGCCGACGGCGTACGGATCCTGCGGCGCGGCGGGCGGCACACGGTCTACCTTCGTGCCGCTCTCGTGTACCTGGTCGGCGTCCTCGGGTTGGGTCCGCTGGCCCGTCGGCGGCTCGGCCGTCCCGACGTGATCGTGGACGTCTGCAACGGCATGCCGTTCCTCAGCCCGATCTACGCGCGCCGGCCGGTGATCACGCTTGTTCACCATGTGCACCGGGAGCAGTGGCCAGTGGTCTTCGGCCCACGGATCGCCCGGATCGGCTGGTGGATCGAGTCCCGCCTCGCGGTGCGCGTCTACCGGCACTGCCAGTACGTCACGGTCTCCGAGACGAGCCGCAACGAGCTGGCCGGCCTCGGCGTGGACCCCCGCCGGATCGCGATCGTCCACAACGGCACGCCCGAGGTGTCCGGGGTGCCGGTGCCGCGTACGCCGTACCCCAGCCTGGTCGTTCTCGGACGTCTGGTCCCGCACAAGCGGGTCGAGTACGCGCTGCGCGCCACCGCCGTGCTCGCCACCGAAATGCCCGATCTGCAACTTGTGGTGGCCGGACAGGGCTGGTGGGACGAGCCGCTGCACGCGCTCGCCGAGGACCTCTGCATCACCGACCGGGTGGAATTCGCCGGGTTCGTGACCGAGGAGTACAAGCACACGCTGCTCGGCCGCTCGTGGCTGCTGCTGCAGCCCTCGCTCAAGGAGGGCTGGGGACTCACCATCGTGGAGGCCGGCGCGCGGGGCACGCCTTCGGTCGCGTTCCGCTCCGCGGGCGGCGTCGCCGACGCGATGTCCGACGGGGAGACCGGGGTGCTGGTGGCCGACGAGTACGAATTCTTCAAGATGGTGCGAAAGCTGCTGCTGGACGCCGGCCGGCGTACCGCGATGGGCGCCAACGCCGCGACGTATGCCCAGCGATTCACCTGGGAGAAAGCCGGTCAGGCCTTCTCACAGGTGATCGCCGGGCAACTCGACGCCGAACATCCGACGCTGACGGATCAGCGCTGGCCGTAGATGGCCTCGGCCGGATTGGGGTTGTCCGTCTCGCTGGCGACATGATCGGCGGACGGGCTCACCGCCCCGAGAGTGGCGGCCACGCCGACACCACCGAGGGCACCTCCGGCCAGGGCCGCGATGAGGAACGTGGCCAACTTGACGATCATTCTTCCTCCCCGGACTCATGGTTGCGCGGACCGTACCACGATCTACTACGCATACGCAGTAGTGCAAACGCAGCGAAGATCACCACTGCGATAGCGAGCAGATGCGCAGCCAGAGCGGGTGCTCGGCGTGCGCTGGACGATGCCCTGGGTGCTGTCGGAGCGGCCGGATTCTCCCAGAGCCGGAGGTACTGGCCGCTGTAGACGAGGCGCAGCCCGGCGAGCACTCCGGCGGGCGGGTTCCCGCTCGTGCCGGACCGGACGAGCACCCACCGGACGCCGAGCTCGGTGGCCGGGCGCCCGGCGGCGAGCAGCCGCTGGGCCAGGGCCGCGCGCGGGCTCTCGCCGTCCACGGTGACCGCGCCGACCCGCAGAGCGTCGTTCATCAGGACCGGCGCGTCCAGGTACCGCGGCGCCGGGTCACGGATCACCACGTCACGGTTCCAGGCGGCTCGCTGGTACCCCTCGAACGGCAGCGACAGCACCTCGCCGGGCGCCGCCTGGACCCGGGCCGCGACAGCGTCGAAGTCCACCGGGTACGGCACCGGCCGCAACGCGCCCAGGCCGCCGAACGCGAGATCCGGCATCGCCACCACGGGCAGCAGCACGGCGCTGACCAGCAACACCCGCCCGGCACCCGGCTCGAACCGCCGGCTCAGCCGCGCGGCCAGCCACTCCGCGCCGAGGGCGAATCCGAGCGCGAGCACCAGCGCGTACGGGATCAGGAACTTCTGACCGTCCCGCAGCAGACCGGCGCCCGGCACGTGGACGACCAGCCAGCGCAGCACCCCGGCGGCCGGCGTCGCCCCCGCCACCGCCAGCAGGAACCCGCCACCGGCCAGCACGAACAGCCGGACCGCGAGACCGTGCCAGCGCCGCCACAGCTCCCGCACGCCGATCGCCGCTCCGGCCAGCAGCAGCACCGTGACCAGCGGGGCCAGCACCGAGGTGCGGCTGCCCGGCACGGTCTGCGCGTTCCACACACCACCGGTGCCGGCGAGCGCCATCCCAGCGCCGGCCCAGTTCTCCGCCCGGGCCGCGAACTGGGCCACGCCCTCCGGGTCGGAGCTGCCACCGGCGGCGCTGGTCAGGGCGGCCACGATCCAGGGCGCGTTGAGGGCGGCGACCGCGGCCAGCGCGACGGCCGTGGTGCGGGACCACAGCGGCGTTTCCGGAGTGCGAGGCCGCAACGGCGTTTCCGGGGCGCCGGACCGCAACGGCGTTTCCGGAGTGCGGGGCCGCAGCGGCGTTTCCGGGGCGCGGGACCGCAGCGGCAGCAGGACCGCGACGGCGGCGAGCGCGATCAGGCCGCCGGTCGGGGTCACCGCCGCGGGCGCGGCCGCGAGCACCAGCCGGGGCAGCGCGCCGGGACGGCCCGCGCGCAGGTCACGCGCGGCGAGCACCAGCCAGGGCATCGCCGCGTACGCGAAGAGCAGTGCCCACTGGCCGAGGAGCAGCCGCTCGGCCAGGAACGGCGTCCACGCGTACCCGAAAGAAGCCACCGCCCGGGTGAGGGCACGCTCGGACGGCACCAGCCGGGCGGCGCCGAGCGCCGCCAGATAGACCAGCGCCACCAGGCAGATCCGTTGCAGCAGCCAGCCCGGCACGGCCAGGTTCGCGAGCGACACCAGCGCGTCCAGCGGCACCGCCCGCGGCAGGGCGTCGGCCGGCGCGATCATCTCCCAGCTCAGCGGCTGCCGGGGCACGAAGACCATGTCGTAACGCAGCACGTAACCGGGCAGGGCCAGGGGCGCCAGCACCACGGCGGTGATACCCGCCGCCACCAGGTGCGGCGCCGACAGCGTTCGACGCACTAGCCGGCCGGCGCCGGAACGATGTCCCCGACCAGGACCTCGTCGGTGCAGACGGAGGCCGTCCGGTCGAAGACGGTGACCTCCACGGCGGAGCCGCCGCCGTGCGCGAGCAGGAACACCGCGTTCAGACCCCGGTGCACGTCGAACGGAACAATCAGACCGTCGCCGATCCGCGCCGTCGCCGCCGTGTCACTCCTGGCGATATACGCGATTCGCACCACGTGCCAATATTCGTCGACCTTGGAGTCCAGCGGGATCCGCACGGTCGAGCCGGCGACGTGGTACCCGCAGCCGGACCGGGGGCCCGGCCGCGACCGGCTGCCCCGCACCCAGGCCGGGCGGACGTTGCCGGCCTCGTCGAAGACCGCAAGCTGACGGGCCTGCGTGACGAACTCGGGCCCGTCCGCCAGCGGCGCGAAGAACTTGGACTGCCTGTTGTACGGCGCCGACAGCCGGCCGACCACGCCGTCCGGAACCGTCTGGTCCATGAAGACCGTGCCGGCCGGCGCCGCCTCCAAGCCGGCCCGCGCGTTCGCCAGGTAGTCCCGGCCCTGTTTGACCGCCCAGGCGTCGCCGAAGCCGACACCGCTGATCCCGGCGCTGACCAGGAACGCGGCGAGGCCACCGGCCAGCAGCGGGACCGCGAGCCGGGCGGAGAGAACCACCCGCGGCGGAGACACCGGTTTCGCCACCGCATCGATCTGCCGCAGCCCGCAGAGCGCCGCGCCGACCGCGATCGCCGCGACCACCGCCACGTCGGCGAGGTAGCGCGGCACGGCGCCGGCCACCCCGCTGTAGACCGACCCGAGCCGGGTGGCGCCGAGCAGTCCGGCCACGATCGCGGTGTAGGAGAGCAGCAGCAGCCAGGCGCGCACCGCGTCGAAGCCCCGGAGCCACACGGTGAACGCCACGAACAGCGCCACCACACCGAGGGCGATCCACCGGGCGGCCACGCTGGGCGCGGTGATCGGTGCGCCGTCACCGGCGCCGAGCCAGGACCACGGCCCGCCCGCGATGCCGGGCAGCAGGGTGTGCCCGAACATCTGCACCACGAAGGTGATCACCTCGTCGACCGAGGCCGGGCGGCGCAGCGACGACGTGGACCGGATCAGGTAGAAGGCCAGGAAGATCAGTGAGATGGCGGTCAGCACCGCCCAGGACTGCCACCAGCGCCGGATCGTCTGCACGACCGCGCGCACCGGGCCGCCCGGCGCGTAGAGGAAGAGGGTGAAGAGGAAGACCAGCGCGACGGTGAGGATCGCCTTCTCGAAGAAGAGCAGCCCCAGCAGCACGGAGAGACCGAGCGTCACCAGGTGCTTGCCCGCCCGGGTGCGCATGTACTTCACCTGGGCGCCCACGGCCAGGATCATCGCCAGCTGCATCGGCAGCATGTTGATCCCGACCGCCCACCACGAGCTGGCCTCCAGCGTCAGCGGGCTGAAGAGAAACACCGCCAGGGGTACGAGCAACGGCCACCCGGGCACCAGGATCAGACGCAGCAACCGGTAGAACGCGATGCTCACGGCGGCCTGCGCAACGACCAGCAGCCCCAGGTACGGCCCGTAGCTGAACCCGCCGATCGCGTTCGTCAGCCAGGTGACCAGATGCCCGGCCGGCATCAGGTGGTTGTTGAAGAGGTCGAACAGGTAATCCGGCCCGAGCGCCTTCTCCTCGGCCATCGAGATGAGCGGGAAATCGTCGTAGGACAGATAGCCGCGGCGCGCGATCAGGGCACGCGCGACCACGCTGACGACGATGAGCGCGACGGCGACGGCCGTCACCACGTCGACCTGGACCGTCCGCGTGGGGCGGTCTTCTGTCGGCGACACCGGAGGATTTGGGGCCATGGGCACGACAGCAGGGTGCCACAAGGACAGGCGTTCTCGACAGGCCGCTTGATCACCTCATTTGGGATTTCATGGCACCAGTCGTAACGGGCCTGGACCCGAATGTTTCTCGCCAGTAACCTGCACGAGCCAACTCCGGGGCTCGATTGCTCGGTTGCTCGGTTGCTCGGTTGCTCGGTTGCTCGGTTTGCCCGGTTGCTCGGTTGCTCGGTTGCTCGGCGACATGACAGGTGGAGGCGACATGACAGGTGCAGGCAACTCAGCGGTCGACGTCTGTGTGGTGGGCGGCTGCGGGCGGGTCGGCCTGCCGCTGGGCATCGCACTGGCCGCACGAGGTCTGTCCGTCGTCCTCTACGACATCAACCCAGCCGCTGTCGACCGGGTCAACGGCGGTGAGCTGCCGTTCGCCGAGGAGGGGGCGGCCGAGCCGCTGGCCGAGTCGATCGCCGCCGGCCGGCTGCGGGCCAGCACCGACCCGGCGAGCATGGGGCTCGCCGACGCCCTGGTCGTGGTCGTCGGCACCCCCGTCGACGAGCACCTCAACCCCGACCTGGGCGCGGTGCCGCGGGCCATCGAGCGCGGGGTGGAACACCTGCGCGACGGGCAGCTGGTCGTCCTGCGCAGCACCGTCTACCCCGGTGTCACGGCGCTGACCGAGAAACTGCTGACCCGCAAGGGACTCACCGTCGACGTGGCGTTCTGCCCGGAACGGATCGCCGAGGGCAAGGCGATGACCGAGCTCTTCGCGCTGCCACAGATCGTCGCTGCCCGTACCCCCCAGGCTCTTGATCGTGCCGAGGCGCTCTTCCGGCACCTCACCACGTCGATCGTGCGGCTCGAGCCCGAAGAGGCCGAGCTCGCCAAGCTGTACACCAACACCTGGCGATACCTGAAGTTCGCGGCCGCCAACCAGTTCTGGATGATGGCGAACGACTTCGGCCTGGACTACGCGCGGATCCGGCACGCGGTCACCGTCGACTACCCGCGCGCCGCCGACCTGCCGATGCCCGGATTCGCGGCCGGGCCGTGCCTGCTCAAGGACACCATGCAGCTGGCCGCGTTCAACCGGAACAACTTCGTCCTCGGCCACTCCGCCATGCTGATCAACGAGGGGCTGCCGCTCTATCTCGTGTCGCGTCTGGAGGACCGGTTCCCGCTCGCCGATCTGAAGGTCGGCATCCTCGGCATGGCGTTCAAGGGCGGCAGCGACGACATCCGCGACAGCCTCGCCTACAAGCTGCGCAAACTCCTCACGCTCAAGGCGCAGGAGACGTTCTGCACCGATCCCTACGTGCTGGACGACCGGTTCCTGCCCCTCGACGAGGTGCTGAAGCGGGCGGACCTGCTGGTGATCGCCGCGCCGCACCCCGACTACGCCGCCCTGGACGTCGACAAGCCCGTGATCGACATCTGGGGCCTCACCGGACAGGGAGTTCTCGTATGAAACCGAGGGTGTCGGTCGTCATCCCGGTCTACAACGAGGGTGCCGGCGTGGTGGCGCACCTCGAACGCATCCTGCGGGACGTGCTGCTGCCTGCCGAGATCCTCGTGGTGCACGACATGCCGGAGGACACCACCGTGCCGTACGCGCAGGAGCTGGCGCGCCGCGACCCGCGGGTGCGGACCGTGCTCAACACGTACGGGCGCGGGCCGGCCAACGCGATCCGGTTCGGCATCGACTCCGCCGCCGCGCCGGTCGCGGTGGTGACCATGGCCGACGGCTGCGACGACCCGCGGCAGATCGACGAACTGGCCCGGCTCGTCGAGCGGGGAGTCGTCGTCGCGGCGGCGTCCCGGTACATGCCCGGCGGGCAGCAGGTCGGCGGGCCCCGGTTCAAGCGGCTGGCGTCGCGGTGGGCCGGGCGCACCCTCTACACCTTCGCGCGGGTCGGCACCCGGGACGCCACGAACAGCTTCAAGGCGTACGACACCAGTTTCGTCCGCGAGGTCGGCATCGACTCGCGGACCGGCTTCGAGATCGGCATCGAGCTCAGCGCCAAGGCCACCCGGCTCGGCCGGATGGTCGCCGAGATCCCCACCATCTGGCTGGACCGGCAGCTCGGCGACTCGCATTTCGACGTCGGCCGGTTCATGCCCAGTTACCTGCGCTGGTACTTCTTCGCGTTCGGCCGCCGGATGACACCCGAGGAGCTGGCCGCACGCCGGCCGGCCGCCACGAAGACGGACTCGGTTTCGGTATGACCACGCGGGCCGCCACCGGCCGGCAGATCGGGGTCTCCGGCGCGGCGGTCGCGGTGGCCAGCGCGTTGACCAGCGCACTCGGCTACCTCGTACCGGTGATCGGCGCCCGTGGCCTGGACGCCGCCGACCTCGGCGCGCTCGCCACGGTGCTCGCGATCGCCGCGATCGTGAGCGTGCCCGGCACCGGGCTGCAGATCGCCGTCGCCGTGCACCGGGCCCGCCACCCCGGCGCGGTCGCCGGACCCGCCGGCTGGCTCACCGCCGCGGTCTGCGCCGGCGTGGTCGCCCTGCTCACGCCGATTGCCGCCCCGCTGCTCGACCTGCCGCCGGCGCTCGTCCTGCTGCTCGCCGTGCAGACCTTCACGGTCGTCGCGGCCGGCCGGTGGCTGGGCGAACTGCAGGGCGCCGGGCGGTTCCTGCGGCTCGCCGCCGGCATGGTGGTGCTCGCCGCCGGCCGGTACGGGGGACTGATCGCCGGCCTGCTGCTCGGCGCCGGCCTGGTCAAGTCGATGGCGATCGGAGCAGTGGTCTCGCTCCTCATCCCCCTGGTGCTGGCCGTGCTGACGCCGCAGGGCTCATCGCAGGCTTCGGGCTTGAGCCGGAAGATCATCACTGCCTGCTCCGCGACCCTCGCCATGCTGATCGTGTCGTACGCCGACCTGATCCTCGCCCGGCACGTGCTGCCCGCCGCGGCGTCCGGCGCCTACGCGGTCGGCACCGTGCTCACCAAAGGCGCGCTCTGGGCCCCGCAGGTCGTCACCGTGCTGGCGCTCCCCCGGCTCGCCCAGGGCAGCCGGCGCGCCCTCACGATCGCTGTCACGCTCGTCGCCGGCTGCGGCGCCATCCTGATCCTCGCGTCCGCGATGGCCGGTGAGCTCGCGTTCCGGCTGGCCGGTGGGTCCGGCTACGCCTACCTCGCCGCGCACGCGCCGGTCTTCGCCGCCACCGGCGCCTGCTATGCGCTGGTGTTCGTGCTGGTCAACGCGCAGGTGGCGGCCGGCGCTCGGTGGCCGTCGGCGTCGCTGTGGGCGGCCACCGCCGTCCTCGTGGTGACCGCCGAATGGCTCGTGCCGCACACCGTCACGGCGATCATGTGGTCCGCGCTCGGCGCCGCCGTCCTCGCCCTGGCCGGAACGGCCGCCGCCACAGTGCACCGTCAGCGCGCATTGGCAGCCGCGGTTCCCTAGGGTGATCACATGGGCCCCACTCTGAGCGCCAGGAAGTCGCGCCACGCGCTGCGCACGTCGGCCTTCATCTCGCTGCAGCTCCTCGTCGTGCTGCTGATGGCGTGGGTCGTGCTGCGCCTGCTCGGCGACGCGTGGTCGATCATCTGGCCGCTCGTCGTCGCACTCCTTCTGACCACACTGACCTGGCCGCCGGTACGGTTCCTGCGCCGGCACAAGTGGCCGCCGGCGCTCGCCGCCTCGCTCGTCACCGTCGTCTTCCTGCTGGTCGCCGCGGGCACGCTCGTCGGCATCATCGTCCCGGTCGCCTCCGAGTCCGGCTCTCTCGCCACCGGGGTGGCCGACGGCATCGAGACCGTCCGCGACTGGGCGGCCGGGCCGCCGCTGAACATCGGCGACGACGAGGTCAACACGGCCCTCGAGCAGGCGATCGACAAGCTGCAGAGCAGCATCGGCAGTGTCGCGACGGCCACCCTCACCGGCGTCAACACCGTCGTGGACGGTCTGGTCACCACCATCCTCGCCCTGTTCCTGATGTTCTTCTTCCTCAAGGACGGGCCGCGCTTCCTGCCCTGGCTCTCCCGCCAGCTGCCGGGCCGCCTCGCCACCGACGTCCCGGAGATCGCCGGCCGCAGCTGGAACACGCTCGGCTCGTTCGTCCGCTCCCAGGCGTTCGTCGGCCTGCTCGACGCCGTGTTCATCGGCGTCGGCCTCTGGATCGTCGGCGTGCCGCTGGTCCTGCCCCTCGCGGTGCTCACGTTCGTGTCGGCGTTCGTGCCGATCGTCGGCGCGCTGTTCGCCGGGTTCGTGGCCGTCCTGATCGCGCTCGTCTCCAACGGGTGGACGGACGCGCTGATCGTGCTCGCCATCATCATCGCGGTGCAGCAGCTGGAGGGGAACGTCTTCCAGCCGATGATCCAGAGCCGGGGCCTTGGCCTGCATGCCGGGGTGGTGCTGCTGGCGGTGACGCTGGGCAGCAGTCTGTACGGGATCGTGGGGGCGCTGCTGGCGGTGCCGGTGGCGGCGATCGTGGCGGTTATCTGGGGTTACCTGCGGGAGCAGCTCAGCGATCCGGCCCCGGTTCCAGATCCGGCGGCTTCGGCTCCGGCTTCGGCTCCGGCTTCGGCGGATCCACCGCCGGATGCGGCTGGCACGCCGGGAGAGCCGGCGCCGGGTCGCGCCTGATCCGCGCAGACCGGGGCGGCGTGCACCGGGGCGGGCGGCATGCGCCGGGGGGCGGGCGGCATGCGCCGGGCGCCGGGCGCCGGGCGCCAGGGTGGTGAGCGGCATGCGCCGGGCGTCGGGGTGGTGAGCGCACGCGAAGCGGGTTCGCGTGCGCTCACCACCGCCCTGGGGGCCATGAACGCACGCGAACCGCTGATGCGTGAGTTCACCGCCCCCACGGCGCTGGCTCTTCCCCCGTGGCCGGCTGGTTCTCAGTGTCGGCAAGCGGCGTTGTCGGCAGCACTGACCCTGCTGGCTAATCAAGGAAACTCCACTACCAGCAGATATTCGGCCTACACGGCTGTCGCGAGGTGGCATCCTCCGATCTTGGAACGCGCCGTCCCGGCCGTAGCTCACACATGTAATCAAGCCCGGGTAACCGCTCTGGCCTACGGCTCGCGTCGCCCGGCCGTAGCCCAGACATGTGATCAAGCCCGGGTAACCGCTCTGGCCTACGGCTCGCGTCGCCCGGCCGTAGCCCAGACATGTGATCAAGCTCGGGTAACCGCTCTGGCGTACGCTCCGCCGCCCCAGGGGGCGGCTTGGCGACTGGTCAGCGGCGGCCGCGCCCAACTTTCCGCAGGCAGAGTGTTCCTCAATCAACCAGCAGGGTCAGTGCTGTTGGGCGTCCGTTTTGTGAACACTGAGCGCCAGCCGGCATCCGCATTTCCACGATCCACAACCGGGGCCCCACTCGCAGCGGAGGCCCGGGGTAACGATCAACTGCGGTGCTGGACGCGTTGCTCCACGCTCTCGAAGATGTCCGCGTCCGTGGCACGCTGCCACTCGGGCAGTGCTTCCCAGTCGGCGACGTAGGAGGGCTTCGGGTCGTCGAAGTGCCGGTAGATCTGCGCGATCCAGCAGATGGCGACGAAACGGCCCTTCTGCTCGCGAGTCAGCCTGCCGGTCGCGCCGACGCTGACGAACGCCTCGATCTGGCCGTAGACGGCTGCGGCTGCCTGCCGCTCCCACTCCGGGGTCTCCTCCCACGGAGCGATGTATCCCGGTTTGGGTTCGCCCTGAAGATGCCGCTTCACCCCCTCGATCCACGCCTCACGGAAGATCCTCCCGGCCTCGTCGGTCATGATCCGCTCTCGATCCTTTCCACTCTGCTGATCCGGTGGTCGAGCACCGCGATCCGGTCATCGGTCCTCATCGGGCCGAGCTGTGCCCGAAGTCCCTGCAGCTTGCGGCCGAGGTAACCGGTGGAGTGCGTCTGCTCAGCGAGTTCGAGAGCCACCCCGGCATGCTCCAGCACGTGATCCGCGTCCCGCCTGCG
Organism: Actinoplanes sp. NPDC023936; assembly: GCF_040639325.1. Classification (NCBI taxonomy): domain Bacteria; kingdom Bacillati; phylum Actinomycetota; class Actinomycetes; order Micromonosporales; family Micromonosporaceae; genus Actinoplanes; species Actinoplanes sp. NPDC023936. The sequence continues at coordinate 1,391 of NZ_JBEZZR010000020.1, read as the reverse complement.
GACGCCCAGCAGGGCGAGGTCGGTGAGGATGCTGCCCTTGCGGCGCAGGGACGGTGAGCTCTTCAGTGCGCCGGTCAGCGCGGCCTCGGCCCGATCATTCTGGCCCAGAGCCAGATAGCAGGCGCCCCGTTCCTCGCCCAGCCTCGTCCCGTCGAATCGCAGCCAGCCGCCCGGACCCGCCGGATCGGTCAGGTCGACCACCCGCGCGGCGGCGTCGAGGGCCCGGTCGCAGGAGTCCGCGTCACCCATTCCCGCGAATGCCTGCGCCTGCACCGCGCTGACCCAGTAGGACGTGGGCAACTGGCTGTCGCCACGCCGCGCCACCGCCCCTGCGGCGTCCAGCATCACGGCTGCCTCGGCGAACTCGTGGTCATACAGGTGAACGAAGGCATGCCGGGTCAGAGCACAGGCCCAGCGATCGTACGATCGGGCCTCGCGCCCGGCCGACGCCGCGAGGGAGTAGCACTCCGCGGCCTCGGTGTAGCGGTCTGCATCGAAAAAGATCTCGCCCGCCAGCTGCAGCAGGTCGCAGACCAGAACACAGAGTTTCTGGCGGGCAGCCGACGACTGCGGGCTGTCCAACTCGGCCAGCAGCACACCGAGTTGTTCGTGGACGAGCGGATAGGCGAGCTGCTTGGTCTTCGCGAGCCCGAAGACCTGCCACAGGTGAGTGTTGAGCTCGGCATACGGCCCGAGGCCGGAGGTCATCGGCCGACCGTCACCGGCGACCGGCGGCACGGCGGTGAGCGCCCCGGCGACGCTGAGCAGCCGGAGAAGCTGGCGACGATACATGTCGGGCGCACCTACAACACGGTCGGCGGGCGGGTCGTCCGGTCTCAACAGATCATCGAGCTCATCAGCGGTCACCGCCAGTGCTTGGCAGAGCTTCAGGCGAGCGTACGGATAGGGCTCAGTCTCCGCTCGTTCCCAGCGGCCGACCGTCGTGCGGTCCGTCCCGATCAGCTCTGCCAGTGACTCCTGAGTGAGGCCGAGCGCCTTTCGCCGTTCGGTGAGGCGGCTCCTTCTGGTCACGGACACCTCCGCCCTTCCCGCTGATCGGCTCAGCCTACGGACGTTCGCCGCACGGGCCCGGCTCACCGCGCGGATGCATCACAGATGCCGCATCCGTGCCGTGGTCCGTCGAAGCCCGGTCGGCTTTGCTTGAGGCTATCCAACGTGACGACCGCGAAGCGTCCGGCGATACGGCAGTCGCAGAGGCGGGTCGGCACGCGGCCGCTGGACCGCGCATTCTCGCGCTGTCAGGTGGCGGGGCCGGGGGGGGGGGTGGGGCCCCCCCCCCGCCGCCACAATGAGGGATTGCCCCCCAAAAACAAATATTTGACCCCCCCGCAAATAAGGGTTATTGGGGGGCAGATGTGTTGGGATAAATA
>NZ_JBEZZR010000019.1:0-161025 GCF_040639325.1 Actinoplanes sp. NPDC023936 | reverse complement strand
GTGAGCAGCATGTCCGGGTGATAGCCACGCCGGCCGACCCCGCCCAGCTTCGCCCGGGCGTGGAACGCGGTCGTGTCGAGTTGACCGACCGCTTCAATCACGAACCACACCAGGTGATCCTCGGGGAGCCAGTCCGTCATCGACGGCGGCAGCAAGAACGCTTGGTCACGATCGACCGGCCGATACCACTTCGCCACCCCTAAATGATCACAAACATGGATCAAAGTGGCTAGTCACCCGTAACCACCGTAGCCAAAAAGCAACAGGCTCCATAACCGAGGTGTCGGCGCACAGACCGGATCGGTGGGACCTCATCCATGCCGGCGCGGGCTTCCGTGTGCTTTCACCGCCGTGCCGCACCGCATCGTGCGCCCTCACAAATGCCCCTACCCGAACGGTCCCACCGCAGGGTGTCGACTTCAGATGCCGAGCGCACCCGAGTGCGACCCACGCCGATCGCGAGACGGCGCAGCGGCGCACGGCGCGGACGGCGGGAGCGGGAGCGGCGGGAGCGGCGGGAGCGACGGGAGCGGCGGGAGCGGCGGGAGCGGCGCGGACGGCGGGAAGCAGCGCGGACGGCGGGAAGCAGCGCGGCCGGCGGGAAGCGGCGCGGACGGCGGGAAGCGGCGCGGACGGCGGGAAGCGGCGCGGACGGCGGGAAGCGGCGCAAATGCCCGCGAGACGGCCCGGACGGCGGCGGCGGCGGCGGGAGACGGCTACGCCCCGGCGCCTGTGCGGCGGCCGGGGCGTTGCGTGTTTCGGGGCTGGCGGTGCGCGTTCGGGCTAGAGGCGGCTGACGATCGCGTCGGCCAGGCGGGTGGCCGCCGCCGGGGACGTGCGCAGGAACAGGCTCGGCTCGGTCAGCTCCAGCTCGATCAGCGTGGGCGTCCCGTCCGGCCCGGGAATCAGGTCGACCCGGGCGTAGAGCAACTGCTTCGTGCCACCGGGAATCGCGGCCAGGACCTTCGACGCGACCTCCAGCTCGGCGGCCGACGGCGTACGCGGGCTGATGTGTTCGTCCCCCGGCTGAATGGTGCCGTCGGCGGGGCCGGTCAGCATCGGACCCTTCCGGATGGCGTGGCTGAACGTCAGCTCACCGCTCGCGTCGGGGGTGCAGAGGACCGCGGTCTCGCCGGCGGTGTCCACGGCCGTCAGGTACGGCTGGATCATCACGGTGCGGCCGGCGTCCAGCAGCCGCCGCACGTGTGCCTCGGCGAGCGGGAGCTGCGCGGGCAGCGCGTACCGCCCGGTGTCCTGGCTGCCGGCGCTGATCGTCGGCTTGACCACCCACTCCCCCTCGGACGGCGGGGTCCACGTCGCGCCGGGCGCGACGAACTCGGTGGGGATGGTCGGGATGCCGGCCTCGCTGAGGTCGCGCAGGTAGACCTTGTCGGTGTTCCACTCGACGATGCTCGCCGGGTTCACCAGGCGCGGCACGCGCTGCGCCCAGGCGACGAAGGCGTCGCGCCGCTCCACGTAATCCCAGGGCGAGCGGATCACCGTGAGGTCGTAACGGGACCAGTCCGCGGACTCGTCGTCCCAGCGAACGGCCTCGACGACCACCCCGCGCTCACGCAACGCGTCGCGCAGGGGGTGGTCGTCGTCCCAGAGGTCAGGAAAGGTCGCGCACGTCACGAGCGCGACCTGGCTCACAGCGCTCACTAGCGGGCCATGCTCCGGCGCGCCATCGAGCGCCACAGGTCGTTGCTTGGCCGCATCTGTTCCAGGAGCTCCCGCTCCCACTCGTTCTCCACGGTGACCCCGGCGTGCTCGCAAGCCTCACGTGCGACACCGGTGTCCTGGGCGAACTGGTCGGACCACTCGCCGTCCTCACCCACGAGGACGATACGGGCGCCGCGCTTACCGACGTACTCGATCACCGCCTTGGCGCCGCCGTGCCCGGCGGCGAAAGACTTGATCTCGGAGGTCAGTGTCGTAACGGAACCTTCTGCCATAGGGGGCAGCCTAAGCAGTCCGCCACGACACGCGGGGCACTCCACACTGCTTTTGTGACTCCAATTACCAGCAGGTTTCGAAAATTGGCGCACTGTTATGCGGAGATTTCGTCCGAATTGCCGGATGCAACGAAGTCAATCCAACGGGTGACGGACAGTAGTCGGAAGTGATCACAATCCGGACATCCGGTGCGACGAACCGCCGGTCCGTGACGGTTAGATCAACGCATCGACGGCGACCGCCATGAAGACCACCGTCAGGTACGTGATCGACAAGTGGAACAGCCGCATCGGGTTCACCGGCGAGCCGGCCTTGGTCAGGTAGGCGAGCCGGATCGCCTCGGCGAGGAACGCGGCGCCCATCACGATCGCGGTGACCCCGTAGATCGGGCCGAGGCCCAGCGGCCACGCCACGAACGAGGCGGCGAGGGTCAGCACCGTGTAGAGGACGATCTCGAAGTTCACCCGGTTCATCGAGCGGACCACGGGCAGCATCGGGATGCCGGCCCGCGCGTAGTCGTCCTTGTACTTCACCGCGAGCGCGTAGAAGTGCGGCATCTGCCAGAAGAAGACGACCGCGAAGAGCGCCCAGCCCATCGCGCTGATCGTGCCGGTGACCGCGGCCCAGCCGATGATCACCGGAGCCGCGCCGCAGACGCCGCCCCAGAACGTGTTCGCCGGGGTCCGCCGCTTCAGCCACATCGTGTAGATCACGTCGTAGTAGAAGATCGACGCCGCGGTCAGCGCGGTGGCCAGCCAGTTCGTGAACACGGCCATCAGCACGACCGAGATCACGGCGAGGGTGAGGCCGAAGATCAGCACCGCACGCGGGGTGATCTCGTGGGCCGGCAGCGGCCGCCGCTTCGTGCGCCGCATCAGCTGGTCGATGTCGCGGTCGATGTAGCAGTTCAGCGCGCTCGCCGCGCCGCCCGCCAGCGCACCGCCGATCAGCACCACCGCGAACGTGATCCAGTTCGGCCATCCCCCGGCCGCCAGCATCATCGTCGGCACGGTGGTGACGAGGAGGAGCTCGACGATCGCGGGCTTGGTCAGAGCCAGATAAGCCCTGAGAACCGCGGTCCGGTTGCGTCGAGTCTCACGTGGCGCACGCTCCGCCACGCCGGGCTCCCGTCCATGGACGGGACGCTCGGTGATCATGCTCACGGACAGCCACCTTCCGGCATCGGCTTTATTTCGCGGCCGTTGCCGGGTATTCACCCAGCGGCCCGCCCGGACAGCCTACGCGCAGCCGTCTCCGCTGCTCGGGGCACCCAGTACGGGTGCATACCGTCACACCACTTGATCCGGCGTGTCCGCCCACAGCGTATGTGTCTAGGGCGTTCACTGCGCACGTGTTTAGCCCGACTGGATAGGGTCAAGCCGAAAAGGGTTCCATTATTTTTGCCCGAGGAGCACAACCGACGTGGCTGCCACAGATCCCGCTCTCAACTGGTCCGACCTCGACCGCAAGGCGGTGGACACCACCCGGGTCCTGGCCATGGACGCCGTGGAGAAGGCCGGCAACGGCCACCCCGGTACCGCCATGAGCCTGGCGCCGGCCGCCTACCTGCTCTTCAACCGCGTCATGCGGCACGACCCCACGGACCCGGAATGGGCGGGCCGGGACCGCTTCGTGCTGTCCTGCGGTCACTCGAGCCTCACTCTCTACGTTCAGCTCTACCTCAACGGTTACAGCACCTCGCTGGATGACCTGAAGTCGCTGCGCCAGTGGGACTCGCTCACGCCCGGTCACCCGGAGTACGGGCACACCCCCGGCGTCGAGATCACCACCGGCCCGCTGGGCCAGGGCATCGGCAACGCGGTCGGCATGGCGATGTCCGCCCGCCGCGAGCGCGGTCTGTTCGACCCGGACGCCGCCGCCGGCCAGTCCCCGTTCGACCACCACGTGTACGCCATGTGCTCGGACGGCGACATCGAAGAGGGTGTCAGCCACGAGTCCAGCGCCATCGCGGCGGTGCAGAAGCTCGGCAACCTCACGGTGATCTACGACGACAACGAGATCTCCATCGAGGACGACACCCGGATCGCCAAGTCCGAGGACGTCGGCGCGCGCTACGCGGCGTACGGCTGGCACGTCCAGACCGTCAACTGGCGTGGCGAGGACGGCTACCACGAGGACGTGGAGGCTCTCTGGAACGCGATCCAGACCGCCAAGTCGGTCACCGACAAGCCGTCGTTCATCGTCCTCAAGACGATCATCGGCTGGCCGGCGCCGAAGAAGCAGAACACCGGCAAGATCCACGGCTCCGCGCTGGGCGCCGACGAGATCGCCGCGACCAAGGAGATCCTCGGCTTCGCGAACGAGCCGTTCGCCATCGACGACGAGGTCGTGAAGCACGCGCAGCAGGTCGTCGAGCGCGGCAAGGCGGCGCGTGCCGAGTGGCAGAAGGCGTTCGACGCCTGGGCCGCCGGCAACCCCGAGGGCAAGGCGCTCTTCGACCGCCTCGCCACCCGCACCCTGCCGGACAACTGGCACGCCGCGCTGCCCGAGTTCCCCGCGGACCCGAAGGGCCTGGCCACCCGCGCCGCGTCCGGCAAGGTCCTGGAGGCGCTCGCGCCGGTGCTGCCCGAGCTCTGGGGCGGCTCGGCCGACCTGGCGGAGAGCAACAACACCACGATGAAGGGCGAGCCGTCCTTCATCCCGGCGGAGTACGCCACCAAGGAGTTCCCGGGTCACGAGTACGGCCGCACGCTGCACTTCGGCATCCGTGAGCACGGCATGGGCTCGATCCTCAACGGCATCGCGGTCCACGGTGGCACCCGCCCGTACGGCGGCACGTTCCTGGTCTTCAGCGACTACATGCGCGGCTCGGTCCGCCTCTCCGCGCTGATGAAGCTGCCGGTCGTCTTCGTGTGGACGCACGACTCGATCGGTCTCGGCGAGGACGGCCCGACGCACCAGCCGATCGAGACGCTGACCGCCCTGCGCGCGATCGTCGGCCTCGACGTGGTCCGCCCGGCCGACGCCAACGAGACCGCGTACGCGTGGCGGGGCGCTCTGGAGCACACCGACCGGCCGACCGCGCTGGCGCTGTCCCGGCAGAACCTGCCCACGATCGACCGCAGCAAGTACGCGTCGGCCGAGGGCACGCTCAAGGGTGGCTACATCCTCTCCGAGGCGTCCACCGGCGAGCCCAAGGTGATCCTGGTCGCCAGCGGCTCCGAGGTCTCCATCGCGCTCACCGCGCAGGAGCGCCTGGAGGCCGAGGGCACCCCGACCCGGGTCGTCTCGATGCCCTGCCAGGAATGGTTCTTCCAGCAGGACGTTGCATATCAGCAGCAGGTTCTTCCGCGTGGAGTGAAGGCACGGGTCTCGGTCGAGGCCGGCATCCGGATGAGCTGGGACCGCATTCTCGGTGACGCCGGCGAGGCCGTCAGCATCGAGCACTACGGCGCCAGCGCCCCCGCGAAGATCCTGTTCGAGCAGTTCGGCTTCACCGCGGACAACGTCGTCGCGAAGGCCAATGCCTCCCTCGCCAGGGTCGGCGAGATCACCGGCCACAAGACCGGCAACTGAGACGTTTGTTAAGGAGCAAGGCAATGACGGACAGGCTGGCTGAGCTCTCCGCCCAGGGCGTGGCGGTATGGCTCGACGATCTCTCTCGGGTACGTCTCACCAGCGGCTCGCTGGACAAGCTGCGCCGCGAACAGCACGTGGTCGGTGTCACCACCAACCCGAGCATCTTCCAGAAGGCGCTCTCCGACGCCGACGCCTACGACGAGCAGGTCCGTGACCTCGCCGTCCAGGGCGTCACGGTCGAGGAGGCGATCCGCCTCATGACCGCCAAGGACGTCCGCTGGGCCGCCGACGTGTTCCGGCCGACCTACGACGCCTCCAACGGCGTCGACGGCCGGATCTCGATCGAGGTGGACCCGCGCAAGGCGCACGAGACCGAGTCGACGGTCGCCGAGGCGAAGACCCTCTGGTGGCTGGTGGACCGCCCCAACCTCTACATCAAGATCCCGGCGACGCTGGCCGGCCTCCCCGCCATCACCGAGGTGCTGGCCGCGGGCATCAGCGTCAACGTCACGCTGATCTTCTCGGTCGAGCGCTACCGGGCGGTCATGGACGCGTTCCTGGCCGGCCTGGAGCAGGCGAAGGCGAACGGCCACGACCTCAGCAAGATCGGCTCGGTCGCGTCGTTCTTCGTCTCCCGCGTGGACACCGAGGTCGACAAGCGGCTCGACAAGATCGGCTCGGACTCGGCCAAGGCCCTCAAGGGCAAGGCGGCCATCGCCAACGCCCGGCTGGCGTACGAGGCGTACGCCGAGGTCTTCGGCAGCGACCGGTGGAAGGCCCTGGCCGACGCCGGCGCCCACCCGCAGCGTCCGCTGTGGGCGTCCACCGGCACGAAGAACCCGGACTTCCTCGACACCATCTACGTCGAGGAGCTGATCGCGCCCGGCACGGTGAACACCATGCCGGAGTCGGTCATCTTCGCGTTCGAGGACCACGGCACCACCCGCGGCGACACCGTCAGCGGCAACTTCGCCGACGCCCACAAGGTCTTCGACGACCTGGCCGCGGCCGGCATCGACTTCGCCGACGTCTTCAAGGTCCTGGAGGCCGAGGGCGTGGAGAAGTTCGAGGCGAGCTGGAACGAGCTCCTGGAGCACGTCGCCAAGTCGCTGAAGGTCGGCACCGGCGCCTGATCGGCAGCACCATCTGCGGCCTGTCGCGGGACTCCCGCGACAGGCCGCTCCATCTTCGAAAACCTGGCAGGATGGCAACGTGGGTAATCCGCTGCGTACCGCACAGGACCGTCGGCTTCCGCGGATTCCGGAGCCCTGCGCTCTGGTGATCTTCGGGGTCACCGGTGACCTGTCCCGAAAGAAGCTCATCCCGGCCGTGTACGACCTGGCCAACCGCGGTCTGCTGCCGCCCGGCTTCGTGGTCGTGGGCTTCGCCCGGGCCGATTGGGGAGACGGCGACTTCGAGTCGCTGGCGTACAACGCCGCCAAGAAGGGCGCCCGGACGCCGTGGCGGGAGGACGTCTGGCAACGGCTCAACAGCCAGTTCCACTTCGTGCCCGGCTCGTTCGACGACGAGAACGACTTCGACAAGCTCTCCGAGACTCTCGACGAGCTTCGCGAGCGCAATGGCATCGCGGGCAACACCGCCTTCTACTTCTCGATCCCGCCGGCGGCGTTCCCGCTGGTGCTCAACCAGCTCAACCGCACCGGGCTGGCGGACAACGCGAAGCTGGGCGGCTGGCGCCGGGTCGTGGTGGAGAAGCCGTTCGGCCACGACTACGCCTCCGCTGTCGCTCTCAACGAGCTCGTGGACGACGTGTTCAACCCGAACGAGGTCTTCCGGATCGACCACTACCTCGGCAAGGAGACGGTCCAGAACATTCTGGCGCTGCGCTTCGCGAACAGCCTGTTCGAGCCGGTCTGGAACTCCAAGTACGTCGACAGCGTGCAGATCACAATGGCCGAGGACGTCGGCATCGGCACCCGGGCGGCGTTCTACGACGCTTCCGGCGCCGCGCGCGACGTGCTGCAGAACCACCTTCTCCAGCTGCTCGCGCTGGTCGGCATGGAAGAGCCGACGAGCTTCGACCCGCATGAGATCCGGGCCGAGAAGCTGAAGGTCCTCAAGGCGGTCAGTCTGCCCGCCGACATGGCGAAAGGCTCGGTCCGCGGGCAGTACCTCCCGGGCTGGGTGGCCGGCGAGCGGGCCGTGGGGTACCTGGAGGAGGCGAACATCCCGCCGGGCTCCACGACCGAGACGTACGCGGCGGTCCGCCTCGGCATCCAGAACCGGCGCTGGGCCGGCGTCCCGTTCTACGTGCGGGTCGGCAAGCGGATGCCCCGCCGGGTCACCGAGATCGCGATCCTCTTCAAGCGGGCGCCGCACCTGCCGTTCGACCCGGCGGACGTGGAGATGCTCGGCAACAACCAGCTGGTCATCCGGGTGCAGCCGGACGAGGGCGTGGTGCTGAAGTTCGGCTCGAAGGTGCCCGGCACCGCCATGGAGGTCCGCGACATCGCGATGGACTTCCAGTACGGCGAGGCGTTCACCGAGTCCAGCCCGGAGGCGTACGAGCGACTCCTGCTGGACGTGCTGATCGGCGACCGCACGCTCTTCCCGGACGCGGCCGAGGTGGAGCAGTCGTGGCGGGTCATCGACCCGCTGGAGGCCGCGTGGGCCGGCACCGCCCCGGAGCCGTACCGGGCCGGCGAGTGGGGGCCCCGAGCCTCCGACGAGATGCTGGCCCGCGAGGGCCGTGCTTGGAGGCGAGCATGATCGGCCTTTGGGACACCACCGGCAACGAGGTCGTCAAGGCACTGGCCGCCGAGCGGCGCAGCGCCGGCGGCGTCGCCTCCGGTCTGGCGCTCACCCTGATCTCGGTGGTCGAGGAGAAGAAGGTCCGCGAGGCCGAGGCGGCGGCGACCATCGCCGCGGCCGCGCACCCGTGCCGGCTGCTCATCGTGGTCCGCTCCGACCTGGAGGGCCGCAGCCGGCTGGACGCGGAGATCGTCGTGGGCGGGCGTCTCGGCCCGGCCGAGGCGGTCGTCATGCGGATGTACGGCCGTCTCGCGCTGCACGCCGAGTCGGTGGTGATGCCGCTGCTCGCCCCGGACGTCCCGGTGGTCAGCTGGTGGCACGAGGAGCCGCCGAACATGATCGCCAACGACTTCCTTGGCGTGGTCGCCGACCGGCGGATCACCGACAGCGCGCAGGCGCCCGACCCGGTGGCGGCGCTGCGCCAGCGGGCCATCGACTACTCGCCCGGCGACACCGACCTGACCTGGACCCGGATCACGCTCTGGCGCACCCTGGTGGCCGGCGCGTTCGACACCGCCGAGGCCCGCGTCACCGGCGCCCGGATCGTCGCGCCGCAGCAGGACCCGACCGCCTGGCTGATGCTGGGCTGGCTCAAGTCCCGCCTCGGCATCGAGCCGGTGCTGGAGCACACCGACCGGGCACCCCGGATGCACTCGGTGGAGCTGCAGTGCGCGAACGGCGACTTCGTCCGGGTCACCCGCGAGGAGGGCACGGCGCTGTTCAGCCGGACCGGCCAGGAGGACCGGTACATGCCGCTGCCGAAGCGGCCGGTCGGTGACGAGCTCGCCGAGGAGCTGCGCCGGCTCGACGCCGACCAGATCTACGCGGACGCGCTGGGCGCCATGGCCGGGGTTCCGGACCTGGACAAGCGCAACCCGATGCGCGTACACGTCTGGAAGGACCCGGCGCTGGCGGCTCGTGCGGCAAGCGCCGCCGCCTGATTCTGATCGGATCGACCGGGCCGTCCGCCGCATCGCGGCGGACGGCCTTTATAAGGGAGACGTCAATTGAGTGAGACCGTGGTCGTGGTGGTGCCGGACGCCGACATCCTGGCGTCGACGGTGGCGGCACGGCTCGCCATCAAGATCATCGACGCGCAGGCGGTGCACGGGACGGCGAGCGTGGTGCTGACCGGCGGCCGGGTCGCCGCGAAGGTGCTGCACGCGATCCGCGAGCTGCCCGCCTCCGCCGCCATCGACTGGTCCCGGGTGGACCTGTGGTGGGGCGACGAGCGGTTCCTGCCGGCCGGTGACCCGGACCGCAACGAGACGCAGGCCCGCGAGGCCCTGCTGGACAAGCTGCCGCTGGACCCGGCACGGGTGCACGCCATGCCGGCGTCCGACGGCCCGGACGGCGATGACGCGCTCGCGGCCGCCGCGCGGTACGCCGAGGAACTGGGCGCGCCGCTCCCCCGCTTCGACGTGCTGATGCTGGGCGTCGGCGAGGACGGCCACGTGGCGTCGCTCTTCCCGGAGCACCCGGTGCTCGCCGAGACCGGGACGACGGCGGCCGCGTTCAACAGCCCGAAGCCGCCCCCCACCCGGGTCACGCTGACGCTGTCGACGATCCAGAGCGCCGACGAGGTGTGGCTGATCGCGGCCGGACCGGACAAGGCGAAGCCGATCGGCGCCGTCCACGCGGGCGCCCATCTGCCGGCGGCGAGTGCTACCGGCGTACGCAAGACTCTCTGGCTGCTGGACCGGGCAGCCGCCGCAGAGATCCGCTGAGGTTTTCCGGGGAAGGGCGCCCCGCGCCCTTCCCTCTACACTGGCCGCCGTGATGATCCGCAGCTATCAGTCCAGCGACCTCGACGCGATCTACGACATCTGTGTGCGGACCGGCGCGGCCGGGCAGGACGCCCGCGGACTGCACAGCTCGGACCGTCTGCTCGGGGAGATCTGGGCGGTGCCCTACGTGGTGCACGAGCCGCAGCACGCGTACGTGGTGGACGCCGGCGACGGCGCCGCGGTCGGGTACGTGCTGGGCACGGCCGACACCCCGGCGTTCGTCGAGTGGTACCGCACCACCTGGCTGCCCGCCACCGCGGACCGCATGCCCGCCGGGGATCCGCGCGACGAGGTGATGCTCGGGCTGCACCACGATCCGGAGCGGATGCTCCTGCCGGAGCTGGCCGACTATCCCGCGCACCTGCACATCGACCTGCTGCCCGAGGCACAGGGCAAGGGGCTCGGCCGTGGCCTGATCGCGGCTTTCCTGGGCGGCCTGCGGGCGGCCGGCGTGCCGCGGGTGCATCTCGGCATGGCGCCGGAGAACCAGGGCGCCTACGCGTTCTACAAGCGGCTCGGATTCCACGACATCCCGACCCAGGACACCGGCGCCCTCTTCCTGGGCAGGGACACCGAGATGTAGCCGGCCGCCCCCGTACGGCCGGCTTACGATCACTCGCCGCGTCGCTGGCGCAGCTTGGCGAGCGCCTCGGCGAGGATCGCCTGGGCGTCCTCCTCGCTGCGGCGCTCCTTCACATACGCGAGATGCGACTTGTACGGCTCGACGCGTGACCGGCCCGGCGGGTTCGCCCCGTCGAGGCCGGCCGGCTGCCCGCAGCGCGGGCAGTCCCACGTCTCCGGCGTCGCGGCCTCGGCCGCGAACCAGATCTGGCTGTCGTGACCGGCCGCGCAGAAGTACGTGATCTGCCGGCGCGGTGCGGGTTCGGTGCGCTCGTCGGGCCGCATCGGGCTGGACCCGACCCGGCTGCCGCGGATAGCGCTGCCACTGGACACGGACGTCACTCCTGTCTCGAGGGGCCTCAAGAAGCCGTCCCGGCGGGGGTCTTGTTTCGAGATCACTCAAAACGGACGGGTGGAAACGGCTCGGAAACGGACTGCGGGGACAAAAAACCGCGCGGCCGGAAAAACCGGCCGCGCGGCAGATTGTACGACTGAAGGCGCCAGTCAGGAAGCCAGCGCTCCGTGTGCTGTCATGCCAGCTGAAGCTTGAGCCAGAAACCGAGCCCGACGATGCAGGCGAACCAGATGATGCCCACCAGCACGGTGTACCGGTCCAGGTTCTTCTCGGCGACCGAGGAACCGGCCAGGCTCGAGGTCACGCCGCCACCGAACATGCTCGACATGCCGCCGCCCTTGCCGCGGTGCAGCAGGATCAGCAGGGTCAGCAGAATGCTGGTGATGATCAGCAACACGATCAACGTGTAAGCGAACGCGATCGGCATGGTCGGGATCATTCCTCTCGAAGGGCACAGCAAGCCGTCCCACAATAGCGGGTGCCCGGCCGTTTACCACGGCCGGGCACGCACAGTCTTGACCGAAGATCAGCGGGCGACGTGCTCCGGGAAGCGCACGATGGAGGCGAACTCCTCGGCGTCCAGGCTCGCGCCGCCGACCAGGGCGCCGTCCACGTCCGGCTTCGCCATGATCGAGGCGATGTTCGCCGCCTTGACCGAGCCGCCGTACTGGATCCGGACCGCCTCAGCGACCTCGGCGCCGAACTTCTCGACCAGCCGCGCACGGATCGCGCCGCAGACCTCCTGGGCGTCCTCCGGCGTCGCGGTCTTGCCGGTGCCGATCGCCCAGACCGGCTCGTACGCGATGACGATCTGCTTGACCTGGTCTTCCTTGAGCCCGTCCAGGCCCGCGTCGACCTGCGCCGTGCAGTGGCTGACGTGCGCCGACTCCTCGCGGACGGACAGGCCCTCGCCGACGCAGAAGATCGGGGTCAGGCCGGCCGCGAACGCCGCCTTGATCTTCGCGTTGATCAGCTCGTCGGTCTCGTTGTGGTACTCGCGGCGCTCGGAGTGCCCGATCACGACGTAGGTCGCGCCCAGCTTCGCCAGCATCGAGCCGGCGATCTCGCCGGTGTACGCGCCGGACGCGTGCTGCGAGATGTCCTGAGCGCCGTACGCGATCGCGAGCTTGTCGCCGTCCACAGCGGTCTGCACGGTGCGCAGGTCGGTGAAGGGCGGCAGCACGACGGTCTCGACGGCCTCCAGCTGAGCCGGGGTGAGGCTCGCGGCCAGCTTCTGGACCAGCAGATTCGCCTCGAAGTGGTTGAGGTTCATCTTCCAGTTGCCGGCGATGATCGGCTTACGGGGGGTCGTCGTCATCACTTCTCCAGTGCGGCGACGCCCGGCAGCGTCTTGCCTTCGAGGTACTCCAGGGACGCGCCCCCGCCGGTGGAGATGTGGCCGAACGCGGACTCGTCCAGGCCGAGGGTCCGCACCGCCGCCGCCGAGTCACCGCCGCCGACGACCGAGAAGCCGTCGATCTTGGTGATCGCCTCGGCGACGCCGCGGGTGCCGGCGGCGAACGGGGCGAGCTCGAAGACGCCCATCGGGCCGTTCCAGAAGACCGTCTTGGCGCCGGCCACAGCCGAAGCGAAGAGCTCTGTGGACTTGGGACCGATGTCCAGGCCGAGCCGATCCGCCGGGATGTCCGCGACATCCACGACGTCGTGCGTGGCGTCGACGGAGAACTCCGTGGCGGCCACGACGTCGACGGGCAGGACGATCCGGCCGTCCGCCTGCTCCAGCAGGTCGGCACAAACCGAGATCATCTCGGTCTCGAGGAGGGACTTGCCCACCTCGTGACCCTGCGCCTTCAGGAAGGTGAAGCACATGCCGCCACCGACGAGCAGCTTGTCGACCTTCGGCAGCAGCGCCTGGATCACGGCGAGCTTGTCGGAGACCTTGGAGCCGCCGAGGACGACCACATAGGGCTGCTCGGGGGCCTCGGACACCTTCTTGAGGACCTCGACCTCCTTGAGCACCAGGCCGCCGGCGTAGTGCGGCAGGCGGGCCGCGACGTCGAAGACCGACGCGTGCTTGCGGTGCACAGCACCGAACGCGTCATCGACGTAGCAGTCCGCGAACTTCGCCAGCTCGTCGGCGAAAGCGCCGCGCTCGGCGTCGTCCTTCGAGGTCTCGCCCTTGTTGAACCGCAGGTTCTCCAGGAGCAGCACCTGGCCGTCCTGCAGCTCGGCGACCGCCTGGGTGGCCTCCGGGCCGACCGTGTCGTCGGCGAAGACGACCGACGAGCCGAGCAGCTCGGCAAGCCGGGTCGCGACCGGGCGGAGGGTGAACTTCGGGTCCGGCTCGCCCTTCGGGCGGCCCAGGTGCGACATGACGATGACGCGGGCGCCCGCGTCACGCAGAGCGATCAGCGTCGGCAGCACCGCGCGGGCGCGGCCGTCGTCGCTGATAACTCCCGGGTTCTTCTTGTCGAACGGGACGTTCAGGTCGGCGCGCACCAGGACGCGCCGACCCGAGACCCCCTCGCCGAGCAAGTCGTCGAGAGTCTTCAAGGTAGATCAGGCCCCGACCAGCTTGACCAGGTCGACGAGGCGGTTCGAGTAGCCCCACTCGTTGTCGTACCAGCCGACGACCTTGACCTGGTTGCCACCGATGACCTTGGTGAGGCCGGCGTCGAAGATGCAGGAGGCCGGGTCGGTGACGATGTCGGCCGACACGATGTCGTCCTCGGTGTAGACCAGGATGCCCTTGAGCGGGCCCTCGGCGGCAGCCTTGATCGCGGCGTTGACCTCCTCGACCGACGTGTCACGGGCGGCGGTGAAGGTCAGGTCGGTGGCCGAGCCGGTGGGGATCGGCACCCGCAGCGCGAAGCCGTCCAGCTTGCCCTTGAGCTCCGGCAGCACCAGGCTGACGGCCTTCGCGGCGCCGGTCGAGGTGGGCACGATGTTCAGAGCGGCGGCGCGGGCGCGACGCAGGTCCTTGTGCGGGCCGTCCTGGAGGTTCTGGTCCTGGGTGTAGGCGTGGATCGTGGTCATCAGACCCTTTTCGATCCCGATCGTGTCGTTCAGGACCTTCGCCATCGGGGCGAGGCAGTTGGTGGTGCAGGAAGCGTTCGAGATGATCGTGTGCTTCGCGCCGTCGTACAGGCCGTCGTTGACGCCCATGACGATGGTGATGTCCTCGTTCTTGGCCGGAGCCGAGATGATGACCTTCTTGGCGCCCTTGTCGATGTGCGCCTTGGCCTTGGTGGCGTCGGTGAAGAAGCCGGTCGACTCGATGACGACGTCGGCGCCCAGGTCGCCCCACGGGAGGTTGTTCGGGTCACGCTCGGCGAACGCCTTGAACGTGTTGCCACCGACGGTGATCTCGTCGGCGGTCGCCTTCACCTCGTGGCCCAGACGGCCCAGGATGCTGTCGTACTTCAGCAGGTGGGCGAGAGTGGCGTTGTCGGTCAGGTCGTTGACGCCGACGATCTGGATGTCGGCGCCGGACGCGAGAACCGCCCGGAAGAAGTTACGACCGATACGGCCGAAGCCGTTGATGCCAACCCGGATGGTCACAGGTGGTCTCCTCGTTTCGGTCCGCCGGGTTCTGCGACCGGCGGAGGGTCTGCATGCCCGCCAAGTGGAGGGCTGCGTCCAAGGGCGCCCGGCCGCCGCGCCCGAAGGAGCGTGGAGCGCCGCGACCTGAGTCGGCGGCGTCACAGCGGGGGGTTCGGCCGAACTGCCGGCACCGTCGCCGTCACCAGTGACCCTAGCCGAGACCGGGTACTCGCAACGCAGCGGGGCCGCGACCTGAACGTTATCTAAATCGGGGCCCCGCACGGAGGGCCGAAAGTCACTAGCAGGCCATCATCTCCGGCGTTACGGCCGCTTCGGTGTCGGGAATGCCGAGGTCACGGGCCCGCTTGTCGGCGAGGGCGAGCAGCCGCCGGATCCGCCCGGCGATCGCGTCCTTGGTCAGCGGCGGGTCGGCGAGCGCGCCGAGCTCCTCCAGCGAGGCCTGCCGGTGCTCCAGCCGCAGCCGGCCGGCCGAGGTCAGGTGGTTCGGCGCGTCGTCGGCGAGGATCTCCAGGGCGCGGGTGACCCGGGCCGCGGCCGCGACCGCCGCCCGCGCGGACCGGCGCAGGTTCGCGTCGTCGAAGTTCGCCAGCCGGTTCGCGGTGGCGCGCACCTCCCGGCGGACCCGGCGCTCCTCCCAGGCCAGCACGCTGGAGTGCGCGCCGATCCGGGTGAGCAGGGCCGCGATCGCGTCGCCGTCCTTGATCACCACGCGGTCCACGCCGCGGACCTCGCGCTCCTTCGCGGTGATCCCGATCCGGCGCGCCGCGCCGCGCAGGGCGAGCGCCGCCTCCGGGCCCGGGCAGGTGATCTCCAGAGCGCTGGACCGGCCCGGCTCGGTGAGCGAGCCGTGCGCCATGAACGCGCCCCGCCACGCCGCCACCGAGCAGCACACGTTGCCGTTCACCACGTGCTGCGGCAGGCCGCGCACCGGCCGTCCGCGGACATCCAGCAGGCCGGTCTGCCGGGCCAGCACCTCGCCGTCCTTGACGATCCGCACGATGTAGTGGCTGCCCTTTCGCAGGCCGCCGGAGGCGAGCACGTGCACCTCGCTCGGGTACCCGTACACGTCTGCGATCTCCCGCCGCAGGCGCCGCGCGACAGCGCCGGTGTCCAGCTCGGCCTCGACCACCACCCGCCCGGACACGATGTGCAGGCCGCCGGCGAACCGCAGCAACGCCGCCATCTCGGCCCGCCGGCAGCAGGGCTTGGGCACGTCGACCCGGCTCAGCTCGTCCTTGACTGCTGCCGTCATCGCCATCGTCTCGTCACCTCATGCGCCGGATCTTGAACTGAGCCTCAGTGTGTGCCGCACTACGCCACCAACTGCACTACGCCAGTAACTAACGAGCGGAGCCCAATACTGGCACCAGTGCAACACCCAACGACTCAGGATCATGCCGTGGGCTGCCGTCCGCGACGGCGACGGGGGCCAGGACCAGTTCCGCGCCGAGTGCCTGCGCGGCCGCCCGGACCGGTTCCGGTTCCCCCGCCCACTTGGCGTCCGCCAGCACCGTGTCGACCCGCAGCTCGGGAAGGTACCAGTGCAGGGCGGCCAGATGATCGGCGGTGGAGAGGCCGGACGTCTCCTTGTCCGCGCTGAGGTTGAGCGTGACCAGCCGGCGCGCCGGGCTCGCCACGATCGCCGCGGCCAGGTCCGGCACCAGCAGGTGCGGCAGCACGCTGGTGTACCACGAGCCCGGCCCGAAGATCAGCCAGTCGGCCTCGCGGACCGCGGCGAGCGCCTCCGGACAGGCCGGCGGGTTCGCCGGATGCAGCCGCAGGGCGGTCACCCGGCCGTCCGCCACGGCGACCGAGTGCTGACCACGCACGGTCACCGACTCGCCCGCCGGTCCCACCATGTCCGCCTCGATGCCCACCGCGTGCAGCGCCATCGGCAGCACCCGGCCCCGCGCGCCGACCATCTCGGCGGCGTGGTCCAGCGCCAGCACCGGGTCGCCGAGCATCTCGATCAGGCCGAGCAGCAGCAGGTTTCCCACGGCGTGCCCGGCCAGGCTGTCCACCGACCGGTCGGCGCGCCGCTCGGCCTCCGGCGTCCGCCGCTGCGACGGCATGGCGGCGAACCGGTGCTGCATCAGGTGCGCCGTGCGCTGCGCGGTCGGGTGGTCGTCGGCCAGCGCGGCGAGCGCCTGCCGCAGATCGCCGGGGGGCAGCAACGCGTCGCGCTCCACCCGCAGACGGCCGCTGGAACCGCCGTCGTCACCCACCGTCACTATCGCGGTGATGTCCAGCTCCAGGTCCCGGGCACAGTGCCGCAGCGCCCGCAGCGAGGCGCTCAGGCCGTGCCCGCCACCGAACGCCACCACCCGGATCGGCGCCGCCCCCGTCACTCGCGCCCCAGGTCGCGGTGCGAGGTATGGGCGGAGAGCCGCATCCCGTTCAGCCGCGCGGTGAGCTCCTCGGCGATGGCGACACTGCGGTGCTTGCCGCCGGTGCAGCCGATGGCGACCGTCAGGTACCGCTTGCCCTCGCGCTCGAAGCCCGGCGCGGTCGCCGCGATCAGGCCGGCGTACGTCCCGACGAACTCGCCGGCGCCCTCCTGGCCCAGGACGTAACCGCTCACGCCCTCCTCCAGGCCGGTGTGCTCGCGCAGCTCCGGCACCCAGAACGGGTTCGGCAGGAACCGGGCGTCCAGCACGTAGTCGGCGTCCGGCGGCAGGCCGTACTTGAAACCGAACGACAGCACGGTGATCCGCAGCCGGCGCGAGTCGTCGCCGCTGAACAGCTCCTCGACCCGGCGGCGCAGCTGGTTCACGTTCAGATGGCTGGTGTCGATGATCACGTCGGCCTGGTCGCGGGCCTCCTCGAGCAGCTTGCGCTCGGCCGCGATGCCGTCGGCGAGCCGCCCGTCACCCTGCAGCGGGTGCGAACGCCGCACCGACTCGAAACGCCGGATCAGCACCTCGTCGTCGGCGTCCACGAAGACCACGCGCGGCGAGAAACCGCGCTCCTTGAGCTCCCGGACCGCGCCGGCCAGGTCGGTGGAGAACGCGCGGCTGCGCACGTCCAGCACCATCGCGGTCCGCCGGGCCGCGCCGCCGGCCGCGAACGCCAGCTCCGCCATCTCCAGCATCAGCGCCTGGGGCAGGTTGTCGACCACGTAGAAGCCGACGTTCTCCAGCGCGCGGGCCACCGTGCTGCGCCCGCCTCCGGAGAGTCCGGTGACCACCACCAGGTCGGTACCGGCCTCATCGGGTTCCACTATCTCGTCCACGCACGCCTCCCGCGCCGGTTTCCTGCATCGATCGAGTTTCCGCCCACGCGAGCGCGTCGGTACCGCTCCGGCGAGAGCTCAGGCGAGCGCCTCGCCCGACAACCAAGCGGACACAACATCCTAGGCCGACACCTACCGGGCCGGCCGCCGGACAGCCTGTCCGCTACCGATCCGGGTCGACCGCCGGGCTACCCACCGGGTCGACCGCCGGGCTGCCCGCGGGGTTGAGCGCCGGGCTGCCCGCCGGGTTGAGCGCCGGGCTGCCCGCGGGGTTGAGCGCCGCCAGAACCGTCTCCGCCGTGCGCCGGCCGATGCCGGGCACCTCGGCGACCTCTTCCGGGGTGGCCGCGGCCAGGCGTTTCAGCGAGCCGAAGTGCCGGAGCAACGCCTTGCGCCGCACCTCGCCGAGACCGGCGATGTCGTCCAGCGCGGACGCCGTCATCCGTTTCGACCGGCGCTGCCGGTGGAACGTGATCGCGAAGCGGTGTGCCTCGTCACGGACCCGCTGCAACAGGTAGAGCGACTCCGAGGTGCGCGGCAGGATGACCGGGAAGTCGTCGCCGGGCAGCCAGACCTCTTCCAGCCGTTTCGCCAGGCCGCAGAGCGCCACGTCGGTGATGCCCAGCTCGGAGAAGACCGCGGCGACCGCGTTCACCTGCGGCTGGCCGCCGTCCACGACAACGAGCTGCGGAGGGTACGCGAACCGGCGCGCCTTGCCGGTCAAAGGATCGATGCCGGGAAGCGGGTCGGTGCCGGGAAGCGGGTCGGTGCCGGCAAGCGGATCGGTGCCGGCAAGTGGATCGATGCCGGGAAGCGGGTCGGACGACTCCGGCTCGAGCCCGTGCAGTTTCGCGTCGGCCGCCTCGTCGGCCACGTCCGACTCCGGCTGGTCGCGCGGCGCGTCAGCGCCCGGAACCGCCTTGAACCGGGCGAACCGCCGCCGCAGCACCTCGCTCATCGCGGACAGGTCGTCGGTGGCGCCCCGGACCGCGAACCGCCGGTACTCACTCTTGCGGGGCAGGCCGTCCTCGAAGACGACCATCGAGGCGACCACGTCGGTGCCCTGGATCTGCGACACGTCGAAGCACTCGATGCGCAGCGGGACGGTGTCCATCCCGAGCGCCTCGGCGATCTCCTCGAGCGCCTTGTTGCGGGTGGTCAGGTCGCCGGCCCGGCGCAGCTTGTGCCGTTGCAGCGACTCGGCCGCGTTGCGCGCCACGGTCTCCATCAGCGATTTCTTGTCACCGCGCTGCGGCACGCGCAGGCTGGCCCGGCTGCCCCGGCGGGCGGTCAGCCAGTCGGCGAGCGCGTCCGCGTCGTCGGGCAGAGCCGGGACGAGCAGCTCACGGGGCACGTCGGTCTCGCCGGAGGACTCACCGTACATCTGGGTGCAGAAGTGGTGGACCAGGTCGCCGGTGGTGAGGTCCTCGACTTTCTCCACCACCCAGCCGCGCTGGCCGCGGATCCGGCCGTCGCGGACGTGGAAGACCATCACGGCCGCTTCCAGCGGGTCCTCGGCGAACGCCACCACGTCGGCGTCGGTCCCGTCGCCGAGCACCACCGCCTGTTTCTCCATGGCGCGGCGCAGGGCCGCGATGTCGTCGCGCAGCCGGGCCGCCCGCTCGAACTCCAGCTCCTCGGAGGCCTGCATCATGTCGCGCTCGAGCCGTTTGACGAACGCGTCGGAGCGGCCCGCCATGAAGTCGCAGAAGTCGTCCACGATGGCGCGGTGCTGCTCGGCGTCGACCTGGCCGACGCACGGGGCGGAGCACTTGCCGATGTAACCCAGCAGGCAGGGGCGGCCGATCTGACCGTGCCGTTTGAAGACGCCGGCCGAGCAGGTCCGCGCCGGGAAGACCCGGAGCAGCAGGTCGAGCGTCTCGCGGATGGCCCACGCATGCGAGTACGGCCCGAAGTAGCGAACGCCCTTGCGTTTGGCACCGCGCATCACCTGGAGGCGGGGGAACTCCTCGTCGAGGGTGACGGCGAGAAACGGGTACGACTTGTCGTCCCGGTACTTGACGTTGAAGCGGGGGTCGAACTCCTTGATCCAGGAGAACTCGAGCTGCAGCGCCTCGACCTCGGTGCCGACCGTGACCCAATCCACACTGCCGGCGGTGGTGACCATCTGCTGGGTGCGCGCGTGCAGCGACCAGACGTCGGCGAAGTAGGAGTTGAGCCGGTTGCGCAGGCTTTTCGCCTTGCCGACATAGATCACCCGGCCGGCTGGGTCACGGAAGCGGTAGACGCCCGGGGAGTCCGGGATGGTACCCGGAGCCGGGCGATAAGTGGACGGGTCTGGCACAACTCCAACAGTAGTGCCTGGGACTGACAGAATTGCCCGACCGGAGGTCCGGTGCCGCCGCCACGGCGCCGGATCTCCGGCCTGTGCCCGCGGGCCGGAATCAGGCCGCGACGACCACGTTGTCGCCGTCCAGCTCCACCTTGGTCTCGGCGAGCGGCTGCTGAGCCGGACCCGACGTCGGCGCCCCGTCCTTGACCGAGAAGAAGCTGTTGTGACAGCGGCAGATGATCTGCCCGTCCTTGATCTCGCTGACCTCGCACCCCTGGTGGGTGCAGACCTTGCTGAACGCCTTGAAGGTGCCCTCGGTCGGCTGGGTGACGACCAGCGTGTCGGTGATCACACCGCCGCCGACGGTGACCTTGGAGGCCGCCACCAGCACCTCCGCGCTGCCGCCGGTGTCGCCACCGCCCTCCGAGCCCGCCGCGGTGCTGCCCGCCGGGGCCGGGTTCGCGTCGAAGTCGGAGCCGTTGGGGTTGGTGCCGGTGCCGTCGGTGCCGCAGGCAGCCAGGACCGCGGTAGCGCCGAGCGCCCCGGCGCCGACCAGGATGCAGCGCCGTGTCGACGTCGGGCCGGTGCTCGCGCACTGGTGCGTGGTCTCGGCCTCGGTCCTCGTCTGCACGTCGGTCATGTGTAGCCCTCCCAGTACTGGTTTCCGCTCGGCAATCACGCGGAGTCGCCCTTGGATACGCGGCTGGGCAGTTGATCAGTTCAGGGTTACCGCCGAATAGTGCCCTCATGGCCGCCGGGCCGAGACTAGTTTCCCGACCTGGCGGCGTCCCTATGAGCCGTCTAAAGATTTGCTAAGTCACACCGCGGCCTTGGCCCGCGTCTTGCGGGTGGCGGCGCCGGTGCCGTTCGCCTTGGCGGCGCGGCTCACCGCGGCCGCCGAGCCCTTCGGCTTGCCGGTGAGGCCGAGCCCCGGCCGCAGGAACTGACCGGTGTGACTCTCCGCCACCTCGGCGATCTCCTCCGGGGTGCCGGTGGCGAGGACGAGCCCGCCCTTGCTGCCGCCTTCCGGGCCCATGTCGATCAGCCAGTCGGCCGTCTTGATGACGTCCAGGTTGTGCTCGATCGTGATCACCGTGTTGCCCTTGTCGACCAGGCCGTTGAGCACGAGCAGCAACTTGCGGATGTCCTCGAAGTGCAGGCCGGTGGTCGGCTCGTCGAGCACGTAGACGGTCCGCCCGGTGGAGCGTTTCTGCAGCTCGGACGCGAGTTTCACGCGCTGCGCCTCACCGCCGGAGAGCGTCGTGGCGGGCTGGCCGAGCCGCACGTAACCCAGGCCGACGTCGACCAGGGTGCGCAGGTGACGGTGGATCGCCGGCAGCGCCGAGAAGAACTCCGCGGCCTCCTCGATCGGCATCTCCAGCACCTCGGAGATGGTCTTCCCCTTGTAGTGCACCTCGAGGGTCTCCCGGTTGTACCGAGCGCCCTTGCACACCTCGCACGGGACGTAGACGTCCGGCAGGAAGTTCATCTCGATCTTGATGGTGCCGTCACCGGAACAGTTCTCGCAGCGGCCGCCCTTCACGTTGAACGAGAAGCGGCCCGGACCGTACCCCCGGACCTTGGCCTCGGCGGTCTCGGCGAAGAGCTTGCGCACGTGGTCGAAGACACCGGTGTAGGTGGCCGGGTTGGAACGCGGGGTCCGCCCGATCGGCGACTGGTCGACGCCGACGACCTTGTCCACGTTCTCCAGGCCGGTGACCTTGGTGTGCCGGCCCGGCACCTGGCGCGCCCGGTTGATCTGGTTCGCCATCACGGTGTGCAGGATGTCGTTGACAAGCGTCGACTTGCCCGAGCCGCTCACCCCGGTGACGGCGATGAACTGGCCGAGCGGGAACGGGACGGTCAGGTTGCGCAGGTTGTGCTCGCGGGCGCCGTGCACGACCACCTCACGGCCGGGCGTCTGCGGGCGGCGGCCGGCCGGAACCGGGATGCTCTTGCGGCCCGAGAGGTACGCCCCGGTGGGCGATTTCTCGTTCGCCAGCAGGCCCTCGACCGTGCCGCTGTGCACGATCTGCCCGCCGTGCTCGCCGGCGCCGGGGCCGATGTCGACGATCCAGTCCGCGGTCCGGATGGTGTCCTCGTCGTGCTCCACCACGATCAGCGTGTTGCCCAGGTTGCGCAGCCTGACCAGGGTCTCGATCAGCCGGTGGTTGTCCCGCTGGTGCAGGCCGATCGACGGCTCGTCCAGCACGTAGAGCACGCCGACCAGGCCGGAGCCGATCTGGGTGGCGAGCCGGATGCGCTGCGCCTCGCCGCCGGAGAGCGTGCCGGCGCCCCGGTCCAGCGAGAGGTAGTCGAGGCCGACGTCGACCAGGAACCGCAGCCGGGCGTTGATCTCCTTGAGCACCCGCTCGGCGATCATCGTCTGCCGGTCGTCGAGCACCAGCCCGGCCAGCAGATCGGCGCACTCGCCGACCGAGAGGTTGCAGACCTCGGCGATGCTCTTGCCGGCCACTGTCACCGCGAGCACCTCGGGCTTGAGCCGGGCCCCGCCGCAGACCTTGCAGGGCACGTCGCGCATGTAGCCTTCGTACTTCTCGCGCGACCAGTCGCTCTCGGTGTCGTTGTGCCGCCGCTCGATCCACTGCACCACGCCCTCGAAGCCGGTGTAGTAGGAGCGCTCGCGACCGTACTTGTTCCGGTAACGGACGTGGACCTGGTCCTCCGCCCCGTACAGGATGGTTTTCTGCACCCGGCTGGAGAGCGCCCGCCAGGGTGTGTCGACGCTGAAGTTCTCCGCGGCGGCGAGGGCCTCCAGCAGGCGCAGGAAGTACTCCTGGGTGGTGCCGCCGGACCACGGCTGGATCGCGCCGTCGCGGAGGGTGGCATCCTCGTCCGGGATGATCAGCTCGGGGTCGACCTCCTTCTTCGTCCCGAGGCCGGTGCACTCGGGGCAGGCGCCGTAGGGCGCGTTGAAGGAGAACACCCGCGGTTCCAGGTCCTCGATCGCGAGGGGGTGGTCGTTCGGGCAGGCCAGGTGCTCGGAGAAGCGCCGCTCCCGCTCCGGGTCGTCCTCCGGCAGGTCGACGAAGTCGAGCAGGACGATGCCGCCGGCCAGGCCGAGCGCCGCCTCCACCGAGTCGGTGAGCCGCTGCTTGCTCGACGTTTTCACGCTGAGCCGGTCGACCACCACCTCGATGGTGTGCTTCTCCTGCTTCTTCAGCTTCGGCGGCTCGGTGAGCGGATGCACCGTGCCGTCGACCCGGGCCCGCGCGTAACCCTTGGCCTGCAGCTCGGCGAAGAGGTCGACATATTCCCCCTTGCGGCCGCGGACGACCGGGGCGAGCACCATGAACCGGGTGCCCTCGTCCATCGCCAGGACCCGGTCGACGATCTGCTGCGGGGTCTGCTTGCTGATCCGCTCGCCGCAGACCGGGCAGTGCGGCGTGCCGGCCCGGGCGAACAGCAGGCGCAGGTAGTCGTAGACCTCGGTGATCGTGCCGACGGTCGAGCGGGGGTTGCGGTTCGTCGATTTCTGGTCGATCGACACCGCCGGGGACAGGCCCTCGATGAAATCGACGTCGGGCTTGTCCATCTGGCCGAGGAACTGCCTCGCGTACGACGACAGGGACTCGACGTAACGCCGCTGCCCCTCCGCGAAGATCGTGTCGAAGGCGAGGCTCGACTTGCCCGAGCCGGACAGACCGGTGAAGACGATCATGGCGTCGCGGGGCAGGTCCAGGTTGACGTCGCGCAGGTTGTGCTCGCGCGCGCCACGAATAGTCAGTCGGTCGGCCACTGCCAGCCTCTCCGTACAGGTGTTTGAAGTCAGCCAGCCATGCTAGCCGTGGGGTACGACAATTTCTGGCGACCCTGTTGCAGCGCCTGGCAGATGGCGAACATTCCCGGTCAGTCTTTCGGGGGAACCGGGAGGCCTCTCAGGTCCCAGATCTCCACACCACCGACGAACTGCGGCTCACCGAGCGCGTCCACCAGCACCGCACGCTGCGCGGCGGGGTTCCGGCCACCGGGGACCAGCACCACCACCCCCGCACGCCAGTACACCAGGTCCGCGGTGATGCGCGCCCGGTCGGTGTCGGTGAGCACCGGCACCTGGCCGTACTCCCGGACCCGCCAGAGCAGGTCGGAGGTGAACCGACGCGGCGCGTTCCACGATCCGGTGTCGTCGCGCGGCGGGTCGGCCGGCCCCATGAAGTATCCGCGCGGCGTCGGGTAGTCGAGGTTCATCAGCGTCGCCCAGCGCATCCCGGTCCGCCCGGTCGTGACCTCCGGGAGCGGGACGGTGACCAGGGTCCGGTCGCCGGCCACGTACTGCTGGTAGGTGCCCTCGGTGAGGAACGCCGGCAGTGGGTCGCCCTGGACCACGGGCAGCGGCTTGGGAATCAGCGGCACGAGGGCGAGCACCATGCCGATCCAGAAGAACCGCCGCCTTTTAAGCGGATATGTCCCGATCTTGTCGGCGGCCAGCGCGAGCAGCACCCCGGCAATCGTCGCCGGCACCATCGCGAACCGCGTCACACTGACCAGGTCGATGATCGGCACGTGGCTGATCAGCCCGAACGGCAGCGGGACCCCGGTGTCGTGCCCGAAGACCTTGAGCACCGGCCCGAGCGACATGAGCAGCAGCACGAGACCGGCGATCGCGGCGGCGCGGGCCGCGGCCGAGCGCCACAGCATCACCACCGACACCACGATCATGACGAAACCGATCGGGCCGAAGAACGTGTTGTCCTCGGTCGCGCTGACGCTCATCTCCCTGGTCAGGGCGGCGTTCCCGGCCAGCGACTGCCGGGCGAAGCCGACCAGCGAGGCCAGGTCGGTGACGTACATGTCCGGCTCGAACGGCTGACCGTGGTAGTTGCCGGGCGCGAAGAACTGGTACCAGAGCGGATACGCGAGCAGCGCGCCGGCGGTCGCCGCGGCCACCCCGAGACCGGCCAGGAACCGTTTCCACACGGCACGGACGACATCCGGGCGCATGATGCCGTAGGCCACCACGAAGACGCCCAGGGTGAGCGCCGTGAAGAGCAGCGTCTCCTCGTTGATGAAGCACTGCGCCACGATCAGCAGACCGAGAATGATCCCGCCGCGCCGGATCCGGCCGGGCTCACGCAATCGCAGCACCTGCCACACGATGAACGGCACCAGGTACTGGTTGACGAAGTTCACGTGCCCGTTCGCGTGCGACACCATGGTCGGCGCGAACCCGCAGAACGCGCCGCCGATCGCCGCCGCTACCCGGCTGCGCACCAGGTGCCGGGAGAGCACCCAGTACCAGGCGGCCGCCGTGCCGGCCAGGCCCAGCGTCAGCAGGACCGCCACCGACACGCCACCGCCGAGGAAGTGCGTGACCGGGGCGAGCGGCAGGCTCAGCGCCAGGATCGACGTGTTCGCCATCATGTTCACCCCGACCGGCGCGTTCAGCCGGTCGGTGAAGAACGGCGCGGCCCCGTCGAACACCACCCGCTCGGCGTGCGCCAGCACGAACAGGAAGACGCCGTGGTCGTCGTCGTTGCTGGCCAGCACCCGCCCGTTCGGGTCGATCCAGAGCGGCAGCAGCACGACGACGGCCAGCAGCAGGAAAGCCGCCGGCACCCAGAGATCGATCCGCCGGAGCCACCACGATCCGGCCCGCGCGGGGTCCTCCCCCACGGTCGCCGCCGGCTCCTCGGTCATCTCTTCTGCCACACGCACCGGCTGAATTCTGCCAGAGCCCTTTTTCGGGTACGGGCTCAGCGGTGTCCCGTGCCTACCGACACCTGACGGCACCCTCCGCCGGCGCGACCCGCCGCCGGCCCCGGCGTGCCCTCCCGCGGGCACGGCGCGCCGTCATCAGACACGGCGCGCCGTCATCGGGCGCGGCGCGCCAGCCGGGCCGACCGGCGCCCGCTCTCCACGGCGACCTCGCGCTGGAGTTTGCGCCAGCTCGCCAGCCTGCGGGCGGCGAGCTCACCGGCGGCGAGTGCCTCCCGCACCGCGCAGCCGGGCTCCGACTCGTGCTGACAGTCGTCGAAACGGCACTGCGCGGCCAGCACGGTGACATCGGCGAAGGCGCGGTCCAGCCCGGCCGCGGTGTCCAGCAGGCCCACGCCTCTGATGCCCGGGGTGTCGATCACCGCACCGCCGCCGGGCAGCGTCACCAGGTTGCGGTACGCGGTGGTGTGCCGGCCCTTGCCGTCCGCGTCGCGGATCGCCTGCACCGGCATGACCGCCGCGCCGGCCAGGGCGTTCGTCAGGGTCGACTTGCCGGCGCCGGAGCGGCCCAGCAACGCCAGCGTGCGGCCCGGACCGACATGGGACAGCAGCTCGCCGACGCCGTCGCCGGTCCGGACGCTGACCGGGAGCACCGTGACGCCCGGCGCCAGCTCGGCGAGCTGGCGGGCGACAGCGACCGGGTCGGACGTGGTGTCGCATTTGGTCAGGACGAGCAGCGGCCGGGCGCCGGACTCCCAGGCCAGCGCCAGCAGGCGCTCCACCCGGGCGTCGTCGGGCTCGGGATGGATCGGCTCGACGACCGCCACCAGGTCCATGTTGGCCGCCAGCACCTGGCCGGTGGAGTCCTTGTCGGCGGTGCGGCGGATGAGTGTGGTGCGGCGGGGCAGCACGAGTTCCAGGGTGGTGCGCCGGTCCGGCCATTGGCGCAGCACCACCCAGTCACCGGAACTGGGCAGGCCGGCCGGGTCGCGGGCGCCCTCGATCAGGACGCCACCGCCCAGGCTGGCCCGGGCCGGGCCGTCAGCGGTGAGCACCGTGCAGATGCCACGGTCGGCGCGCAGAACCCGGCCCGGTAGCGCGTCGGCGCGGTCGAACGGCCGGTACGCGGATGCGAAAGTCTCGTCCCAGCCCAGCTGGGACAGGTCGTACGACATGTGAACCCTTTACGGTCGTGGGGTAGCAAAGGCCCCCGGGTGAAGAAACGCGACGTTGACGAAGTGCACGTTCCTCACCTCCTCCGCCGGCTCTGCCGGGATTCGACTCCGCCGGGATTCGATCGATCTACGCGGCTGGCACCGACGGTACGGTCAGCGTGACCGGGGCGAAAGCGATTTCCGATAGGGTCGTTGCGTGACCATGGATCCGCTGGTCCTGATGACCGACGTGGAAGAGTCGACCGAGGCGCTGCTGCGCGAGGCGGACGGCTGGGACGACGGCGTGATCGCGGCGCCGTCCGCGCTGCCCGGCTGGACCACCGGACACGTTCTCACGCATCTGGCGCGCAACGCTGACGCGTTGACGAACCTGCTGGTGTGGGCCCGCACCGGGGTGGAGACACCGGCGTACGCGGGGCCGGACGCCCGGGAGCGGGACATCGAGGCAGGGTGCCGCCGCCCGCTCGCCGAGCAACTGGCGGACCTGCGGGCCGCGCACGAGCGGTTCGCCGACGCGGCCGCCGCGATGCCGGCCCCGGCCTGGGTGTTCCCGCTGCCCGGGATCGGTCAGTCGGCGGCCTGGGTGCCGTGGGCCCGGCTGCGCGAGGTCGAGGTGCACCGGGTCGACCTGGCCCGGGAGTACACGCCGATGGAGTGGTCGGACGCGTTCGCGCTGCGGCTGCTGCGGGAGATCGTGGCGAGTCCGCCGCGGGACACCCCCGCCATGGTGCTGCGCCCGCTCGGCCTGGAGCATCCGCTGACGATCGGCGACCGGAGCGGTCCGGTGGTCGGCGGACCGACCAAGTCGCTCGTGGCGTGGCTGACCGGCCGGGGCGACGGCGCCGACCTGACCGTCTCGCCGGACGGCGAGCTACCCCAGCCAGCGAGGTGGAAATGAGCAAGGATCTCGGCGGCGGCCTCACCATGACCCAGGTGTCGGTCGGCCCGATGGACAACAACGCGTACCTGTTGAGCCACGGCGGCGAACGGATTCTGATCGACGCCGCGAACGACGCGGGCACCCTGCTGGAGCTGATCGGCTCGGGCGGCCTGCGGTCGGTGGTGACCACGCACCGGCACCAGGACCACTGGATGGCTCTGGAGGAGATCTCGCTGGCCACCGGCGCGGCCTCGCTGGCGCACGCCGACGACGCCGACGGCATTCCGGTGGTGACCGGCACGCTGCGCGACGGTGACGTGGTCGAGGTCGGCGGCGTCACCCTCGACGTGATCCATGTCGTCGGGCACACGCCGGGCTCGATCGTGCTGTCCTACCAGGGGAAGCATCTGTTCACCGGGGACAGCCTGTTCCCCGGCGGCCACGGGAAGACGACCCGGCCCGAGGACCACGAGCGGATCATGGACGATCTGACGGCCAAGATCTTCGATCGGTTCGGCGACGACACGGTCTTCTATCCGGGGCACGGCAAGGACTCGACGCTCGGGGCCGAGCGCCCGCAGCTGCCGGAGTGGCGAGCGCGGGGCTGGTAGACAGGAGGAGGGGAGACCGGGGCACCTCAACTGCTCCGGTCTCCCCTTTTCTACCGCCGTCGGCTGATCAGCCGACGCTCTTGGTGGCGTTGTCGTTCACGTGGATGCCGGCGGCGAACTCGAGCACCTGCTTCTCGCCCCAGCCGAGGCCGTCCCAGACCTGGATCACCAGGTGACCGCGGTCCGGAACCTTCAGGAACAGCGTCGAGCCGTCGGTCTGGTCGAGCATCTTGGTGAGCACGCCCGGGTTGCCGCCCACCTCGACCTTCTTGCCGCCCAGGTCGGCCGGCGCACCGGCGTCCTGCAGCATCACGGCGATCTTGCCGACGTAGCTGTGCGGGTCGCTGTTGGCGACGCCGGCCGGGCCGGTGGACGGGTCGGCGAGCGGGCCCTCGGGCGCCAGGACCAGGCTGCTCTGGTCGGAGCCCTGGAGGACCCAGCCCTCCGGCACCTGGTCGATCTCGAAGCCGTCGGGCTGCCCACCGGTGTAGGCGACCAGCTTCACGGCCGGCGCCTGGGTGCTGCTGGAGGTGGTTCCCTGTGCCAGCGGCGGCGGGGTCGGCGAGGCGGTCCCGGTGGTGGCGAACGCGACGGCCGCGGCCACCGCGGCGATCGCGAACGTGGAAGCCCCACCGGTCTGGAAGATCCGGCGCCGGCGCAGCGCGGTACGGCCCCGGGCCAGATCGGCCTCGATCTGCTCGGCGGTCGGCTCGGCACCTGGTCCGGCGAGCCGGTTGAACCCTTCGTAGAGATCAGTCATCACAACTCCTGGTCAGCGCAGTGCTAGGGACGGGTTCTGGCCGATGACCGCGCGAAGCCGGTCGAGCGCCCGGGCGGTCTGGCTCTTCACCGTTCCCTCGGAGCATCCGAGGGCGTCGGCGGTGTCGGCGACATCGAGGTCGTAGAAGTAGCGGAACACCAAGGCCGCCCGCATCCGTGGCGGCAGCTCCTTCAGAGCCGCGCGCAGCCCGTCCGAGATGTCCGCGCCGGGGATCTCCGCCGCGGCCCGGTCGGGAAGCTCGGCCATCGACCGTTCCCGCCTGCGCCACCAGCGCCGCCGCTCGTCGGTCAGCGCGTTCACCAGAGTTCGCCGCACATATCCGTCCGGGTTGTCGGCTCGCTGGAACGCCGGCCAGGCCACGTAGAGCTTGGTCAGCGTGGACTGGACCAGATCCTCGGCCAGGTGCGCGTCACCCGCCGTGAGCAGTGTGGCCGTCCGCACCAGCCCGGCGCGCCGGGTCACCACGAATCGGTGGAATTGTTCGTCACGCTCGTTCTTCACACGAGCCCCTCTCTCACTCTCACGCCCCCTTGACGAGCCGCGGGCGCGACAGGTTGCACGATCGGGGTGTTTCGGCTGTCCATCCGTCGACGCGACGCGTTCCGAGCCGTTCGGGCGATCCCCACCGGGGACATCCGCCTGGAGATCAACACCCTTCGGCCGAACCTGGCATTAGTTCAGGGTTTGAGCAAATTGCGCGTGCGAGGGTTGGCTCCGCCGATCATGTCGGCATCCCCTCTCGAAAGCGAAACGGAGCACCAGCAGTGAATATCGAGACTGCCCTCAAGGAAGCGATGGGTATCGAGGGTGCGATCGGTGTGGCACTCGTCGACTACACCAGCGGCCTCACCCTGGGTGTGCTCGGCGGCGGCCAGACGATGGACATGAACATCGCCGCGGCCGGCAACACCGACGTGATCCGGGCCAAGGTTCGCACTCTGGAGATGCTCGGCCTCCAGGACGGTATCGAGGACATCCTGATCACGCTCGACACGCAGTACCACCTGATCCGCCTGGTGCAGAACAAGCGCCACGCCGAGGCGTTCTTCCTCTACCTGTCGCTGGACAAGGGCCGCGCCAACCTCGGCCTGGCCCGCCACCAGCTCCGCAAGATCGAGCGGGAACTGGACGTATGACCCACCCCGCCGACCCCTACAAGCCGATCTACGCCGAGCTCGCCGGCCTGCGTTACCAGGTGCCCGGCGTGCTGGCCTGCGTGGTGGCCGGCGTCGACGGCCTCCTCATCCTGCACGACAACACGACCGGCCCGGAACCGCACGACGTGGCGGCCCTCGCCGCCGGGGCGCACGGCATCAGCCGCACCACCGGCGGGGTCCTCGGCCAGGGCGGCTTCGCCGACGTCACGATCCACAACCAGAACGGGTACCTCTCGGTCTACGCGATCGGCGACCTGGCGCTGCTGGCCGTGATCGGCGACGGTGGGCTCAACATCGCGCGCCTGCACCTGGAGGCCCGCCCGGTCACCGCCCGGCTCGCCGGCCTGCTGCAGATCCGCAGCGTGTAGCAGTCGGCGCCCGCCGGCCCGGGCGGCGGGCGGGCGCCGCTCGGCCCCGGTTCCCGGCCCCCGGTTCCCGGCCCCCGGTTTCTGGGTCCCCGTTTCTGGGTCCCCGTTTCGGTCTCCCGGCTTCGGCCCCGTTTCGGCCAAGAGCGGAACAGGCATCGATGCCTCGGTTCGCTGACTAGGCTGGCGGGAACCCCCGAGCACTGGAGGTAGCGGTGGACAACCGGCATGATCCGAACCGGTGGGGTTTCCCGCCGCACACGCAGCCCGACTGGCAACCTCCGCACCTGCCCGGCTCCGGCCCCGGCCTGCCCGGCTGGCTCGAGGAGCGCCTCTTCGACCAGCGGATCGTGATGCTGCGCGGCCAGCTCACCCCGGACGTGGCGACCGGGACCGTGGCGGCGCTGCTGACCCTCGACTCGGCCGGCCCGGACCCCATCCACCTGCACGTGGCGAGCTCCGGCGGCGACCTGAGCGCGGCGCTCTCCATCATCGACGTGATCGACTCGCTGACCGCCCCGGTGCAGGCCCTGGTCACCTCGGAGGCGGGCGGCGCGGTCCTGGCCGTGCTGGCCGCCTCGGACCAGCGCGCGGCGTACCGGCACGCCCGCTTCAAGCTGGCCGAGCCCCGTGCCGCCGGCGTGACCGGCACCGCCGACGAGGTGGCCGCCGCGGCCGGCCAGCACCTGCGCGAGCTGGAGGAGGTCGTGGTCCGGCTCGCCGAGGTGACCGGCCAGCCCCGCAGCCGGGTGGAGGACGACCTCTCCACCGGCCGGAGCCTGAGCGCCACCGAGGCCCTGGAGTACGGACTGATCACCGAGCTGATAACGCCCAAGCCCCGCTGATCCGCAGGGACGCGAACAGAGCACACGGCAGGGACACGAACAGAGCACACGAAAAACGGGCCCCGGCATCAGCCGGGGCCCGTTTCTCAGGCGCTTCAGGCGACCTTGACACCCATCGAACGGGCAGTGCCCTTGACGATCTGGATGGCGGCGTCGAGGTCGTTCGCGTTGAGGTCGGGCAGCTTGCGCTCCGCGATCTCCTTGACCTGGGCGTCGCTGAGCGTGCCGACGGTCGTGGTGAGCGGGTTGGCCGCGCCGGACGGAATGCCGAGGCTCTTCTTGATGAGGAAGCTGGTCGGCGGCGTCTTGTAGGCCAGCGTGTGGCTGCGGTCCTCGTAGACCGAGACGATGACCGGGATGATCTCGCCACGGTTCTTCGCGGTGGCCTCGTCGTACTCGACCTTGACGGCGCGCATGTTGGCACCGGTCGGGCCGAGCATCTTACCGAGGTCGACCATCGCGGCGTTACCCGCCTCAAGCGCGAGGGTTACCTCATGGGTCTTCTTCTTGGGAGGCATCGGGTAAGGCTCCTTAGGGTGAGCTGCGGGCCGAGACAACGCAGCTCGCCAGCATCAACGACACACGACAACCCCGAGACCCTACTACTGCTCTGACTCAAGGGTCAAAACGGCTGAACACAGGGGGTCTCGGGTTCTACCACCAGTGTAGCTCGCAGGCCGAACAGCCCCGCGTCCGGGCTGGTCAGTACTTGTCGCAGTAGCAGGATCGCATCAGGTTGCGGACCACGCCGACGTACTCCGGGTTGACCAGCTCCTTGTTCGCGTAGCCCTCGTCGACCGAGCCGCGGCCCATGTTGTAGCCGGCGATGACCATGTTCAGCAGGCAGAGCGAGGAGTCGGACTTGCACTTCGAGGCGCTCAGGCTGTAGTTGCCCTTGAAGTACTGGTCACCGAACGCCTTGGTCAGCCAGGCCAGATAGTTCGCGCCGATCACCGCGTTCTGCCGGTAGGCATGCGAGTCGTAGGACTGCTCGAAGCGCTGGTTGATGAACGACTCGGTGTCCGGCATCACCTGCATCAGGCCGAATCCGCCGTCGCAGTTGACGATGTTCGACGTCCAGCCGCTCTCGTGCCACGCGACGGCCCGGACCAGGTCGGCCGGCACCTTGAGCTTCGGCGCCGAGGTCGGCCAGTACGTCTTGGCCGCGGCCGCGTTCAGCGCGGTCTTCGCCTTGGCCTTGGAGACCTCTTTGCCCTCGAACTCGGCGCAGGCCGGCGGCTCGAAGTTGTTCGGGTCCTCGGTCGGCGTGGCCGGCGTCTTCGACGACGGGGATTTCTTCGAGACGGGCTTCTTCGAGGCGGGCTTCTTCGAGGCGGGTTTCTTCGACGGAACCGGCGAGGGCGACTCCTCGGCGACCGGCTCCTCGGTCACCTCCGGCGACGGCGACTCCTCCGTGGTGGCGATCACCGAGGGAGCGGGCGCCGCCTTCTCCTCGGACGCGCCGGCCATACCGCAGCCACCGGCCACGACAAGCACGACAAAACCGGCTAAGAGCCTGGTCCGTACCACCGCGTTCATCGACGAAACCTTCCCCCGAAAGACATCGAGGATGGACGCTAACAGTTGTCAGACCATTGACACAGTCCCGAAAACAGGACAGATGACCACAAGTTCTGGGACTTGACCCCGTGTCACGAACGGCAACCTGAGCCGGGGACAATGGGATCCATGCAGACCCGCACCGACCTACGCAACGTCGCCATCATCGCTCACGTCGACCATGGCAAAACCACCCTGGTCGACGCCATGCTGCGCCAGGGCAGCCAGTCCCACGCGCGCGGCGAGATGGCCGACCGCGTCATGGACTCCATGGACCTGGAGCGGGAAAAGGGCATCACCATTCTCGCCAAGAACACGGCGATCAGCTATAAGCCCGCCGAGGGCGAGCCGGTCATCATCAACATCATCGACACCCCCGGCCACGCCGACTTCGGCGGTGAGGTCGAGCGCGGCCTCACCATGGTCGACGGCGTCGCGCTGCTCGTCGACGCGTCCGAGGGTCCCCTCCCGCAGACACGCTTCGTGCTGCGCAAGGCCCTCGCCGCGAAGCTGCCGATCATCCTGATCATCAACAAGGTGGACCGTCCCGACGCCCGGATCAAGGAGGTCGTCGACGAGACGTACGAGCTCTTCCTCGACCTCGACGCCGACGAGCACCAGATCGAGTTCCCGATCGTCTACGCCTGCGCCCGGGACGGCATCGCCTCGCTGACCCAGCCGAAGGACGGCACCGTCCCGGAGGACAGCGACAACCTCGACGTGTTGTTCAGCACGATCCTGGAGACCATCCCGGCCCCGAAGTTCACCGAGGGCGCCCCGCTCCAGGCGCACGTCGTCAACCTCGACGCGTCGCCGTTCCTCGGCCGTCTCGCGCTCTGCCGCGTGCACGAGGGCACCATCCGCAAGGGCCAGACCGTGGCCTGGTGCAAGACCGACGGCACGATCAGCAACGTCCGGATCTCCGAGCTGCTGGTCACCGAGGGCCTGGAGCGCAAGCCCGCCGAGAGTGCCGGCCCCGGCGACATCATCGCCCTCGCCGGCATCCCGGACATCATGATCGGTGAGACCCTCGCCGACGCCGAGAACCCGGTCCCGCTGCCGCTGATCACCGTCGACGAGCCGGCCATCTCGATGGTCCTCGGCACCAACACCTCGCCGCTGGTCGGCAAGGTCAAGGGCGCCAAGGTCACCGCCCGCATGGTCAAGGACCGCCTCGACAAGGAGCTGATCGGCAACGTCTCGCTCCGCATCCTCCCGACCGACCGCCCGGACGCCTGGGAGGTGCAGGGCCGTGGTGAGCTGGCCCTGGCCATCCTGGTCGAGCAGATGCGCCGTGAGGGCTACGAGCTGACCGTCGGCAAGCCGCAGGTGGTCACCAAGGTCGTCGACGGCAAGGTGCACGAGCCGGTCGAGCGGGTCACCATCGACGCCCCCGACGAGTACATGGGCGCCATCACCCAGCTGCTCTCCACCCGCAAGGGCCGGATGGAGGAGCTGATCAACCACGGCACCGGCTGGCTCCGCATGGAGTGGCTGGTCCCGGCGCGTGGCCTGATCGGCTTCCGCACCGAGTTCCTCACCGAGACCCGCGGCACCGGCATCATGCACCACCTCTACGAGCGCCACGAGCCGTGGTTCGGCGAGCTCCGCACCCGCCAGAACGGCTCCCTGGTCGCCGACCGGGCCGGCGCGGTCACCGGCTTCGCGATGATCAACCTGCAGGAGCGCGGCCAGCTCTTCGTCGAGCCGACCACCGAGGTGTACGAGGGCATGATCGTCGGCGAGAACTCTCGCGAGGACGACATGGACGTCAACATCACCAAGGAGAAGAAGCTCACCAACATGCGGGCCGCGAGCGCGGACAACACCGAGAAGGTGATCCCGCCGCGCAAGCTGTCCCTGGAGCAGTCCCTCGAGTTCTGCCGCGAGGACGAGTGTGTCGAGGTCACCCCGGATGCGATCCGCATCCGCAAGGTCGTCCTCGACCAGAACGCCCGCGGCCGGGCCGCCGCGCGCCGCAAGCACCAGTAACACCAGCACTCCCGCGCCCTGTCCGGCTCACCGCCGGGCAGGGCGCTTTCTTTCACCCCCATGGGGTACGGCCGCAGCCCGCTCACCGGGGTCGCCCTCCGGGGCCGCCCTCCGGGGCCGCCCTCCGGGGCCGCCCTCCGGGGCCGCCCTCCGGGGCCGCCCTCCGGGGCCGCCCTCCGGGGCCGCCCTCCGGGGCCGCTCACCGGGGCCGCTCACCCGGACGGCGACGGGCCCGGGCGAGTGACTCGCCCGGGCCCGGCCCGTGTTTCGGACGCCTCTCGGGTGCGGTGCTCCGACCGTACCCAAGCAGGGTGTTGATCTTTAGTTGTTGATCAGTTCTCTTTTGCGGTCCCGGGAGGACTTGATCAGGCTGGCGACGGTGGCGATGCCGAGAGTGCCGAGGATGACCAGCAGGGAGAGCCAGATCGGGATCTCCGGCGCCCAGTGGAAGCCGTGCCCGTCGTTGAGGAACGGCAGGGTGTTGGTGTGCAGGGCCTCCAGGAAGAGCTTCACACCGATGAAGGCGAGCACCACGGCCAGGCCGATGTTCAGGTAGACCAGGCGCTGCAGCAGGCCGCCGAGCAGGAAGAAGAGCTGGCGCAGACCCATCAGCGCGAACACGTTCGCGGTGAAGACGAGGTACGGCTCCTTGGTGATGCCGAAGATCGCCGGAATTGAGTCGAGCGCGAAGATCAGGTCGGTGGTGCCGATCGCGATCGTCACGATCAGCATCGGAGTGAAGAGCCGCTTGCCGGTCTCGGTGACCACGCTGAACCGGCCGTCACCGAACGTCGAGGAGATCGGCAGGGCCCGCTTCGTCCAGCGGATCAGCAGGTTCTCCTTGAAGTCCTCCTCGTCGTTCTCCCCGCCCTTGACCAGCGTGATCGCGGTGTAGACGAGGAACGCGCCGAAGATGTAGAACACCCAGGAGAACTGCGCGATCAGGGCGGCGCCGGCGACGATGAACGCGCCACGCATCAGCAGCGCCAGCACGATGCCGATCAGCAGCACCTTCTGCTGCAGATGCCTCGGCACGGCGAACCGGGCCATGATGATCACGAAGACGAAGAGGTTGTCGACGCTCAGCGAGTACTCGGTCAGCCAGCCGGTGTAGAACTCACCCGCGTACTGCCCGCCCGAGGTCACCCAGACACCGATGCCGAAGAGAACCGCCAGGCCGACGTAGAAGCCGACCCAGCTTCCCGCTTCCTTCATGCTGGGTTCGTGTGGTCTGCGCCCGATGATCAGAAGATCGACGGCGAGGACGGCCACCAGCGCGACGAGGGTGGCGACCCAGACCCAGACAGGAACGTTCAACGAGGACCTCCGGCAGACACGGGTCGTCGCTGCGCCCACTCATGGCCGAATCTCATACCGAGAATTGCTACCCGAGTTCCGAGATCGAGATTCGCGGACTCAGGTGAGTGAGCCACGACTGACCGGAACCCGACACCGGGCCTCAGCGGCGGGTCTCGTGCTGGAGAATCGGTGACACTTTCCGGTCACCGACACCCGAGCCCGAGACTCGTCTGCGGAGGCTCGGCCAGCAAGACTCGACTGGCGAGACTCGTCGTCCGAGCGAAGGTTGCGACGTGCGACTGTCGGAGGTCTCTTCCGCCGCGAGCATGCCCGCGACCACCGGCCCCGGGCGCGCCGAGGGGCGGCGTTCCGTGTTGACGAGACCGGAGCAGGGGAATACTCCCCTCCCACGGGACCCATTGTTGCGCATCACGTCCCGGATCGGCACACCGGGAGACCCAAGAGTGAGGGGACTCGCGGTCCAAAGCGCGCATCCGGGGGCGTTCAGCCGCTTCTCCTGACAAGTCGCGTTTTGTTCAGGGCCTTTCGTTCAGGGCCTTCGTTTACGGCCTTCGTTTGCGGCTTTTGCTCAGGCTATCTCCGGTGACAGTCAGTTTTCGGGCGAACCCTCACAGTTCCCGAAGCATCCTCGTAAGTCAGCCATGTAACGCGTATGGGACGCTTGCCGCATGGTTCTCGAAGTCATGCTGATCGACGTTCTGCCCGGCCGGGAGGACGACTTCCTGAACGCCTACGAGGCCGCCCGCCCGATGTTCGCCAGCACACCGGGGTGCCGGTCGGTGCGCGTCAAGCAGGGTGCGGAGTCGGTCACGAGGTTCCTGCTGCTGGTGGAGTGGGACAGCATGGAGGCGCAGGAGCACGGCTTCCGGGGCACCGAGAGGTTCGCGCAGTGGCGGGCGTTGATCGCGGCGAGTATCGCGCAGCCGCCGCTGTCGGAGTTCTTCAGCGAGGTGGGGTCTGCTGGTCTGCGCCCCGGTCCGGAGCGAGACTTCTTCACCGCTTGAGGCCCTGCGGCGGGCTGTAGTGGCCGCTCGGTCGCCCGGTTGCTCGGTTGCCCGGTCGCTCGGTCACCTTCAGTTTCGCCCGCTGGGTGCATGAGTCGCCGCGTCTGCGTCCCGGAAGCCATGCCGAGCCCGCTTCGCCTCACGATGCGTTACGGGCGATGGTGGAGCGCTGCGGCTTTGCGTCATTCTGCGGGGCCCGGAGCGTCCGCGGCTTTCCGCGAAGCGCAACCTTTACCCCGGATTCCAGCACCCACGGTCACGGTCACGGTCACGGTCACGGTCACGGTCACGGTCACGGGCACGGTCACGGGCCGGCGGGCGCCCACTCTCGCTCCCGCACGGCATCGCGCCAAGGTCGACACACGTTGATCACGTCGGCCGCCGGGATAACGGCGACAAGTCCGGCATGCGATCGGGCGACACGTTGGTGTGCCACCGAGCGGTGAGCGCACACGAACAGCCCCGCGTGCGGTGACCGCCCTCAGGAACCCGTCCCGGGGACTCGCCACGCGAGGCCACGCGAGCCACGCGGACTCGAGCGGTGCGCCCGCGTGGGTGGGCCGCACTGTGGCGACACGGGCAGCCCGCACTGTGGCGACACAGGCGCCCGCACCGTGGCGGAACGGGCAGGCCGCACCGTGGCGACACAGGCAGCCCGCGCCGAGATCCGCGCCGCCGCTAACGCGGCCATGGTGTGGGGTTGCGGTTACTTCACCCCTGCCATGTCCATGCCTCGGAGTTCCTTCTTCAGTTCGGCCACCTCGTCGCGGATGCGGGCGGCCAGTTCGAACTGCAGCTCGCGGGCTGCTGCCAGCATTTGGTCGCTCAGGTCCTGGATCAGCTGGGCCAGCTCGGCACGCGCCATGCCTTCGCGGGCCGGGCCCGCGCCTGCTCGCGCCTTGGACCGGGTCTCCGGCACCGGGGCCTTGCCGCGGGACATCTGACGGCCTCCGCCGCCGACCATCGGGCCGGCGACCGCGGAGTCGGTGTCCTCGGCCTCGCGGTAGATGTCGTCCAGGATGTCGTGGATCTTCTTGCGGAGGGCCTGCGGTTTGATGCCGTTGGCCTCGTTGTGGGCGATCTGCTTGGCGCGGCGGCGGTCGGTCTCCTCGATCGCGTCCCGCATCGACGG
Organism: Actinoplanes sp. NPDC023936; assembly: GCF_040639325.1. Classification (NCBI taxonomy): domain Bacteria; kingdom Bacillati; phylum Actinomycetota; class Actinomycetes; order Micromonosporales; family Micromonosporaceae; genus Actinoplanes; species Actinoplanes sp. NPDC023936. The sequence goes on along the minus strand of NZ_JBEZZR010000019.1, from coordinate 122,446 downwards.
GGTGATCTTGTCGGCGTACATGTGGACCTCGCCGGAGACGTTACGCGCGGCGCGGCCGATGGTCTGGATCAGCGAGCGGCCGCTGCGCAGGAAGCCCTCCTTGTCGGCGTCCAGGATCGCGACGAGCGACACCTCGGGCAGGTCGAGACCCTCGCGCAGCAGGTTGATGCCGACCAGCACGTCGTAGTCGCCCTTGCGCAGCTCCTTCAGCAGCTCGACGCGGCGCAGCGTGTCGACCTCGGAGTGCAGGTAGCGCACCCGGATGCCGTTCTCCAGGAGGTAGTCGGTGAGGTCCTCGGCCATCTTCTTGGTCAGCGTGGTGACCAGGACCCGCTCGTCGCGCTCGGTGCGCAGCTTGATCTCGTGCATCAGGTCGTCGATCTGGCCCTTTGTCGGTTTCACCACGACCTCCGGGTCGACCAGGCCGGTCGGGCGGATCACCTGCTCGACGAACTCGCCCTGGGCCTGCCCCATCTCCCACGGGCCGGGGGTCGCCGACAGGAACACCATCTGGCCGACCCGCTCGAGGAACTCGTCGAACCGCAGCGGCCGGTTGTCGGCGGCGCTGGGCAGCCGGAAGCCGTGCTCGATCAGGATGCGCTTGCGGGAGGCGTCCCCCTCGTACATCCCGCCGATCTGCGGGATCGTCACGTGCGACTCGTCGATGACCGTGACGAAGTCGTCGGGGAAGTAGTCCAGCAGCGTGTAGGCCGGCTCGCCGGGTGCGCGGCCGTCCATGTGCATCGAATAGTTCTCGATGCCGTTGCAGAAGCCGACCTGCCGCATCATCTCGATGTCGTAGGTGGTCCGCATCCGGAGTCGCTGTGCCTCCAGCAGCTTGCCCTGCCGCTCGAACTCGGCGAGCCGGTCGGCCAGCTCGGCCTCGATGTCGCGGATCGCCCGCTCCATCCGCTCCGGGCCGGCGATGTAGTGCGACGCCGGGAAGATGATCAGCTCGTCGACCTCGCGGACCACCTCGCCGGTGAGCGGGTGCAGGTAGTAGAGCTTCTCCACCTCGTCGCCGAAGAGCTCGACCCGGATGGCCAGCTCCTCGTACGCCGGGATGATCTCCAGCGTGTCCCCGCGGACCCGGAAGGTGCCGCGCTGGAAGGCCATGTCGTTCCGCGTGTACTGAATGTCGACCAGGCGGCGCAGCAGCTTGTCGCGGTCGATCTCGCCGCCGACCTTGACCCGGACGGCACGCTCCACGTATTCCTGCGGGGTGCCCAGACCGTAGATCGCGCTGACCGTGGCGACCACGATCGTGTCACGGCGGGTCAGCAGCGACATCGTCGCCGAGTGCCGCAGGCGCTCCACCTCTTCGTTGACCGACGAGTCCTTCTCGATGTAGGTGTCGGTCTGCGCGATGTACGCCTCGGGCTGGTAGTAGTCGTAGTAACTCACGAAGTATTCGACGGCGTTGTTCGGCAGCAGCTCGCGGAACTCCTTGGCGAGCTGGGCGCAGAGCGTCTTGTTGGGCGCGAGCACGAGCGCCGGACGCTGCAGCCGCTCGATGAGCCAGGCCGTCGTGGCGCTCTTGCCGGTGCCGGTGGCGCCGAGCAGCACGGTGTTGCGATCGCCGCGGCGGACGCGCCGCTCGAGCTCGTCGATCGCGGCGGGCTGGTCACCCGCGGGCTGAAATTCGCTGACGACCTCGAATCGGCCGTCCAGTCGTGGGATGTCGAGCGCCATGTTCACACCGTACGTCGGGGGTACGACAACTTCCGGCCGCCGGGGTTCAGCCCAGAACGAACCGGCGTGCCGATGGTGCACATTCACCCCGGGCAGCGGCACTGGGCGGGGTTGAACCGGCCACCTACCCTTGGCGAGGTAGGCCGCTCGCGGCGGCCGCGGGCACCGGGCGTCCCATGACGCCCGCCGTGCCGCACCGTGGTCGATGCGCCCCGGCGATTCCGGGCAGCGCACCCTCGGTGGGTCGTGCCATGCGCAGACCGGCCGCCGCGAGAGCCATTCCGCACGAGCCAGCGCCGCACGAGCCGCACAACACGAGCCAGCGCCGCGGAAGCCAGCGCCGCAGGAGCCGCACAACCACGGCCGCCGGAAAGCCGCGCGACCGCGGCGGGACCCGTCAGACGGGCGGCTGCCAGCCGGTTTGCTCCGCCCAGTCGTCGGCGGCCTGCGCCTCCTGGTCGAACCACGGCTCCTTCGCTTCCGCGTACCCCGCCCGGTCCTCGAACCGCACCTCCCACGCGGCCCTGGCCGCGGCATAGGCGTCTCGCGCCTCCGGCACCGCGCGCAGGTGGTCCCGCATCAGCAGCGCGAAACGCCAGCCCGGCGACCCGGCCACCCGCACGTGCAGATTGACCTCGTACCCCGGATCGGCACACCCGTGGAACCGCTTCGGCCAGGTCAGACCGGGCACTTTGCGGGTGTTGTCGAACCACTCCCCCGGCCGCCGCGGGAAGCCGATCTCCGCGAGCCGGCCGGCGAGCGCGTCCGCGTCCTCCAGGGTGCGGACGCTCAGCATCAGGTCGATGACGCCTTTCGCCGGCAGGCCGGGCACCGCTGTCGATCCGATGTGATGCACCTCGGCGCGATCACCGAGGCCGTGCCGGATCCGGGCGATCAGCCGGTTCGCCGCCGCCGGCCATTCCGGGTCGAACGGGACCAGCCGCAGATTCTGATTTCTCGGCGCCGAGCGGCCCATCCGCAGGTTCCGCTCGAACTCCACGATCCGGTCGCGCCACAGCTCGTCGACGCGGGCGTGCAGCGTGGCGAGATCGGCGTCATTGGTCAGGATCGCGTCGGCGGTGGCGCGACGGCGCTCGTCGTCGGTCTGCGCGCCGATCCGGGCCGCGGCTTCCGCCGCCGACATGCCCCGCAGCTGCGTCAGCCGCTGGACGCGCAGGTCACGGCCCGCGAGGACGATCACCACCAGATGGTACGAGGGAGCGAGCCCCGCCTCGACCAGGAGCGGCACGTCGTTGACCACTATCGCGTCCGAGGCGGCGCCGAGGGTCAGTTCGGTGGTCCTCGCCCGTACCCGGGGATGAATGATCTTCTCGAGCGTCCGGCGGGCCGCCTCGTCGCCGAAGACCTTGGCACCGAGAGCCGGCCGGTCCAGCTCGCCGTCCGCGGTCAGCACCCCGGCCCCGAACGCCTCCACGATCTCCGCAAGCCCCTCGGTGCCGGGCTGGACGACCTCGCGGGACAGCACATCGGCATCGATGATCACCGCGCCACGCTCCGCGAAGCGCTGGGCCACGGCGCTCTTGCCGGCCCCGATCCCACCCGTCAGACCCACCCTCAGCATGGGAACCAGTATCCCGGTGCTCTTGATCGGCGTCGCTGCCCGGCCGCCAACAAAGCGGGAAAAGCGAAAGGCCGCCCCGACCTGAGTCGGGACGGCCTTTCCGGGTACTACCGGTCGACTAGCTTCCGGTCACCAGCTGGGTCAGCTCTTGCCGCCGGCCAGCTTCTCGCGCAGAGCGGCGAGAGCCTCGTCGGTGGCCAGCGTGCCGGCCGGCTCCTCGGTGGAGCGCGCCGGGGCCGACGAGCTCGTGGAGGAGGACGACGAGGACGAAGAGGTCACGCCGCCGGCCGGAACCGGGTTGAGCGCGGCCTCGGCGTCGGCCTCGCGGCTCGCCTGGACCTGCTTGGTGTGGGCCTCCCAGCGCTCGCGGGCGTCGGCGTACTGCTTCTCCCACGCCTCGCGCTGCTTGTCGAAGCCCTCGAGCCACTCGCCCGTCTCGGGGTCGAAGCCCTCCGGGTAGATGTAGTTGCCCTCGGCGTCGTACGTCGCGGCCATGCCGTAGAGGGTGGGGTCGAAGTGCTCCTCGCCCTCAACGAAGTTCTCGTTGGCCTGCTTGAGCGACAGCGAGATCCGGCGACGCTCGAGGTCGATGTCGATGACCTTGACCAGAACGTCCGAGCCGACCTGGACGACCTGCTCGGGCAGCTCGACGTGACGCTCGGCCAGCTCGGAGATGTGGACCAGGCCCTCGATGCCGTCGTCGACGCGGACGAACGCACCGAACGGAACGAGCTTGGTGACCTTACCCGGCACGATCTGGTTGATCGCGTGAGTCCGGGCGAACTGACGCCACGGGTCTTCCTGGGTCGCCTTCAGCGACAGCGAGACGCGCTCGCGGTCCAGGTCGACGTCGAGCACCTCGACCTCGACCTCCTGGCCGACCTCGACGACCTCGGACGGGTGGTCGATGTGCTTCCAGGAGAGCTCGGAGACGTGCACCAGGCCGTCCACGCCACCCAGGTCCACGAAGGCGCCGAAGTTGACGATGGAGGACACGACGCCCTTGCGGACCTGGCCCTTCTGCAGCTTGTTGAGGAACTCGGTGCGAACCTCGGACTGCGTCTGCTCGAGCCAGGCGCGGCGGGACAGAACCACGTTGTTGCGGTTCTTGTCCAGCTCGATGATCTTCGCCTCGAGCTCGCGGCCGACGTAGGGCTGCAGGTCACGGACGCGGCGCATCTCGACCAGCGAGGCCGGGAGGAAGCCACGGAGGCCGATGTCGAGGATGAGGCCACCCTTGACAACCTCGATGACCGAGCCACGAACGACGCCGTCGTCTTCCTTGATCTTCTCGATGGTGCCCCAGGCGCGCTCGTACTGAGCGCGCTTCTTCGAGAGGATCAGACGACCTTCCTTGTCCTCCTTGGTGAGGACGAGGGCTTCGATGTGGTCTCCGACCGACACCACTTCCGCGGGGTCCACGTCATGCTTGATCGACAACTCGCGCGAGGGGATGACGCCCTCGGTCTTGTAGCCGATGTCGAGCAGGACCTCGTCCCGATCGACCTTGACGACGGTGCCTTCGACAATGTCGCCGTCGTTGAAGTACTTGATGGTCTCGTCGATGGCGGCGAGGAATGCTTCCTCGGACCCGAGATCGTCGACGGTGACCTTGTTGGCGCTCGAGGTGGCCTCGATGCTGCTCGTCATGTGGACAGTTGCTCCGAACGGATGGATTCGTGGTGTCTCTCGCGCTCGACGGAACTGCCACCGGAAGCGGCACGAGCGAGCGTCAGAACCAACCCGAGAGCCAGTCTGATCGATGCAGTCGATCATGCCGAGACCGGCGACCACGGAACCTGCTCCCTGCCGAGGCACACGATCCGCGAGCGCATCGACTAGCTTACCGTGCGCATTACCACAGGTTGCAAGCCCTCCTGAGGACCGCGGCACATTGCCCGCCCGGAACCGGCCAGGATGCACCATATAGTCCGAATCGTGACAGCCGACACGCCTGCCGTACGGTTGCCGGGTGACAGAGATCGCCACCAGGAAGACCGTGTCCGAGACGGAAGCCCGCCGGGCGAACCGCGCCTGGTGGGATCTCGATGCCGACGACTACCAGGACGAACACGGCACCTTTCTCGGTGACGTGGACTTCGTCTGGTGCCCGGAGCGGTTGCGTGAGGCGGAGGCGGGACTGCTCGGACCCGTACCCGGGAAAAAAATCTTGGAACTCGGAGCCGGCGCCGCGGCGGCCTCCCGGTGGTTGCGCCTGCAGGGCGCCTCGCCGGTCGCCCTCGACCTCTCCGCGGGCATGCTGCGGCACGCGAGCGAGGCGGCCGGGCGCAGCGGGGTGCACGTGCCGCTGGTCCAGGCGGACGCGCTCGCCCTGCCGTTCGCTGACGACGCGTTCGACATCGTCTGCACCGCGTTCGGCGCGATCCCGTTCGTCGCCGACTCGGCCGCCGCGATGCGCGAAGTGGCCCGGGTGCTGCGGCCGGGCGGGAGCTGGGTGTTCTCGGTGACCCACCCGATGCGGTGGGCGTTCTGGGACGAGCCGGGCGAGGACGGGCTCACCGTGCGGAATTCGTATTTCGACCGCTCCCCCTACGTCGAGCGCGACGAGCAGGGCCGGGTCACCTATCTGGAGCAGCACCGCACGCTCGGGGACCGGATCCGGGAGCTGGTGGCGGCCGGGTTCGTGCTGCGTGACCTGGTCGAGCCGGAGTGGCCGGAGGGGCACAACGGGATCTGGGGGCAGTGGAGCCCGCTGCGCGGGCGGCTCTTCCCCGGGACCGCGATCTTCGTGTGCGACCTGCCGGCCGCCTGAGGTCCCACCGCACCCCAAGTCGACACCGCCGGCTGGCGCCGAGCCCAGGTCCTGCCCCGGCGGTCCGGGCCCGGAGCCAGCCCAGCCGGGCCGGAGGCGAGCCGGACCGGAGGCGAGCCGTCGGTTATGCAGGTCATCTGGCTAGTTGACCTGCGTAACCGACGGCTCGAGCCGGTCTGCCGTAGGCCACGCAGGTCATCGGGTCCGGGCGGATTCGCGAGTGGGGCGGACTCGCGAGCGCGAGGCGGACTCGCGAGCGCGCGGGCCGACTCGCGAGCGCGGGGGCCGACTCGCGAGCGCGGGGGCCGACTCGCGAGCGCGCGGGCCGACTCGCGAGCGCGCGGGCCGACTCGCGAGCGCGCGGGCCGACTCGCGAGCGCGCGGGCCGACTCGCGAGCGCGGGCCGTGGACGAGGGTGGGTGAGGGCACACGCAACGACATCGTGAGCGCTCACCCCTGCCAGGGCGCAGGTGAGGGCTCACGCACGGCTTCGGTGTGCTGCTGTCTCTGCTGGCGCGGGCTTCGGTGTGCTTCCATCCCCGCGCCTGAATCCCAACGTGGGCCCTGACCTCCGCGCAGGAGGGGCATCGGCCTCGCGTCGTTTCTCTCCGCCGTCGCCGGGTATGCCCGGGACCATGAGCAGTGCAGACAAAAGCCTGAAAAAGGGCGACAAAGTGGCCTGGCGGAGTCATGGGGAGAACGTCCACGGCACCGTCGAGCAGAAGATCACCGAGCGCACCGAGGCCGCCGGCCGTACCGTGGCCGCCTCACCGGACGAGCCGCAGTACCTGGTGAAGAGCGACAAGACCGGCCGCGAGGCGGTGCACAAGCCTGGAGCGCTGCGCCATGGCTGACACCGATGTGTACGCCGAGTTCCGTGCCGCCGTGAACATGACCGCGGCCGAGCTGCGGGACTGGCTGGCCACCGACGAGTCCAGGGACGCCGGCCAGAAGTCCTCGCCCGGCGCCGAGTCAGTCGGGCACGACTCCGGCCGGAAGATCGTCAAGCTCCTGGACACGAAGAAGGCCGACCTGACGGGCAGCGACGAGGAGCACATGCGCAAGGTGATCGGGTACGTGCACCGACACATGGCGCAGCGACCCCAGGGCGACGTGAGCGACACCAGGTGGCGGCACTCCCTGATGAACTGGGGTCACGACCCGCTCAAGAAGTGACGTCCAGCACGTCAGCCAGAAGAGTGAGGGTGTCCGGCACCGAGCGGTAGTAGACCCAGGTGCCCCGCCGGTCGCAGTCGACGAGGCCGGCCTCGCGCAGGATCCGCAGGTGATGCGAGATCGTCGGCCCGGTGAGCGGGAACTCCCCGCTCAGGTCGCACACGCAGATCTCGCCCTCCGGCGCCGAGGCGATCATCGAGAGCAGGCGCAGGCGGACCGGGTCGCCGAGAGCCTTGAACATCCCGGCGATCACGCCCGCCCGTTCCGCCTCGACCGGGCCGCGCACCAGCGTGACACCGCCGGCCCGGGCGATGATCGAGAGCACCAGCGATTGCCGGGCGGCCACTTCCGGGGCGCTGAGCCCTTTTGGGGCGCTCGGCTCATTCGGGGCGCTCGGCTTCTTCGGGGCTCCCAGCTTCTTCGGGGCGCTCGGCTCGTTCGGGGCGCTCGGCTCGTTCGGGGCGCTCAGCTCGTTCGGGGCTCCCAGCTTTTTCGGGGCGCTCAGCTCGTTCGGAGCGCTCTGCGAAGGCCTGGCCTCCTCCGGGGCGACGATCTCCATCGACATCGATCCACTCGGCATCGGACCAGGGTCCCAGATCACCGCAAGCCGCGCGGGGCGAAACACCCGTTAGTGATCGGCTCCGTTCCAGTCGCGGCCGACGCCGACCGACACCTCCAGCGGCACCGAGAGCGGGTAGGCGCCGCCCATCTCCCGGCGGACCAGCTCCTCCAGCTGCTCGCGCTCCCCGTTCGCCACCTCGAACACCAGCTCGTCGTGAACCTGCAGCAGCATCTTGGAGGCGAGACCGGAGTCCCGCAGCGCCTCGTCCACCCGCAGCATCGCGATCTTGATGATGTCCGCCGCGGAACCCTGGATCGGCGCGTTCAGTGCCATCCGCTGGGCCATCTCACGGCGCTGCCGGTTGTCGCTGAGCAGGTCCGGCAGGTAACGGCGGCGGCCCAGGATGGTCGCGGTGTACCCGTCCTTGCCGGCCTGGGTGACCACGGCCTGCAGGTAGTCGCGCACCCCGCCGAACCGCTCGAAGTACTCCTCCATGAGGCCGCGCGCCTCCTCGGTGGAGATGGTCAGCTGGTTCGACAGGCCGAAGGCGCTCAACCCGTACGCAAGGCCGTAGTTCATGGCTTTGATCTTGCGCCGCTGGTCGGGAGTGACCTCGTCGAGGCCGACGTGGAAGACCGACGACGCGGTGGCGGCGTGGAAGTCGGCGCCCGAGTTGAACGCGGCGATCAGCGCGTCGTCGCCGGACAGGTGCGCCATGATGCGCATCTCGATCTGGCTGTAGTCCGCCGTCATCAGCTGCTCGAGGCCCGGGCCGACCACGAACGCGCGGCGGATGCGCCGGCCCTCTTCGGTACGGATCGGGATGTTCTGCAGGTTCGGGTCGGTCGACGAGAGACGCCCGGTGGCCGCGACCGTCTGGTTGAAGGTGGTGTGGATGCGCCCGTCGTCGGAGACGGATTTGAGCAGGCCGTCCACCGTGGATTTCAGTTTCGCCACGTCGCGGTGGCGCAGCAGGTGGGCCAGGACCGGGTCGCCGGTCTGCGCGAACAGGCTCTGCAGCGCGTCAGCGTCGGTGGTGTAACCCGACTTGATCTTCTTGGTCTTGGGCAGGTTGCGCTCGACGAAGAGGATCTCCTGGAGCTGCTTGGGCGAGCCGAGGTTGAACTCCCGGCCGACCACCTCGTGCGCCGCCTGCTGCGCCGCTTTCACCTCGGCGGCGAAGTGCGACTCCAGCTCCGACAGGTAGTCCGTGTCCGCGGCGATGCCGAGCCGCTCCATCGCGGCGAGCACCACCGACAGCGGCTGCTCGATGTCGGCGAGGATCCGCATCGACTCGCCGCCGTCGCGGGACAGCTCGGTGGTGAGCACGTCGGCCAGGTCGAGGGTGGCGCGGGCGCGCAGCATCAGGTTCATCTCGGCGGCGTCGTCGTCACCGCCGAGACCGTCCAGCGTGAGCTGGCCGTCGGCCGGCTCGTCGACCCGCAGCTCCCGCTTGAGGTAGCGCAGGGCCAGGTCGTTCAGGTCGTAGGCCCGCTGGTCGGGTTTCGCCAGGTAGGCCGCGAGCGCGGTGTCGGTGGCGACACCGGCCAGCTGCCAGCCGTGCGCCTGGAAGGCGAGCAGGGCGGGTTTCACGTCGTGCAGCGCCTTGGGACGGCCGGGCTCGGCCAGCCAGGCGGCGACCGCGCGCTCGTCGTCCTCGTCCAGCGTGGAGGGATCGAACCAGGCCGCCGGGCCGCTGCCGGTGGCGACCGCGACGCCGGTGAGCTCACCGGTGCCGCGCCCGAACCGGCCGACCACCGCGACGCCGACCGGGTCGGTGCCGGCGAACTCGCGCAGCCAGGCGGACACCCCGCCGGTGGGCAGAACCACGCCGTCGAGGTCGAAGCCGGACTCGGCCTCCGGCTCGACCGCCTCCAGGTACGAGTAGAGCCGCTCGCGCAGCACCCGGAACTCCAGCGCGTCGAAGACCGAGTGCACCGCCTCGCGGTCCCACCCGTGCCAGCGCACGTCCTCCGGGCGCAGCGACAGCTCCAGGTCGCAGACCAGCCGGTTCAGGTCGTAGTTGCGCATCACGTCGGCCAGGTGGGCGCGCAGGCTCTCGCCGGCCTTGCCCTTGATCTTGTCGACGTTGGCGATGATGCCGTCCAGGCCGTCGAACTCTTTGATCCACTTGGCGGCGGTCTTGTCGCCCACGCCCGGCACGCCGCTCAGGTTGTCGCTGGTCTCACCGACCAGGGCGGCCTTGTCGCGGTAGCGGTCCGGCGGCACGAAGTACTTCGCCTCGATCGCCTCCGGGGTCATCCGCCACACCTCGGAGACGCCGCGCACCGGGTAGAGGATCGTGACGTGCTCGTTGGCCAGCTGGAACGCGTCGCGGTCGCCGGTGGAGATGACCACCTCCATGCCGGACTCGCGGGCCTGGGTGGCGAGCGTGGCGATGACGTCGTCAGCCTCGTAGTTCTCCTTCTCCACGACCGGGATGCGGAGCGCCTCGAGCACTTCCTTGATCAGGCTGACCTGGCCCTGGAAGGGCTGCGGCGTCTCGGCACGGCCGGCCTTGTAGTCAGCGTATTTCTCGGTGCGGAAACTCTTTCGGCTGAGGTCGAAGGCGACCACGATGTGCGTCGGCTTCTCGTCGCGCAGCATGTTGATGAGCATCGACGTGAAGCCGAAGACGGCGTTCGTCGGCTGGCCGGTCGCGGTGCTGAAGTTCTCCACCGGCAGCGCGAAATAGGCCCGGTAGGCCAGCGAGTGGCCGTCGAGCAGCAGCAGGCGGGGAGTCTTGGCATCGTCGCTCACGTCGGTGAACTCTAGTCGCCGGGTACGACAGTCTTGGCTGTCACTCCCAATCGTCTGACACTTGCGGAAGGTTACGGATAGGCAACTGTCCTGTTGCAGGCCGCGTCCAGCCCTAGTGCAGCGGTCGTCCGCCCTTTAAGTTTCCACAGCATCAGCGTCATGGCAGTGGGAGCCCACCAACGCGCCCACCGCGCTGGACAAAGGAGAATTGATGATTCGCCGCAACTTCGCATGGCGCAGTGTCGCCGTGCTGGGTGCCGCTTGCCTTGCCCTGGGCGCGTGCTCGAACGACGGTGACGAGCCCGAGAGTGGCTCTTCCTCGGCCCCCGCGGCCGCTGCCGGCGACGGTGTGCTGAAGATCGGCACCCTGCTGCCGCAGACCGGTTCGCTCGCGTTCCTCGGCCCGCCCGAGTTCGCCGGCGTGGACCTCGCCGCCAAGGACATCAACGCCGCCGGTGGCGTCCTGGGCAAGGACGTCGTGGTCAGCGACACCGACTCCGGCGACACCACCACCGACATCGCCAGCCAGTCCGTGAACAAGCTGCTCGCCGAGAAGGTCGACGTCATCATCGGCGCCGCGTCCTCGTCGGTGTCCCTCTCCGTAATCGACAAGATCACCGGTGCGGGCGTGGTCCAGATCTCGCCGGCGAACACGTCGGACCAGTTCACCACGTACAACGACAAGGGCCTCTACTACCGGACCGCGCCGCCGGACGTGCTGCAGGGCCGTGTGCTCGGTGACCTCGTCGTCGCCGACGGCAACGCGACCGTGGGCATGATGGTTCTCCAGGACGCGTACGGCACCGGCCTCGCCAAGAGCGCCCGCGCCGCGATCGAGAGCGGCGGCGGCCAGGTCGTCGCCGAGGAGGTCTACGACCCCAAGGCCGCCGACTTCTCCGCCGAGATCGGCAAGATCAAGCAGGCCAACCCGTCGGCGATCGTGCTGATCGGCTTCGACGAGACCAAGAAGATCGTCCCGAAGCTGGTCGAGGCGGGCCTGACCGCGAAGACCAAGAAGTGGTACTTCGTGGACGGCAACCTGTCGAACTACGGCTCCGAGTTCCCGAACGGCACCTTCGAGGGCGCCAAGGGCACCCTGCCGGGCGCCAAGGCCGGCGAGGACTTCCAGAAGAAGCTTCTCGAGGTCGACCCGGCACTGAAGGACTTCTCGTACGCCGCCGAGTCCTACGACGCTGCGATCCTGACCGCCCTGGCCGCCGAGGCCGCCAAGAGTGACGCCCCCGGCGACTACTCGAAGCAGCTCTCCGCGGTCAGCAAGGACGGCGAGAAGTGCACCACCTTCCAGCAGTGCAAGGAAGCGCTCGCCGGCGGCAAGGACATCGACTACGACGGTGTCAGCGGCCCGATCCAGTGGAACGACGCCGGTGACCCGGCCGAGGCCACGATCGGCATCTACCAGTACGGCGCCGACAACACCTACAAGAACGTCAGCTACCAGAACGGCAAGATCGACGGCTGATAGCACGCTGGTTGTCGGTACGTCTGCTCCACCGTTTCAGCGAGAGCCCCGCCATTGGCGGGGCTCTCGCCCTTTGTGTGGGTGCCGGCTTGGGTCGCGAGGCTTTGCGGGCGCTCTGATGGGGCTGGGGCCGCCGTTCGTAGTCACCTGCGGCGCGGGCGAGGGGCGACCGATCTTGCGGGGCTTGTGGGCCGGCTGGGCCCGCGAGGCGGCCGGGCGGGGTGAAGCCGGCCGGGCGGGGTGAAGCCGGCCGGGCGGGGTGAAGCCGGCCGGGCGGGGTGAAGCCGGCCGGGCTGAAAGAGCCGGCCGGGCTGAGAGAGCCGGCCGGGCTGAGAGAGCCGGCCGGGCTGACTCAAGAGGCGTCCGGCAGCGTTGACGGCCAGCCGTGGCCCGGGACCCCCACATTCGCTCCGGCAGCTAGGTCAGCGGCACAGGATGGGTACGCGATACGGCCCGAGCCGTCGCTGGCGCAGGGAATCCTGCCTTGGAGCATGCGTGAACTACGGCTCGCATACCCCAGCCGTCGCTGGTACAGGGAATCCGAGCCCGGAAGCATGCGCGAACTACGGCTCGCGTGCCCGAGCCGTAGCCGGCGCAGGGAATACGCGCTTTTGACCTGCCCTGGCTACGGCTCGGTCGGGGCACGGGCGCCTCACTGCCGCGGATGGCGCGCATCGCCGATCGAGGCGAGCTGGAGTCGTGCATCACGGGCCAGACTTGCCAAGATCTCGGCGGGCCGGGCGGCACATGCGGGCAGGCCCCGGAACCCAACGGTTCCGGGGCCTGCCCTGACGGTGTCAGGCTCGGGCGGGTGTCAGGCTCGGGCCAGCGTGCCCAAGTAGAGCTCGATCACCTTCGGGTCGTGGATCAGGTCTCGGCCGGAGGCCGTGTAGGCGTTCCGGCCCTGGTCCAGGACGTAGCCACGGTCGCAGATCTGCAGGCACCGGCGGGCGTTCTGCTCGACCATGATGACCGTTACGCCGGTGTCGTTGATCTGCTTGGTGCGGAAGAAGACCTCGTCCTGCATGGCCGGCGACAGACCCGCCGACGGCTCGTCGAGCAGCAGGACGCTGGGCTCCATCATCAGGGCCCGGCCCATCGCGACCATCTGGCGTTCGCCGCCGGAGAGCGAGCCGGCGCGCTGCTTGCGCCGGGTGCCGAGGGCGGGGAACAGTCCGGCCACGAAGTCGAAGCGCTCCTTGAAGCGCTTCGGCCGCAGGAACGTACCCATCTCCAGGTTTTCCTCGATGGTGAGGGTTCCGAAGACGTTGTTGGTCTGCGGCACGAAGCCGATGCCCTTGGCGACGAGCTTGTTCGCCTTGACGTTGGTGATCTGCTCGCCGCGCAGGGTGACCTGCCCGGAACGGATGGTCACCAGGCCGAAGAGGGACTTCAGCAGGGTCGACTTGCCGGCGCCGTTCGGGCCGATGATGCCGACCAGCTCGCCCTCTTTGGCGTACAGGTCGCAGCCGTTGAGGATGTTGACGCCGGGCAGGTAGCCGGCGGTCACGTCGTCGACGCGGACCAGGGCGCCCTCGGCCGCGGCCAGGTGCGCTCCGCGGCCTTCGACCTCGTTGCTGGAGACTGCGTCACTCATCGGTCTTGCCCCCTTCAGACTTGCCCGAGGCCGGCTCCGCGGAAGGACCCGCCGCCGGCTCCGCGGACGAAGCCGCAGCCGGCTCCGCAGACGAAGCAGACGAAGCAGACGAAGCGGAAGAAGTAGACGAAGCGGAGGAAGCGGAAGAAGACCCGGCAGCGGCGCCCGGAACCTCGGCCTCCGCCTCGGCGGCGTCGTGCTCGGTGCCGTCGTGGTGCGAGCCCAGGTAAGCGTCGATCACCCGCGGGTCGGCCATCACGGTGTCCGGCGTGCCCTCGGCGATCACCTTGCCCTGGCCCATCACGATGACCCAGTCGCTGATGTCGCGGACCATGTCCATGTCGTGCTCGACGAAGAGCACGGTCATGCCGTCCTCGCGCAGGCTCTTCACGTGGCCCAGCAGGGACTGCGTCAGCGCCGGGTTAACACCGGCCATCGGCTCGTCCAGCATGACCATGTCGGGCTGCACCATCAGCGCCCGCGCCATCTCCAGGAGCTTGCGCTGACCGCCGGAGAGGCTGCCCGCGAAGTCGCCCCGCTTGGCGTCGAGCTTGAACCGGGCGAGCAGGCTGTCCGCCCGCTCGGTGATCTCCTGTTCCTGCTTCTTCCAGATGCCGGGGATGAGCGACTTCCAGAAGGACTCGCCCTTCTGGCCGGTGCCGCCGAGGCGCATGTTGTCGATGACCGACAACCGGGACAGCGCCTTGGTGAGCTGGAAGGTGCGGACCATGCCCCGTTGCGCGACCTTGTGCGCGGGCACGCCGGCGAGCGGCTTGCCGTTGAACTTCCACTCGCCCTCGTCGGGACGATCGAAACCGGTCAGCAGGTTGAAGAACGTGGTCTTGCCGGCCCCGTTGGGGCCGATCAGTGCGGTGATCGCGCCACGCTGGATCTCGATGTGGCCGACGTCGACCGCGGTGAGGCCGCCGAAGCGGCGCACCACGGAGTCGGCGACCAGGATCGGGTCCGGCTTGGCAGCGCCGGGCTCGTGCGGAACATCCTTGAGCGCTTCCCGCGCCCGGAGCACGCCGGGCAGAACGTCTGCTCCGGTCGCGGCGGGCGGAACCTCGGCGGGCGAAGCCGCGCCGGGCGAAACGGTGACGTCATCGGCCATCGAGCATGACCTCCTTCTTGTCGCCGAAGATGCCCTGCGGGCGGAAAATCAGCAAGAGTATGAGACCGAGGCCCACCAGGATGTACCCGACGGCGCCGGCCTGGTTGCTGTTCATCAGCCAGGACGGGATGTACCCCTCCGCGATCGCCTCCGGCAGCACCGCGTTGACGAGCGTCAGCAGGAACCAGAAGATCATCGAGCCGACGACCGGCCCGAAGACCCGGGCGGCCCCGCCGAGGATCACGATCGTGTACATGTAGAACGTGAACTCGGTGCCGTAGGTGTCCGGCTGGATCGCCGCGTTCTTCAGCGCGATGATGAAACCGCCCAGCGAACCGAGGACACCGCCGAGGATCAGCGACTGCATCTTGTACGAGACGACGTTCTTGCCGAGGCTGCGCACCGCGTCCTCGTCCTCGCGGACCGCCTTGATGACCCGGCCCCAGGGGCTGCGCATCGCCAGGAAGACGATCAGGAGCGAGATCGCGACGAGCGCCCAGCCGACCGTCATCACCCAGAGCTCGCGCTGGTCGAAGCTGATGATGGTGCCGATGTCCAGCGAGGAGCTGTACGGGTTGAGGGCGAAGAAGTCGTCGGAGAACGCCTGGAGGCCGTCGGAGCCGCCCGTCCACTCGCTGAGGGATACCGACCGGAAGAGCAACCGGACGATCTCCGCCGCGGCGATCGTCACGATCGCCAGGTAGTCGGCCCGCAGCCGCAGCGTCGGGATACCGAGCAGCAGTGCCAGCACGAGGGCGCCGGCCAGGCCGACCCCGATGCCGATCCAGAACGGCAGGCCGAACGTCGCCACGGTCATCGCCATGCCGTAGGCGGCGACGCCGAGGAACGCGGACTGACCGAAGTTCAGCAGGCCGGTGTAGCCGAACTGCACGTTCAAACCGATCGCTGCCAAGGCATAAGCGATCATCGTGGCGTTGATCAGCGACTCCAGGGAGACGCCGAGGATGATGTCCCAGCTCATCGTGCCTCCCTCAGCCAATCCGCTCGCGACGGCCCAGGATGCCCTGGGGCCGAACCAGAATGATGACGATGAGCACGGCCAGAGCGCCGACGTTCTTCAGCTCGGACGGGATGATCAGCGTCGACAGCTGCGTGGCCAGTCCGATGACGAGGCTACCCAGCAGCGCGCCGAACGCCGTGCCGAGACCGCCGAGGGTGACGGCGGCGAAGACGAGAAGCAGGATCTGGAACCCCATCTGGTAGTTCACGCCCTGGAAGATGCCGAGCATCGCACCGCTCAGCGCGGCGAGGGCGCCACCGATCATCCAGACCAGCCGGATGATGGCGTCGACGTTGATGCCGGACGCCGCGGCGAGCGACGGGTTCGTCGAGACCGCCCGGGTCGCCTTGCCGAGACGGGTCTTCACCAGCGCCAGCGAGACGATGATCAGCACCACGATCGCGACCGCGTCCATGATCAGGTTCTTCGGCGCGACAGCGATCAGGCCGAGGTCGATACCGGGCTGCGCCACGTAGTCGGCGTACTGCCGGGTCTGGCCGCCGAAGAAGTACAGGAACAGGTAGCGCAGCATCAGCGCCGCACCGATCGAGATGATCATCATCCCGATCAGGCCGGTCCGGCGACCGCGCAGCCAGCCCCAGAAGAAGCGGTCCTGCAGCCAGCCGAACAGACCGCCCAGCACGACGGCGCCCGCGACGGACACCCACAGCGGCAGGTTCGCCGTGACGTTGAACAGGAACGCCATGAGCGCGCCGAAGGTGACCAGCTCGCCGTGGGCGAAGTTGGTCAGGCCCATGGTGCCGAAGATCAGCGAGAGGCCGAGAGCGGCCAGCGCGATGATCAGACCGAAATGGATACCGGTGTAGACGAGGTCGAGGACCCGGGACAGGTTTGATGAACCGGGGATCTCCTCCTGCTCCTCGGCGCCGGGTGCGGCCGCCGAACCGAGCGGGAACAGCACGTTACGTGCGGCGCCCTCGAAAACACTCAATGTAAGACTGGAACGACCGGTGGTGACGGTGACACCCTGCGGGAGCGTCGCGGTATCGAGGTCCACCTTGTAGGTGCCCGGCCCGGGGACCCCGACTGACCACTTCCCGTCAGCCCCGGAAGTCGAATCACCGATCGAACTGCCGCCCTCGTCCGCCACCTTGATTACCACACCGGCCACTGGCTGACCGGCATTGATCAACGTGCCCTGTAGCGTCTCGCCCTCGGCCAAGGCGCTTGTGGCGCCGAAACCCAGGGAAGTGAACAGGAATCCGAGAACGGCCGTGAAGATGATCACGGCTCTACGCAACGATGCTCCTTGTGTTTAGCAGCAGAAATCCCCGCCAGACGTCTCGCGAAGGACTGGCGGGGATCATAGCCTGCTCAGGAGCGCTGCAGCCGGTCGTAACAGAGCCGTTACGAAGCCTCAATCTTTGGTCAAGTGCCAATCCGGCAACAGTGGCCTGACCAGGCGGCTGGCACCGCATGGTCCGACCCGGGCGGCTGGCGCCGCACGGGCCACCGCGGTCAAGGTAGTCGATATCAACCCGCGGCCGGGGCCTCGTCCTCGGACTCCTTGAGGATGCGGTCAGCGACCTCGCGCATCGTCATCCGGTGATCCATGGCGGTCCGCTGGATCCACTTGAAGGCCTGCGGCTCGGTCATCGCGTATTTCGTCATGAGCTCGCCCTTGGCACGCTCCACCGACTTGCGGGTCTCCAGGCGATCGGTCAGACCGGCCACCTCGGACTCGAGGGCGGCGATCTCCGAGTACCGGGAGAGGGCGATCTCGATCGCCGGCACCAGGTCGGATTTCTGGAACGGCTTCACCAGGTACGCCATCGCGCCGGCCTCGCGGGCTCGCTCGACCAGCTCGCGCTGGCTGAAAGCGGTCAGCATGACCACCGGGGCGATCCGGCCGGCGGCGATCCGCTCGGCGGCGGCCAGGCCGTCCATGATCGGCATCTTGATGTCCAGGATGACCAGGTCAGGCTTGAGGTCCTCGGCCAGGCGCACCGCGGTCTCGCCGTCGCCGGCCTCGCCGACCACGTCGTAGCCCTCCTCGACGAGCATCTCGGCGAGGTCGAGCCGGATCAGGGCCTCGTCCTCGGCGATGAGCACCCGCTTGCGCTCGGCACCAGCCTGCGTGTCGGCCACGGAAACCCCTACTCCCAGAACGTCGATGTCGCGACACCCCGGTATGCGGGTACCGCCTCCCTAAGCCTAGTAGGTAGGCTGTCGAGGACTCATCCGGGCGTGACCATCTCACGCCCTGATCAGTCGTGCCACGATGAGTGGCCGGCCCCTGTATTCCAACTGGCAGAGAAGATGGTCTCAAACACCATACAGTGTGGGTTCGAATCCCACCGGGGGCACAAAATCCGCATCTCAGCAGCGTTCTGACGCCGGTCGATGAGCCGCGTGTCGTTCCGGGCAGGTTCCCCGAAATTCCGGGCGGAACAATAAAAACGCTCCTTGGGTACGCCTTTCCGGCGGTCACCAATTTCCGGCCGATAACCGACGCGTTACCGGCCGGAAAAACGCGTGCTTCGAGACCGACCGCAACCGGAGTACCGCGAATCTGAGCGAACGCCGGGCCACGGCTCGCACTGGATGCTGTCATGACAGGGACAGCTTCAGCGGGAGGCCTCATGTTGTGGTCCGGATCTTCGCCTCTGACCGTCGCACGCGGGAGCATGTGGGGCTTCCTGATGTTCGCGGGCGCGGCGTGGCTGGCGGTCGGCTGGGCGGTGATGCGCCTGGAACCCATCGACATCGCCGCGGTGGCCGGTCCGATGATCCTGTTCGGTGCGGTCTGCGAGATGGTGCGCGCGCTGGCCGGCACCCGGACCTGGTGGCTGAACGCGGCGCTCACCGTGATCTTCGGCGCGACCGGCGCCGTGCTGATGACCGCGCCGGACTCGACGTACGCGACCCCGGCCTCCCTGGTCGGCTGGTACCTCATGGTCCGCGGCGCGGTGGACGTCGCCGTCGGGATCATGACTCGTGGCTCGGACCGGGTGTGGAGCCTGCTCGTCACGATCGGCGTGCTGGAGACCGGCCTCGGCTACTTCTCCGCCGGACCGTTCGCCCGGACCGCCGACCTGATCATCGTGACGCTCGGCGCCCTGGCCGTCCTCCGCGGCATCGCCGACCTGGTCACCTCGCTGCGGCTGCGGGAGGTCGCGCACACGATGCGCAAGAACGTCCTGGAGCTGCCGCCGGAACGCTCGGCCGGGCTGACCGGATACACCGCCGGACGCACCGACTACGAGTCGACGCCGCCGCGGGCGCGGCACCGGGCCAAGGAGGACGCCTCGGACATTCCCGCGCTGGCGCCCCGGGGCGGGACCGGTGAGATCCCCGGCGGCACGTATCACGACCATGTGCTGCGCACCACCGCCGACCTCGACGCGATGCTGCTGCAGGCGGGCATCACCGGTCCGCGGGCCGGCGCCCGTCACGCGGAGCCGGCCGACCTGCCCTCGGTCCCGGATACCGCGGAGGGCGTCACCGCCACCGAGATCGCCCCGGCCGGCCGGGGCGGCGACGAAGGCAAGAAGGCAGGCTGAGAACCCTGTTCCCCGGCCCCGCCGGTGGTGGATCCGCAGAGACGGCCAGTCGCCGGGCCGGGATCCACGACCGGCGGGGTGCCCCGATGAGAGGTCGGGCGCCACCCGGCGGGGTGCCCCGAGAGGTGGTGGTCAGGCTCCGACGCGGCGGAGCAGGCCCTCCTGGACGGCGCTGGCGATGTGCCGCCCGTCCCGGGTGAACATCCGGCCGCTGGCCAGACCGCGAGCGCCGCTGGCGGACGGGCTCGTGCTGTCGTAGAGGAACCACTCGTCGGCGCGGAACGGCCGGTGCAGCCAGAGCGCGTGGTCCAGGCTGGCGCCGATCACGCCGCCCGGGCCCCACACCTCGCCGTGCGTGGAGAGCACCGCGTCGAGCAGGGACAGGTCCGACGCGTAGGTGAGCGCGCACGCGTGGATCAGCGGGTCGTCCGGCAGCTTGCCGTTGATCCGCATCCACACCCGCTGCTCCGGCTGGACCTCCCGGTCGCCCGGCGGCACCCAGCCCGGCACGCCGAGGTACCGCACGTCGACGGCCTGCGGGGAGGACTTGAACATGCCCATCCGCTCCGGGTAACGCTCCACCCAGTCGCGCATGGTGGGCACGTCCTCCGGCGCCGGCACGCCGGTCGGCGGCGGGGTGTGGTGGTCGAGCCCCTCCTCCGGCATCTGGAACGACGCCGACATGAAGAAGATCGTCTTGTCGTGCTGCTTCGCTGTCGAGCGGCGCACCGAGAACGACCGGCCGTCCCGGATGGTCTCCACGTGGAACGTGATCGGGACGCTCGGGTCACCGGCCCGGACGAAGTAGCCGTGCAGGGAGTGCACCTGCCGGTCCGGGGACACCGTCCGGCCGGCCGCCACCAGCGCCTGCCCGGCGACCTGGCCGCCGAACACGCGCTGGGCGCCGGTCTGCGGGCTCTCGCCCCGGAAGGTGGCCGGGTCGACCTGCTCCAGATCGAGCAGTTCCAGAAGCTCGTCGACCGCGGCCTGTCCCTGAAGCGGCAAGGTCACACCGTCGCCGGGTCGACGAGCGAACCGAGCTGGTGCACGCGCAGGGTGTTCGTGGAGCCGGGCGCGTTCGGCGGGGAGCCGGCCACGACGACCACGTAGTCACCGGGCTTGGCCAGGCCGAGGCCCAGCACCTTCGCGTCGACCTGGCGGAACATGTCGTCGGTGTGCTCGACGAAGTCGGTCAGGAAGGTCTCCACGCCCCAGCTCAGCGCCAGGGTGTTGCGGATCTCCGGGACCGGGGTGAACGCGTAGAGCGGGAGGTCGTGGTGCAGACGCGCGAGCCGGCGGACGGTGTCGCCGGTCTGCGAGAACGCGACCAGGGCCTTCGCGCCGATGTTGCGGGCGATCTGCGACGCGGCGACGGTCAGCGCGCCACCGTGGGTACGCGGGTCGTGCTGCAGGCGCGGGACGCCCATGCCACCGGCCTCGGTGGTGGTGACGATCTTCGCCATGGTGCTGACGGTGAGCACCGGGTACTTGCCGACGCTCGTCTCGCCGGAGAGCATCACGGCGTCGGTGCCGTCGAGCACCGCGTTCGCCACGTCGGAGGCCTCGGCGCGGGTCGGACGCGAGTTCTCGATCATCGAGTCGAGCATCTGGGTCGCGACGATGACCGGCTTCGCGTTCTCCCGGCAGAGCTGCACGGCGCGCTTCTGCACCAGCGGAACCTGGTCCAGCGGGAGCTCGACGCCGAGGTCACCGCGGGCGACCATGACGCCGTCGAAGGCGAGCACGATGGCCTCGAGGTGCTCGACGGCCTCCGGCTTCTCCACCTTGGCGATGACCGGGACCCGGCGGCCCTCCTCGTCCATGATCTTGTGGACCAGGTCGATGTCCTCCGGCGCGCGGACGAACGAGAGCGCGACCAGGTCGACGCCGAGGCCGAGCGCGAAGCGCAGGTCCTCCTCGTCCTTGTCGCTCAGCGCGGGAACGCTCACCGCGACGTTCGGCAGCGAGACGCCCTTGTTGTTGCTGACCGGGCCGCCCTCGGTGACCAGGACGTGGATGTCCTCACCCTGGACGTCGGTCACCTCGACAGCGACCTTGCCGTCGTCGATCAGGAGGCGGTCGCCGACCTTGACCTCGTGCGGAAGCTTCGTATAGGTGCAGGAGACCCGCTCCTTGGTGCCGAGGATGTTCTCGCTGGTGATGACGACCCGGTCGCCGGTCTCCCAGCGGTGCGGCCCGTCCGCGAACTTGCCGAGCCGGATCTTCGGGCCCTGCAGGTCGGCGAGGATCGCGACGGCGCGGCCGGCCTGCTCCGCGGCGGAGCGGACCAGCTCGTACATCTCCTTGTGGTTCTCACGAGTGTCGTGGCTGAAGTTCATCCGGGCCACGTCCATGCCCGCCTCGACAAGGCCGAGCATGCGCTCCGGCGACTTGGTGGCGGGTCCCATCGTGCAGACGATCTTTACGCGGCGTGTCACGGCCATCAGGCTAGTCCTTCTCCCCGGTCGGCTCGGCGGCCGACCCCCGGCAACGGCATGAACTGCGGGTGTCGACGGCGAGGTCAAACCCGCGTCCACACGGGTGAGCTGCGTCGTCCGGCGGGCTTCGGCGACCGCGGGTTCAGCTTATCGGTCGGCTTCCGGCGGCCGTCGGCACATGCCGGACCCCCACCCGGGTACGTCCGGACGGCCGCTCGCCTTAACGCTCGGTAACCAAATTCAGAATTTGCTTCGGGTACGCGCAAAATGGCGTCCCCCGAAGCCCCGGAAATGACGGCGGCCCGCCGCAGAAAATTGCGGCGGGCCGTCGTAACGGAATTGCTCAGACCGACAAGGGCTGCGAATCCGATCGCACCGGGGCGGGCAGTTCGCCGGCCGCGCCCAGGTAATCGTGGATCGCCGACGCGGCGGCCCGGCCCTCGGCGATCGCCCAGACGATCAGCGAAGCGCCCTTGTGCATGTCACCGGCGACGAACACGCCGTCGGCCTCGGTCTGCCACTGCCGGTTCGCGTCCAGCACGTTGCGCCGGTTGCGCTCGAGCCCGAACTGAGCCAGGAGCGGCTGATCCTCCGTACCCTCGAATCCGATGGCGAGAAGGACCAGATCGGCGCGCAACTCGCGCTCCGAGCCCGGCTCGATGACCACCGTGCGCACGCCGTTGATCCGCTGCACTTGGACGTTCGCGATCCGGATCGCGGTGAGGTTGCCGTCGGCGTCACCGACGAACTCCTGCACGGCCACGCCGAAGACGCGGTCGCCACCCTCCTCGTGCGCGGCGTAGTTGCGCAGGATCAGCGGCCAGGTCGGCCACGGGTCCTTGACACCGGTCCGGGCCTCCGGAGGCAGCGGGTACTGGTCCAGCTGGGTCACCGACGCGGCGCCCTGGCGGTGGGCCACACCGAGGCAGTCGGCGCCGGTGTCGCCGCCGCCGATGATGATCACGTGCTTGCCCTTGGCGTCGATCGGCGTGGTGTCCTGCAGGCCGGCGACGATCCGGTTCGCCGGAACCAGGTGCTCCATCGCCAGGTGCACGCCCTTGAGCCCACGGCCCGGCGTGTCCGGGGTGTCCCGGCCGGCCAGCGCGCCCGCGGCCAGCAGCACCGCGTCGTAGCGTTCCCGCAGGTCGTCCGCGGTGATGTCGACGCCGACGTTCACCCCGGTCTGGAAGACGACGCCCTCGGCCTCCATCTGTGCGAGCCGGGTGTCGATGACGTCCTTCTCGATCTTGAAGTCGGGGATCCCGTACCGGAGAAGGCCGCCGATGCGGTCGTCGCGCTCGTAGACAGTGACCGCGTGACCGGCTCGCGCCAGCTGCTGGGCGGCCGCCAGGCCGGCCGGACCGGAACCGACCACCGCGACCGACTTGCCGGACGACGCCGGCGCCGGCTGCGGCACGAGACCGCGCCCGAAGGCGTGGTTCGCGATCTCCACCTCGACCTGCTTGATGGTCACCGGGTCGTCGGCGATGCCCAGCACGCAGGCCGCCTCGCACGGCGCCGGGCAGAGCCGGCCGGTGAACTCCGGGAAGTTGTTCGTGGCGTGCAGCGACTCGATCGCCGACTCCCAGTTCCCGGTACGGACCAGGTCGTTCCAGTCCGGAATCCGGTTACCGAGCGGGCAGCCGTCGTGGCAGAACGGGATGCCGCAGTCCATGCAGCGGGTGGCCTGGTCACGGATGAGCTCCTCGCCCGCGGGCGGGTACACCTCTTTCCAGTCCATGATCCGCAGCGAGACCGGGCGGCGCTTCGGCAGCTGCCGCTCGTAGCGGAGGAAACCGTTCGGATCAGGCACTGGTAACCCCCATGACCGCCTCGTCCACATTGCGACCGGCGGCTTCGGCGGTCCTGATCAGTTCCATCACGCGCTTGTAGTCGCGCGGCACCACAGCGGTGAATCGCTCCACCGCGACGGCCCAGTCCTTCAGCAGCTTGCCGGCGACCGACGAGTCGGTCTCCGCGTGGTGCTTCTCGACGAGCGAGCGCAGCACGTCGCGCTCCTCGCCGGTCAGCGGCGCCAGGTCCACCAGCTCCGGGTTGACCAGCGACGCGTCCAGGTCGAGCACGAACGCCTTGCCGCCGCTCATGCCGGCCGCGAAGTTGCGCCCGGTCGCGCCGAGAACCACCACGACGCCGCCGGTCATGTACTCGCAGCCGTGGTCGCCGACGCCCTCGACGACGGCCTGGCCGCCCGAGTTGCGCACCGCGAACCGCTCGCCGACCCGTCCCCGGAGGAACAGCTCGCCGCCGGTGGCGCCGTACAGGATCGTGTTGCCGGCGATGGTGTTCTCCTCGGCGACGAACGACGCGTCCTCGGCCGGGCGCACGATCACCCGCCCGCCGGAGAGGCCCTTCGCCACGTAGTCGTTCGTGTCGCCGATCAGCCGCAGCGTCACGCCGCGCGGCAGGAACGCGCCGAACGACTGGCCACCGGTGCCCCGCAGGGTGAACGAGATGGTGTCGTCGGGCAGGCCGTTACCGCCGTACCGCCGGCTCACCTCGCCGCCGAGCATCGCGCCGACGCTGCGCTGGTCGTTGCGGACGGCGACCTCGGCCCGGACCGGCGTGCCCTTGATCAGAGCCGGCTGGGCCAGCGCGATCAGCTCGTTGTCCAGCGCCTTCTCCAGGCCGTGGTCCTGCGCCACGATGCCGCGCCGGGACGCGCCCTCGGGCAGCTCCGGCACGTAGAGCACCGGCGCCAGGTCCAGGCCCTTCGCCTTCCAGTGGTTGATCGCCGGAACGACGTCGAGCACCTCGGCCTGGCCGATCGCCTCGTCGATGCTCCGGAAACCGAGCTCGGCCAGGATCTCCCGGACCTCCTCGGCGAGGAACATGAAGAAGTTCTCCACGAACTCCGGCTTGCCGGTGTACCGCTCGCGCAGCACCGGGTTCTGCGTGGCGATGCCGACCGGACAGGTGTCCAGGTGACAGACCCGCATCATGATGCAGCCGGAGACGATCAGCGGAGCGGTCGCGAAACCGAACTCCTCGGCGCCGAGCAGCGCCGCGATCACCACGTCCCGGCCGGTCTTGAGCTGGCCGTCGACCTGGACGGTGACCCGGTCCCGCAGCTTGTTCAGCAGCAGCGTCTGCTGGGCCTCGGCGAGGCCGAGCTCCCACGGGGTGCCGGCGTGCTTCAGCGAGTTCAGCGGGGACGCGCCGGTGCCGCCGTCGTGGCCGGAGATCAGGATGACGTCGGCCTTGAGCTTCGCGACACCCGCCGCGACAGTGCCGACACCGATCTCACTGACCAGCTTCACGTGCACCCGGGACGCCGGATTCACCATCTTGAGGTCGTGGACCAGCTGGGCCAGGTCCTCGATGGAGTAGATGTCGTGGTGCGGCGGCGGCGAGATCAGGCCGACGCCCGGGGTGGCGTGCCGGGTCTTGGCGACCCACGGCCACACCTTGTTGCCGGGCAGCTGGCCACCCTCGCCGGGCTTCGCGCCCTGGGCCATCTTGATCTGCAGGTCGTCCGCGTTGACGAGGTATTCACTCGTCACGCCGAAGCGGCCGGAGGCGATCTGCTTGACCGCGGAGCGGCGCTCCGGGTCGTACAGGCGCTCGACGTCCTCGCCGCCCTCGCCGGTGTTCGACTTGCCGCCGATCCGGTTCATCGCGATGGCCAGGGTCTCGTGCGACTCGGCGGAGATCGAGCCGTAGCTCATCGCGCCGGTGGCGAACCGCTTGACGATCTCGGAGGCCGGCTCGACCTCGTCGATGCTGATGGGGGTGCGGTCCGACTTGAAGCGGAAGAGACCACGGAGGTGTCCGGCCTCAGCGGCCAGCGTGTCCACCTTTTCCGTATATTTACGGAAAACGTCGTATTGCTTCGACCGGGTGGCGTGCTGCAGGAGGAACACCGTCTCCGGGTTGAACAGGTGCAGCTCGCCCTCGCGACGCCACTGGTACTCGCCGCCGACCTCGAGACGCCGGTGCGCCCGCTCGGCCGGGTTCGCCGGGTACGCCTTCTCGTGCCGCGCCTTGACCTCGGCGTGGATGCCGGCCAGACCGACACCGCCGATCCGTCCGGACGTGCCCGCGAAGTACCGCTGGAGCACCTTGTTGTCCAGGCCGACGGCCTCGAACACCTGGGCGCCGCAGTACGAGGACACCGTCGAGATGCCCATCTTGGACATGATCTTCAGGACGCCCTTGCCGAGCGCCTTGACGTAGTTGCGGATCGCCGCGCGCGGCTCCACACCGACCAGCGCGCCGGTCGCGATCAGGTCGTCAACGCTCTCGAAGGCGAGGTACGGGTTGACCGCCGCCGCGCCGAAGCCGATCAGCGTGGCCACGTGGTGCACCTCGCGGCAGTCACCGGACTCGACGACGAGCGCGACCTGGGTACGGGTCTGCTCGCGGACCAGGTGCTGGTGCACCGCAGCGGTGAGCAGCAGCGACGGGATCGGCGCCAGGTCCGCGTTGGAGTCGCGGTCGGAGAGCACGAGGATGCGTACCCCGTCCTCGATCGCCTCCGAGACGTGCCGGCAGATCTGGGTGAGCCGGGCCTTGATGCCGGCCGCGCCGTCCCGCAGCGGGTACAGGCCGGAGACCCGCACCGCCTTGAAGCCGGGCAGGTCGCCGTCCTCGTCGATGGAGAGCAGCTTCGCCAGCTCGTCGTTGTCGATCACCGGGTACGGCAGGACCACCTGACGGCAGCTCGCCGGTCCCGGGTCGAGCAGGTTGGCCTCCGGGCCGATCGTCATCGAGAGGCTGGTCACCAGCTCCTCGCGGATCGCGTCCAGCGGCGGGTTCGTCACCTGCGCGAACAGCTGGTGGAAGTAGTCGAACAGCAGCCGCGGCCGGGTGGAGAGCGGCGAGATCGGGGTGTCCGTGCCCATCGAGCCGAGCGGCTCCGCGCCGGTCCGCGCCATCGGGCCGACCAGGATCTTCAGCTCTTCCTCGGTGTAACCGAAGACCTGCTGACGGCGGGTCACCGAGTCGTGCGTGTAGATCACGTGCTCACGGGCGGGCAGGTCGCTGAGCTCGATCAGGCCGGCGTGCAGCCAGTCCGCGTACGGCTCGGCGGCCGCCAGCTCCCGCTTGATCTCGGCGTCGTGCACGATCCGGCCGGCCTCGGTGTCGACCAGGAACATCTTGCCGGGCTGCAGGCGGCCCTTCGCCACCACGCGGGCCGGGTCGACGTCGATGACGCCGGCCTCGGAGCCGAGGATCACGAGACCGTCGGCGGTGTGCCACCAGCGGCCCGGGCGCAGACCGTTGCGGTCCAGCACCGCGCCGATGATCGTGCCGTCGGTGAACGCCACGGCGGCCGGGCCGTCCCACGGCTCCATCAGGCTCGCGTGGAACCGGTAGAACGCGCGGCGCGCCGGCTCCATCTCCGGGTCGTTCTCCCACGCCTCGGGAATCATCATCAGCACGGCGTGCGGCAGGCTGCGGCCGGCCAGGTGCAGCAGCTCGAGCACCTCGTCGAAGCTCGCCGAGTCGGACGCCTCCGGCGAGTTGATCGGGAAGAGCCGCTTGATGTTGCCCGGGATGTTCGGCGAGGAGAGCAGCGCCTCGCGGGCCGCCATCCAGTTCTTGTTGCCGCGGATCGTGTTGATCTCACCGTTGTGGGCGATCAACCGGTACGGGTGCGCGAGCGGCCACGACGGGAACGTGTTCGTGGAGAACCGGGAGTGGACCAGCGCGATGGCGCTGTCGACCAGCTCGTCGGTCAGGTCCGGGAAGAACGCCGGCAGCTGCTCGGGCGTGAGCATGCCCTTGTACGTGATGGTCCGCGAGGAGAGCGACGGGAAGTACATCGCGATGCCACGCTGCGACGTCTCCCGCTCGGCCTGCTTGCGGATGCAGAACGCCACCCGGTCCAGCTCGATGCCGGACAGCTGCTCACCGGCCGGGCCGGCGGGCGAGGCGGAGAGCCGGTGCGCGGCCAGGAAGACCTGGCGGATCGCCGGGCGCGCGTCCTCGGCGGTGGCGCCCAGGTCGGACGGGTCCACCGGGACGTCACGCCAGCCGAGAACCTCACCGCCCTCGACGAGCACGTACTTCTCGAAGATCTTGATCGCCCGGGCCGCGTCGTCGGGGTCCGTCGGCAGGAACACCAGACCGGCGGCGTACGCCCCGGCCGGCGGCAGCTCGAAGCCGGCGGCGGCACGGAAGTACGCGTCCGGGATCTGGATCATGATGCCGGCGCCGTCGCCGGTGTTCTGCTCGGCGCCACGGGCGCCCCGGTGGTCCAGGCGAATAAGCGCCGAAAGGCCCTTGGCGACCACGTCATGGGAGCGACGTCCGTGAATGTCGGCAACAAAGGCCACACCACACGCATCACGCTCGTACGCCGGGTCGTACATCCCCTGGGGGTGCGGATATGCCACCGGGCCTCCTGTCGTCACTGGTGTTTCATTCTGAGGTCGGGACGACGTCGGCCCTGCAAAGTCTCTTGAGTCTACGTTAAGAGCCACTGATCTCCGCCAGATGCGGATTGATCACACCTCGCACCGATAGGCGGAGGAACTGAATAGCACAGCCGGTGCCGGGACCGGTAGTCTCGCGCGATGGCGCCAGTGGATTCCGGCATCTTCGACCGACTCGAACGGTTCTACGACGCTTTGCCCCGCCCCTGGGCGCGGATCGAGGAGATCGGTGCGCTGACTCTCTTCGTCCGCGAGGGAGAGGGCTGGCAATACTATGCCCGTCCGCGGCCGGGTTCGCACACCCCTTCGGCCGCGGACCTCGTCGAAACCCGCCGCCGGCAGCGCGACCTGGGCGTTCCCGAGGTTTTCGAGTGGGTTCACGAGAGCAGGCCGGACCTGCTCGCGGTGGCCCGTTCGGCCGGGCTGGACGTGCTGCTGGCGCCCCTCCTGGTGCTGGACCCCGCGGCGCTCGTACCCGATCTCCCGATCCGCGGCGCCAAGATCCGCTACCTGGACCCGGCAGCCGCCAGCTTCGCCGCCGACCTGGGCGCCTCCCGCGCGGTGGCCCGCCTCGGCTTCGGCGCGCCGGCCTACCGGGCGCCCCTGGAGATGGCGGAGAACACACTGGTCATCGACGGCGCCGGCCCCGCCGAACGGGACGCGGCCGAGCCCCCGAGCGAGGAGGCGGTGCGGCACGCGCGGGCCATGTTCGAGAGCGGCAACTACGTCACAGCCGTCGCCGAGGCCCCCGACGAGGGCATCCTCGCGACAGCGACCGGCCAGCGGGCCGGCGACGTCGCGGAGATCGTCGGCGTGGCCACCCTGCCGTCGGCCCGCAATCGGGGGTACGCGTCCCAGCTCACCGCCACTCTCACCGGCCGGCTGCTGGCCAGCGGGGTCGATCTCGTCCTGTTGTCGGCGGGAGACGACGACGTGGCCCGTCTGTACACCCGCGTCGGATTCCGCCGCGTGGGCACGGCCTGCATCGCCACGCCGGCGGCGGCGACGCTGTGATCTTCCAGGCCCGAGCGACTATCTCACTCTTCCCACAATTTGGTACGCGGTAAGCAGCCGAGCTCTGACCGATCCTTACCGCAGGAATCGTTGTTAGCGCTCACAGCGCTGCGGGCCGCCCGCATCGATCGGGTGAATCCCGTTCCCACAATCTGATCTTGCGCCCGAGCATCCCCGCTTCGCCCGCCGCCGCCCCGGTGGTCAGCCGGGCGGGGACCAGTCGGCGGCCGGGTTCAGGGTCCGTCCGAGGATTCTCGGGCGCATGTGGTTCAGCGCCGCGTCCCGGGCCCTCAGCGCCAGCCGGCCCCGCGCCTGCACCACTGCCGACATCCGCCGGTTCTGCCGGATCACGGTCGTGGTCCGGGGGCGGCGCAACCGGCTGTACTCCTCGATCGCCGCGACAAGCCGCTCCCCCGGCGCCGCCTCCGCTGCCAGGACCCGCAACGTCGCCGCGTCCTCGAACGCCAGGCACGCGCCCTGACCCAGGTGGTGCGGCATCGCGTGGGCCGCGTCACCGATCAGCACCACGCCGCCGGGTCCGCACCGGAAGCCGTACGCCCGGGGCAGCGGCCGCAGCTCACGCACACCCTGCGGGATCACATCCTCGGGCCGGGTCGCCTCCAGAAGCGCACCGACCGGCTCGTGCCACCCGGCGAACCACCGGCGCAGCAACGCCAGCTGGGTAGCCGCCGACTCGGGCCGGGCCGCCCCGGCAGCGGTCGCCACCCAGTAAACGGCGCCCCGGTACCCGCCGCCGCGGTAACCGCCGCCCTGGTACCCGCCGCTGTTGTAGCCGCCGCTGTTGTAGCCGCCGCCCGGAAAAGCCACGCCGCCGCCAGGATTGCCCACGCCGAGCGGAACAGCGACGAACCGGTACCCGGCCCCCAGCGTCTCCCCGCCGACGAACCCCGGCAGATCCGGCACCCGGAAACTCGGAACGACCGCCTGCCACGCCGCCAGCCCGGTACCGAGCGCCACCGCCTCCGGCGCCACCACCGCGCGCACCCGGCTGTCGATGCCGTCCGCCCCGACGACCAGATCAGCCTCGATCATGGTCCGGCCGTCGCCGGCCGACGGGCGCCGGTCGCGGCCGGCCAGCACGGTCGTCACGTCGAAGCCGGTCCGGATCTCCACCGTGTCGCCGAGTCCGGCGATCAGCGCGTCGTACAGGTCGCCCAGCGGGACGACGACCGGCGCCGGGCCCGTGCCGGCCCGGGATCGGGGCGCGATCAGCCACTGCCCGTCCGGGCGGCGAACCCCGCCGTCCGGCAGCGCCGACCAGATCGCCGGCCACCCGCCGTCCGGGTCGAGCGATTCCAGGGCGCGCTGCCCGTTGGGCCAGAGCACGACAGCGGTCGGGGACGCCACCACCCGCTCCGCGCGTTCCAGGACGACGACCCGCCAGCCGGTCCGCGACAGCGCCCCTGCGGCGGCGAGCCCGGACATGCCCGCGCCGACGACTACGGCCGTACGCATGACGCGGGCCGGGCGTCAGTTCTTGTCGTCCGGCGAGGAGGCCGTCGGTACCGACTCCTCCGCAGCGGAAGCCGGATCCGAGGCCGAGGCCGGATCCGAGCCGGCGGGTGCGGGCGCGAGGAACCCGGTCCGCTGGTACTCCCGGAACCGCTGCTCGTCCACCACCTGATAGGCCACCGGCGTCTTGGCCCCGCCCGTCTGCTGACCACCACCCGTGACGTCCACCTGCGAGACGTCGCCGGCGGAGTCCTCGGCGTCCGGCCCGGCGGGCGCCGTCTCCGGCGCGTCGATCGGCACCACGTACTCCCGCGGGCCGCGCACCACCACGAAGTAGACGGCCGCCGCCAGGAACAGGATGATCGCGGTGAACACGTTGAGCCGGATGCCGAAGAACTGGTTGGCCTCGTCGGTGCGCAGCATCTCGATCCAGCCGCGCCCGGCGGTGTAGAGCATCACGTAGAGCGCGAACGCCCGCCCCCGGCCGAACTTGAACTTCCGGTCGAGCAGCCACACCACACCGGCGATGCCGAGGTCCCAGACCGCCTCGTACAGGAAAGTGGGGTGGTAGAGCTCCGGCTTGGTGACCGGCTCGCCGTCGATCATGGTGGCGTGGCCGGGGTTGGCCGAGTCCATCTCGTGGATCTCGAGGCCCCACGGCAGCGTGGTGACCTTGCCGTAGAGCTCGTTGTTGAACCAGTTGCCGATCCGGCCGATCGCCTGGGCCACCGGCAGCGCCGGGGCGAGCGCGTCGGCGAAGACGCTCAGCGGCAGGCCGATCTGCCGGGCCGCGATCCAGGCGCCGAGCGCACCACCGGCCACCGCGCCCCAGATGCCGAGGCCGCCCTCCCAGATGTAGAAGGCGCGGATCGGGTCACCGCCGGCGCCGAAGTAGTCCTGCGGCGAGGTGATCAGGTGGTAGATCCGGGCGCCGATGATGCCGAACGGCACCGCCCACACGACCATGTCCAGCGAGGTCCACGGCGCCACGCCACGGTTGCGCAGGCGCTTCTCCATCAGGAGCGTGGCGACGACCATGCCGGCGATGATGCAGAGCGCGTATGCACGGACCGGGAAGGGCCCGAGATGCCACACGGACGTCGTCGGGCTGGGGATGGCGGCGATGTTCACGGGTGCACACGCTACCGCCGCGACGCTGGAAGGTGAGTGCCGGGCAAGGCTCCGATTTCGTAAAGCCGAGCCCGGTATCTCAGCGCCTTCTCAGCAGGCTCGGACACCCTCGGCCAGCTCAGCGCTCAGGGCGCGCAGCCGGTCCAGTCCGGTCCTGCGGTCCGGGGCGTCCAGCACGCAGCGGATCAGCGCGCTGCCGACGATCACGCCGTCGGCGAACGCGGCCACCTCGGCGGCCTGTGCGCCGTTGCCGACACCGAGACCGACGCCGACCGGCATCGACGGGTCCGCCGCCCGGATCCGGGCCACCAGCTCCGGCGCCTGCGAGGAGACCGACGTGCGGGCCCCCGTCACGCCCATCAGCGCGGTGGCGTAGACGAAGCCGCGGCAGTTCGCGACGGTCATCGCGAGGCGTTCGTCGGTCGAGCTCGGCGCGACCAGGAACGTACGGTCGATGTGGTGCTGATCCGAAGCGGCGATCCACTCGCTCGCCTCGTCCGGGATCAGGTCGGGCGTGATCAGCCCGGTGGCCCCGGCCGCCGCGAGGTCACGGGCGAACGCGTCGACACCGTACTTCTCGATCGGGTTCCAGTACGTCATCAGCACCACTGTGGCGCCGGCCGAGGCGACCGCGTCGATGATCTTCAGGGTGTCCCGGGTGCGGACCCCGTTGGCGAGCGCGATGTCGCTCGCCTTCTGGATCACCGGGCCGTCCATGACCGGGTCCGAGTACGGCAGCTCGACCTCGATCACGTCGCACCCGGCCCGGTGCATCTCGATCATCTGCTCGATGCTGTCGTCGACCGTCGGGAAGCCGGCCGGCATGCAGCCGACCAGCACCGCGCGGTTCTCCGACTTGGCCTTGGCGAAGGTGGCCGCAATGCTCACGTGTTCTCCCCGGGTACGACCGTCTCGACCCTGTCGAGAATGCCGAAGTAGGCGCCGGCCGTGTGCACGTCCTTGTCGCCGCGCCCGGACAGGTTGACCACGATGGTCGGGGTCCGGCCCAGCTCCTCGCGCAGCCGCGGCGCGATCTTCGCGGCACCGGCCAGGGCGTGCGCGCTCTCGATCGCCGGGATGATCCCCTCGGTACGGCAGAGCAGCTGGAACGCCGTCATCGCCTCGGCGTCGGTGACCGGCTCGTACGTCGCCCGCCCGGTGTCGTGCAGCCAGGCGTGCTCCGGGCCGACGCCCGGGTAGTCCAGGCCCGCCGAGATCGAGTGCGACTCGATGGTCTGGCCGTCGTCGTCCTGCAGCAGGTACGTCCGGTTGCCGTGCAGCACGCCCACCGAGCCACCGGTGATCGACGCCGCGTGCCGGCCGGTCTCCACGCCGTCGCCGCCCGCCTCGAACCCGTACAGCCGCACACCGTCGTCCGGCACGAACGCGTGGAAGATGCCGATCGCGTTGGAGCCGCCGCCGACACACGCCGCCACGGCGTCCGGCAGCTTGCCGGTCAGCTCCAGGCACTGCGCCCGCGCCTCGACGCCGATGCCGCCGACGAAGTCGCGGACCAGCTCCGGGAACGGGTGCGGCCCGGCCGCGGTGCCGAGCAGGTAGTGGGTGGTGTCGACGGTCGTCACCCAGTCGCGGAGCGCCTCGTTGAGCGCGTCCTTCAGGGTGCGGGAGCCGTTCGTCACCGGGATCACCGTGGCGCCGAGCATCCGCATCCGCGCCACGTTGAGCGCCTGCCGCTCGGTGTCCGTCTCGCCCATGTAGACCACGCACTCGAGGTCGAGCAGCGCGGCCGCCGTGGCGCTCGCGACACCGTGCTGACCGGCGCCGGTCTCGGCGATCACCCGGTGCTTGCCCATCCGCTTGGCGAGCAGCGCCTGGCCCAGCACGTTGCGCACCTTGTGGGCGCCGGTGTGGTTCAGGTCCTCCCGCTTCAGCAGGATCTCCGCGCCCAGTTCCGCGGAGAGCCGGGTCGCCCGGTACAGCAGCGACGGCACGCCCGCGTAGTTGAGCAGCAGGTCCTGGAAGCGCGCCTGGAACTCCGGGTCCGCCTTCGCCGACCGGTACGCGGCGTCCAGCTCGTCGAGCGCCTTGATCAGCGCTTCCGGGACGAACCGGCCGCCGTACCGTCCGAAGTGACCGGCCAGGTCCGGCAGCGACTCGACGCTCATCGGACCGGCCGCGGCGTCGCCGGGTGGTTGCCCGCGTTCACCAGCTCGGCGACCGCGTCCCGCGGCGACTTCTGAGTGACCAGGCCCTCGCCGACCAGCACCGCGTCGGCGCCGGCCGACGCGTACCGGATCAGGTCGTGCGGGCCCCGCACGCCGGACTCGGCGATCTTGACCACGTTGTTCGGCAGGCCCGGCGCGATGCGCTCGAAGACCGACCGGTCCACCTCGAGGGTGCGCAGGTCGCGGGCGTTGACCCCGATGACCTTCGCGTTCGCCTCCAGCGCCCGGTCCGCCTCCTCCTCGTTGTGCACCTCGACGAGGGCGGTCATGCCCAGCGACTCGATGCGCTCCAGGAGGCCGACCAGAACGTTCTGCTCGAGGGCCGCGACGATCAGCAGCACCAGGTCGGCGCCGTGCGCCCGCGCCTCGTGCACCTGATAGCTGGAGACCACGAAGTCCTTGCGCAGGACCGGGATCTTGACCGACTTGCGCACGGCGACGAGGTCGTCCAGCGAGCCGCCGAACCAGCGGCCCTCGGTGAGCACGCTGATGCAGCGCGCGCCACCGGCCGCGTACTCCCCGGCCAGCTCGGCCGGGTCCGGGATGTCGGCGAGCGTGCCCTTCGACGGCGACGAGCGCTTCACCTCGGCGATCACCGCCACGCCGGGCTTGCGCAGCGCGGCGTACGCGTCGATCGCGGGCGGAGCAGCCGCCGCCAGCTCACGCACCTTCTCCAGCGGCGTGCGCTCCTGGCGCGCCGCTACGTCCTCACGCACACCGGCGAGGATTTCCTCGAGAACGTTCTGCGGAGCTTTCGCGGGGCCGCCACTGCCCGCTTCCGCCTGATCGGATGTCACGTAATGACTCCCCTCTCCGGGTGTCTTCGGCCCGATGCTAGGAGGTGACGGCCGTCCCCGCCCGGCCGGGGTATGGCGCGCCTCACGGATCGGGGTGGGGCATAATGCCAGGCTGCCCCGGGAAACTGTTTTCTCCCTCACATCCTCCGGCAAGTCCTCATGCCGTTGCGCTGGGCCCCTTCCCCCGAACGGCCGATACCACGGCGCGTTGACCCTGATGTCACCGTGCGGAAATAGGACTCCACCATCATGTGACTCGGGCAGACTTGTCCCGGCAGCTCGTGCTTCCCGCACGCGTTTGCCGCCAGCCGGACGATGATTGCGGAGTCGACCTCATGGCCACTGCCGTTTCCCTCCAGTCGAGGCCCACCCCCACGCTGGGTTTCGCCACCGTCTCCCGGACCCTGGTCGCGCTCGCGGCCGATGTCGTCACCGAGGTGCAGAAGGTGGTGGTGGGCCCGGACAAGGTCCGCACCGCGCGGGACAACGCGTGGGCCGCCATCCAGGCCGACCGCGCCCGCGCCGAGGCCCGCGCGGAGACCAGCCGCGCCGTCGCCGCCATGATCAAGTCGAACCCGCGGCAGGCCGTCCGCGTCCAGAAACTGGTCGCCGCCCGCTGAGACGCCCCCGGAGCAGCCGCTGAAACACCCCAAATGGGTGAATCAGCGGACAGTGGGATCTTCCCCTCGGTCCAGCGCGTCCCACAGCGTCCTGCTGTCGGCCGAGACATCCGGTTGCGGCGGCGGCGCGCTGCTCCGCTCGTACCTCGCTGACATGGCCGACCAGAGATGGCCGTGCCGCGCGGCAAGCACCCC
This sequence comes from Actinoplanes sp. NPDC023936, assembly GCF_040639325.1. Lineage (NCBI taxonomy): Bacteria > Bacillati > Actinomycetota > Actinomycetes > Micromonosporales > Micromonosporaceae > Actinoplanes > Actinoplanes sp. NPDC023936. The sequence goes on along the minus strand of NZ_JBEZZR010000019.1, from coordinate 86,913 downwards.
GCCCGCCGCGACGGCCGCGCCTCCCAGCACGCACGCCACCGGCCAGATCGCGGCCGCGGCGCCGGCCTCGCCGGCGTCCAGCGTGACGCGCGCCAGCACGCCGCCGGCGACGATGCCCGCGCCGATCAGCGCGAGCAGCACGCCCAGCCCGCGCCGCACCCGGCCGCGGGTGGCGAGCAGCGCCCCCGTCCCGGCCAGCGCGACCACCGCCAGCCCGATCAGCCACGGCTGGGACTCCGCGCCGGTCTGCTCGGTGCGCAGGTCGGAGAGGCCGGTCCGGTGCTCGACCTGGACCGACCAGACCCGGGTCACGGCATAGAGGGTGAGACCGGCGCCGGCCAGGCAGGCGGCGATCGCGGCGAGATGGGTCCGGCGGCTGGTCATCGTGCCGCGCGCAGGGTCTCGGCGGAGGCGATCGCGGCGAACACGGCGGCCGCCTTGTTGCGGGTCTCCTGCTCCTCGGCGGCCGGGTCGGAGTCGGCCACGATGCCGGCGCCCGCGCCGACGTAGGCGACGCCGTCCTTGAGCAGCGCGGTCCGGATCGCGATCGCCATGTCCATGTCCCCTGCGAAGCCGAAGTAGCCCACCGTGCCGCCGTAGAGGCCGCGCCGGGTCGGCTCCAGCTCCTCGATGATCTCCATGGCCCGCACCTTGGGAGCGCCGGAGAGCGTGCCGGCCGGGAACGTGGCGGCCAGCGCGTCGAACGCGGACCGGTCGGCACGAAGCTTGCCGACGACAGTGGACACGATGTGCATGACGTGGCTGTACCGCTCGATGCGGGCGAACTCCGGCACCTCGACCGAGCCCGGCTCGCAGACCCGGCCCAGGTCGTTGCGGCCCAGGTCGACGAGCATGACGTGCTCGGACCGCTCCTTCGGGTCGGCGAGCAGCTCGGCGGCGAGCGCGGCGTCCTGCTCCGGGGTGGCGCCCCGCCAGCGGGTGCCGGCGATCGGGTGCAGCAGCGCGGTGCGGTTCGCGCTGACCTTCAGGTGCGCCTCCGGCGACGAGCCGACGATGTCGAAGTCGTCGAAGCGCAGCAGGTACATGTACGGGCTCGGGTTGGTGGCCCGCAGCACCCGGTAGACGTCGAGCGCGTTCGCGTCGGTCGGGCGCTCGAACCGCTGCGCCACCACGATCTGGAAGCACTCGCCGGCCCGGATCGCCTCCTTCGCCGTCTCCACCGCCTTCTGGTAGTCCCCCGGCGCGGTCCGGCTGACCGGGTCACCGGCCGGCCTGCGGTCGACCGTGGAGACCATCGGCGGGGTGGGCCGGGACAGCGCGGTCGTCATCGCGTCCAGCCGGCCGACCGCCTGGTGGTAGGCGGCGAGCCGGGCGGCGTCGCCGGCGTCCTCGGCGAGCACCGCGTTCGCCACCAGCAGCGCCGAGCCCTCGTGATGGTCGAGCACCACCAGATCGGTGGCGAGCATCATGCCGAGCTCGGGCAGGGGCACGTCGTCGGCCGCGGTGGCCGGGATCCGCTCGAAGCGGCGGACCAGGTCGTAGCTGAGATAGCCGACCATGCCACCGGTGAGCGGGGGCAGGCCCTCGGCGGGCGCGGCCCCACCGGTCAGCGCGGCCACCGTCTCCCGCAGGGCCGCGACCGGATCACCACCATGGGGTACGCCGTCCGGCGGCGTCCCGAGCCATTCCGCCTGCCCGTCCTTCTCCACCAGCGTCGCGGCGCTGCGGACACCGACGAAGGAGTACCGCGACCAGGCGACGCCCTGCTCCGCCGACTCCAGCAGGAAGGTGCCCGGCCCACCGGCCAGCTTGGTGTAGACCCCGACCGGCGTCTCCCCGTCCGCGAGGAGCTTGCGGGTGACCGGCACGACCCGTCGCCGGCGCGACTCGCTGAGGAAGCCGGCCTCGTCCGGACTCACCACTCCGCTGGTCATCACGCCTCCACGGGAAGGTCGTCGGTGAAGCAGGTGTGCGTGCCGGTGTGGCACGCCGCGCCGGTCTGCACCACCGTGACCAGCAGCGCGTCGCCGTCACAGTCCAGCGACACCTTCCGTACCTGCTGATGGTGGCCGGAGGTGGCGCCCTTCACCCAGTACTCGTTCCGGCTGCGGGACCAGTAGGTGGCGCGGCCGGTGGCGAGCGTGCGGCGCAGCGCCTCGTCGTCCATCCAGGCGAGCATCAGGACGTCGCCGGTGCCGTGCTCCTGCACGATCGCGGCGATGAGTCCGTCCGGGTTGCGCTTGAGCCTGGCGGCGATCGCCGGGTCGAGGGTCGTCTCTGTTTCGGGTACGGGCACGGACTGGATTCTCCCCCATCGGTCCGCGGGCCGGTAACGACCCGCAGGGGGCCCACGATCCGGTAACCGGGGGTGTGCTGGGCCTTGCGGAGCGGTACCGTCGCCCAAGCGCGGTACGTGCCTGACTACCCGGCACCCGCCGCCCTGGGCGAGTCTGCGCACGTCGAGGACAGCCTTCGGTGGGTGCGCACTCGCGAACGGGAGTGGTGACAACCGAAATGGACCCGACGTCCAGCCCCGACAACACCCGGCCCGCACCCGGCCTCGCCCGCTTCTGGCAGGTCCGTCCCGATGCGGACGGCCCGGCCCCGGCGGCGTACCCGGCCGGTGAGGACGCGGAGATGGTGGCGCTCGGCTCCCGCCGCAAACCGGAACCTCCGGAGACGCCGGCCGACCTGCTCGCCGGTTATGTGCGCCCGGCCGCGCCGATTCCGCCTGCCACACCGGTTCCGCCGGTCGCGCAGATCCCGATCGCGCAGGTCCCACAGGCCCCGTCCGCCGACCCGTTCGGCCTGAATCGGGCGGCCCGGCGGTCCGGTCAGCGCCATCCCGCCGGTGGCCGTCCGTTCTCCGGCCCACCGGCCCGCGATCCTGATCACTCAGTCCCGACGGACGACCAGCCCGCGCCGGCTCAGGACGTAAAGTCCCAGGAGCCGGAGGCCGGTGGCCCGGCGCCGAGCCGGGACGGCGCCTTCGGCGGGTTCCGGCTCGGCGGGACCGGGCGGTTCCTGTTCGGCGGCCGCGCCCCGGCCGCCGCCGAGGCGGGGCCCGCGCCGGAGTCCGCGCCGGAACTCCCGGAGGCCCAGCTCACGGAGGCCCGACCCCCGGAGGCTCAGCTCCAGGAGGCCCAGCTCACGGAAGCTCCGGTTGCGGAAGTCGCCGAACCCGGCGACTCTCTAGTCGCTGAAAAACCGGACGGCGACGAGCCGTCCGGAGCGACACCGGCGGACGGACCCGCGGCGGAGACGCCGCCGGACGCCGATCAGGACGCCGCCGACAGGGCGGGGCCCAGCGACGAGAACGGACGTGAAGACATGAACGGACGGGCAGGGGCGCCCGGTTACGCCCAAACCGGCGAGGCGTCGGGCCCGGACGGCCAGGCGGCGCCCGGCGACTCCGGCGACAACGGCGAGGAGAAGCCCGCCGCTGCCGCCGGCTGGGCGACGGTGCCGAGCGCGAACCACCCCGTCACGCCGACCTCGGGCAGCCCGGCTGCCGGGCCGGTCTCCGGCGCTCCGGTCTCGCCCGGGTTCGCGTACCCACCGGCGCAGGCGTTCACTCCGGACCACCCACCGCTCGAGCCGGTCTCCGGCGCGCCCCACGCGGACGCGCCCGAGCCGGTGGCCGAGCCGGCCGCCGACGCTCCCACCTCGGGCGCGCCGGTCTCCAGCGCGACAGCCGCGGCGATTCAGTACCCGACCGTGCAGATCCCGGCGACGCGTACCCCGCCGGACCTCACGGCCGACCGGTCCAGCGAGACGGTGGCGCTGCCGCCGGCCGCCGACGGCGGGTACGGGTTCGGCGCGAGCGGCTACAGCCTGGGGCGCTCCGGTGAGGCGTTCGGCGTCGCATCGGTGACCCCGGCCGCGCCGGGCGTCGGTTCGGTGACCCCGCCGCCGGCCGAGTTCACCTCGTTCCCGTTCCCGGACTCCGGCGTGACCGGTCTGTCCGTGGGCGGCGCCCGCCGCGGCGGCGATGAGAACGGGCACCCGCCGGCACACCGCTCGGCCAGCCTGGAGGACGTCGAGCCGGTGCGCCGGGCCGCCCGCCGGGCGACTCCGGACGAGGAGCCGGCCACCTACCGGACCGAGGTCGCCCGCACGGTCTGGGACGAGGACGCGGCGCGGCACTTCCGGGCGGCCTGGCACGAGGTGAAGGCCGAGTTCGTCGACGACCCGGTCAACGCGCTGACCCGGGCGCACGACCTGCTCACCGACGCGGTGAACGAGCTCACCGAGGTGCTGCTGGCGGAGCGGGACGACCTGGACCCGCTGCGCGGCACCGACACGCCGGACACCGAGAGCATGCGGATGGCGATGCGCAACTACCGCGAGTTCCTGGAGCGGATCCTCTCGCTGTAAAGCCGTACAGCTGTAAAGCCGTACAGCAATGTGAGAACGACGACGACGGGCGGCACCGGAAGGTGTCGCCCGTCGTCGTTGTGGTTTGGTGTGCTCTGCCGTCCGCGGCACCGGCCGGCAGAGCACGAAGGTGGGGTCCCGCAGCCCGACGGCGGCAGAAGGGGGCTGCGGGATCCCACCCGCTCGAGGAGCGCCCGTCAGGCGCTAGGCGGCCGGGTGACCGGCCGTGCTGTCCGACGCGGTGCAGCGCCGGCAGAGGATCGGGTGCAGCAGGTGCGCCAGGTCGTGCCGGTCCGTGACCGGGCGCGGGAAGGCCAGCCGGGCGCTGCGGTTCTTGCCCATCCGGACCACGAAGCCGTACCTGTCCATCCGCACCACGCGCGGCTCGTCACCGGGCTTGGCGGCCGGTCCGAGCTGGCGTTTCACGTAGTCGCTCATCTCCTCGACGTGATGGTCGGCGAGGTCGGCGATGAGGTCGAACTCGACGGCCCGCAGCGGGTCCGGGGTCGCCTCGGCGTATTCGTCCGGGTCGATCTCGATGAGGTTCTCGTTGCGCTCGTACCGGACCTCGGCCACGTCCATCCGGTACAGGAGCTGGCTCTCGCCGATGTCGAGCAGGTCACCGCAGGCGTCGGTGTCCGCGTAGTCGAGCGCGGCGGCCCGGGCGTCGTCGCCGGTGAGCTGCACGGCCCAGCCGGAGACCCACACCCGGCCGAGGGTCGGGGAGGACGCCATCGGCGGCACGTCGCGGATGTCGAGGACGAGCGCGGTGTCGTCGTTCCCGTCCTGTGGCCGAAGCGCGGCGGCGAGGGTACCCTCGCTGGGCACGAGTAGGAGCACACGCCCCTGCGCGTCGGTGACGTGCCGGACCGGGACGGGCCCCGGACGGCAAGCGATGTGTGCGACGGCGGGCAGGTGACCGGCGGAAAGCGTGCGCGCGATCTCGGCGGGACTGGGTTGCATGACGAGCACCTCCGGGCACCGGTTAGGCTTACCTAAGTTAGGCAAGGCTTACCGTAACAGGAGATCTCTGTTGAACAACTCTCGACCCAAGGCGAAGCTCTCGCGAGCCCTCGGAATCCCGCTGACGCGTAAGTGCGTCAAGTACTTCGAGCGTCGTCCGTTCCCGCCGGGCGTGCACGGCCGGGGACGCCGGAAGAGCTCGGACTACCAGGTCCGGCTCCTGGAGAAGCAGCGGCTTCGCCACCAGTACAACATCAGCGAGGTCCAGATGCGGGCCGCGTTCGACGCCGCGCACAAGGCTGAGGGCAAGACCGGCGAGACGATGGTCACGCTGCTCGAGCGCCGCCTCGACGCGACGGTGTTCCGCGCCGGCTTCACCCGGACCATCTACCAGGCCCGCCAGCTGGTCGTGCACGGTCACTTCACCGTGGACGGCAAGAAGGTGGACCGCCCCGGCTACAAGCTGAAGCCGGGTCAGGTCATCGAGGTCAAGGAGACCAGCCGGCAGAAGCCGCCGTTCCAGATCGCCGCCGCCGGCGCGCACCTGGACGGGCCGACCGCGCCGTACCTCTCCACCGCTCTCGAGGAGCTGCGCACCACCGTGGTCCGGGCGCCGCAGCGCTCCGAGGTCCCGGTTCTCTGCGACGAGCAGCTGGTCGTGGAGTACTACGCCCGCTGATGAGGCGGCTCTCGAATCGCTGAGATGGCGGGTTTCTCGCCGCGGTTGCCGGCAGCACACGCTGACAGCAGCCGCGGCGGGCGACGCGCTCATCTCACCGGCGCACGTACTTGCCGGTCAGCGCGTCTGTTCCAACCAGCTGGCGTAGAGCTTGGCGTAGATCGAATCCTCCTCGGCGACGAGGCGTGAGTGCGGGCCGCGTTGCACGACGCGGCCCGCGTCCACGACGATCACCTCGTCCGCGGCCTGGGCCGTCGACAACCGGTGCGCGATCGCCACCGTGGTCCGCCCGCGCGTGACAAGGTCGAGCGCGTGCTGCAACCGCACCTCGGTGGCCGGGTCCACCGCACTTGTCGCCTCGTCGAGCACCAGCAGATCCGGGTCGGCGACATAGGCCCGTACCAGAGCCACCAATTGCCGCTCCCCCACGCTGAGCGCCTCGCCGCGCTCGCCCACCGGGGTCTCGAGCCCGGCCGGCAGGCCGGCGAGCCAATCGCCGAGCCCGAGTTCGTCGAAGGCCTTGCGCAGGTCGTCGTCGCTCAGCGACGGCTCCGCGAACCGGATGTTCTCCGCCACCGTGGCGTCGAAGAGGAAGCCGTCCTGCGGCACCATCACCACCCGTGATCGCAGCGACGAGAACCGCACGTCGGTGAGGCGAACCCCGCCCAGCAGAACCTCGCCCTCGGAGGGGTCCATCAGCCGGGTGAGCAGCTTCGCGAACGTGGTCTTGCCGCTGCCGGTCTCCCCCACCACCGCGACCTTGATCTTCGCCGGGATCTCCAAATCCACGTCCGACAGCACGATCGGGCCGCCGGGATAGCGGAACGACACATGGTCGAAGCGCACCGACAGCGGTCCGGCCGGCAGCGGCACACCCCGGTCGTCCGGGTCGGCCACGTCGGGCTCGACGTCGAGCACGTCCAGGATCCGGCTCCAGCCCGCCACCGCGTTCTGCGCCTCGTTCAGCATGTCGGTGGCGATCTGCACCGGCTGGATGAAGAGCGTCACCAGGAACAGGAACGCGGTGAGCTGCCCCACCGTGAGGCCACCGTCCACACCGAGCAGCGTGCCGACCACGACCACGCCGGCCAGCGCCAGCCCGGCGCCGATCTCGCCGCTGGAGAAGCTGGTCACACTCGTCTTCAGCGCCCTCTGCTGCGCCACCCGCAGGTCGTCGATCGCGGTGTCCAGGCGACGGCCGGTGCGGTCCGCCACCCCGTAGGAGCGGATCACGGTGGCGCCGACCACGCTCTCGGCGACGGCGCCCAGCATCACGCCGGTGCGCTCGCGCACCGTGCGGTAGACGAACGCGAGCCGTTTCTGGAAGAGCCGGATCACCGCGACCGCCGGGCCGAACGCGAGCAGCACCACGATGGTGAGCTGCCACGAGTAGATCGCCATCACCGCTGTCGAGACGATCAGCTGGCCGCTGGCGAGCAGCAGCTGGATGCCGCCGGTCTGCAGGAACTGGGAGATCTGGTCGACGTCGCTCGTCACCCGGGACACCATCGAGCCGCGCCGCTCGGACTGCTGGTGCAGCATCGACAGATCGTGGATGTGCCGGAACGTCCGGGAGCGCAGCGCGCCGAGCGCCGTCTCGCTGACCGTGAAGAGCCGCCGGGTCATCAGGTACCCGCAGAGCGTGGAGATCATCAGCGCGAGCAGCGTCAGCAGGACCACGGTGAGCACGACGCCCGGGTCCGGGCCGCCGGGCGCGTTGATCCCCCGGTCGATGCCCTGCTGGATCGCGATCGGCACGGAGACCCGGCCGCCCATCTGCAGCAGCGCGAGGCCGATCGTGCCGGCGAGGCCGGTGCGCAGCTCCGGGGAGAGCGCCAGCCCCCGCTTGATCGTCGCGACGGTTCCGTCGGCGCTCATCGCTCCTCCGCCTTCTCGTACGCGGTGACGAGGTCGGCGTATCCCGGCTGCGCCGCCATCAGCTCACGATGTGTCCCGGTCGCCACCACCCGGCCCTGGTGCAGGTAGACCACCTGGTCGGCGAGCGCGATGGTGGCCCGCCGGTACGCCACGACCAGGATCGAGGCGCCCGCGTCCCCGTCGCGCAGCGCACCCAGGACGGCGGCCTCGACGCGCGGGTCCACGGCGCTCGTCGCGTCGTCCAGGACGAGCAGACGCGGCCGTCCGGCGAGCGCGCGGGCCAGGGTGAGCCGTTGCCGCTGGCCGCCGGAGAGCGAGGTGCCGCGTTCGCCGACCTCGGTGTCCAGCCCCTTCGGCAGGCCGGCGGTGAACCGGTCGGCCTGTGCCAGCCGCAGCGCGTGCCGCACCTGGTCGTCGTCGACCCCGGGCCGGTCCAGCGCGATGTTGCCGCGCACCGTGTCGTCGAAGACGAACGGGATCTGCGGCACCAGCGCGGCCGCTCCGGCCAGGGCGGCGGCGGACAGGTCGGGCAGCTTCACCCCGTCCAGGGCGATGCCGCCGGAGTCCGGGTCGACCAGCCGGATAGCGAGGGCGGCGATGGTGGACTTGCCGGAGCCGGTCGCGCCGACCAGGGCCACGGTCTTGCCGGGCGGGACGGTGAACGTCACGTCCTCAAGGACGTAAGGAGGGCCTTCAGTCCGTTCTTGGGCGGTGGCGGGGTGGTTGGACGGGCCGTCGGCGTATCGGTAGCTGACCTGCTCGAAGCGGAGCTCGGCGGGGCCACTCCCGGGGAGGTCTGCTTGCCCGTACTCGAGGTCGCCCTCGGCCGAGAGAACGGCCTGGACCCTCTCCCACCCGGCCACGCTGCGCGGCAGCTCGCCGATCACCCACCCGATCGCGCGCACCGGGAACGCCAGCACGGTGAACAGGAACGCGACGCTGACCAGCTCGGCCACGTTTATCGCACCGGTCTGCAGCCGCCATGTGCCGATCAGCAGCACGGCGAGCGTGCCGACACTGGGCAGGCTGTCCATCAGCGGGTCGAAGACGCCGCGCAGCCGGCCCACCGAGATCAGCGCGTCGCGCAGATCGGTGACGAAGACGCCGAACCGGCGTGACTCGTCCGCTTCCCGGCCCATCGTCTTGACCACGAGGGCGCCGTCGAAGCTCTCGTGCGCCACCGCGCTGACCTTGGCGCGCATCTGCTGGGCGTGGATCTGCCGCGGCGACATCCGCCGGGAGTAGGCCAGGTTCAGCGCGAACAGCGTGGGGAAGAGCGCGACGCCGACCAGCGCGAGCACCCAGTCGGTGAGGAAGAGCGTGACCACCGCACCGAAGATCATCACGATCGTGCCGACCGCGAACGGCAGCGGCGCGATCGGGCTGAAGGCCGCCTCCACATCGGAGTTCGCGTTGGAGAGCAGCGTGCCGGTGGCATGCCGCTGATGCCAGGCCGGCGGCAGCGACAGATAGCGGCGGGTCACCGCGCGCCGGTACCGCGCCTGGAGCCGGAACTGCATGTACCCGGCGCCGAGCCGGCGGCCGAAGATGCTCGCCACCCGCAGCCCGCTGATGCCCACCAGCAGCGCCACGACAAGCGCGAGCGAGGCGGTGCGCACGCTCCCTGCCGCGAACGCCGGCACGATCACATGACCGGTGACGAAACCGACCACGTACGAGTTAGCGATGATCAAGAAACCGAAGACGCTGCTGCCGATCGAGCTGATGACGAAGAGCCGTGGCTCGGTGCGTATCGCCTGGCCGAGCACCCGCAGTCCCCGTCCCAGCACGTCATTGCTGGCCCTGCCGCTCAATTTCCTACCCGACTGGTAAGTGTTCGCCGAGGCTTCCGGCCTTACCTGTCCATCCTGCCGAATCAACAACTCGTTTACATTGTGTGCAGCGTTACACCGACTAGGATCGACCGGTGACGAACTATGCCCGCCGGGAACGTGCTCTCCTCGCCGACCTGCTGCTCAGCGAGGGCCCGGACGCGCCGACGCTCTGCGAGGGCTGGACCACACGCGACCTGGCCGCGCATCTCGTCGTCCGGGAGCGCCGGCCGGACGCCTCGGCCGGCATCATGATCAAACCCCTTGCCGGGTACGGGGAGAGGGTCCGCCTGTCCCGTGCCGCCCTGCCCTACGAGCAACTCGTCGACCAGGTGCGCAACCCGCCGTCCTGGGGCCTGATGACCAATCCGGTGGTCGACCCGCTCGCCAACACGCTGGAGTTCTTCATCCACCACGAGGACGTGCGCCGGGCCACTCCGGGCTGGGAGCCGCGCTCCCTGACGCCGGAGTTCGAGGCCTCGCTGTGGCGGACCGTGAAACTGATCTCCCGCGCCTCGCTGCGCCGGCTGGGCATCGCCGCCGAGATCACGCCGACCGGCCGGCCGCCCGCGCTGACCGGCGACAACCCGCAGGTCTCGGTGCGTGGCGACGCCGGGGAGCTGGCGGTCTTCTTCTTCGGCCGGCAGCGCGCCGCGCGAGTCACCGTCGAGGGCGATCCGGCCACCGCCGACCGGCTGCGCACCGCGAAACTCGGCGTTTGACGGTGGCGCTCGGTCACGGCGCGTATCCCGGCCGCGTCACTCTGCCCTGACAAACAGCTGTGAGCCCGGCGGCGCTCTGGACCTCACATGGGGGCTGACTAGGATAGAGGGCGTTCCGCCGGTGAAGTTGGTTGATCCCGCAGTCTAGCCGTGGTGCCGGACACATATTACTGTGCGGTAACACCGACGTTACCAGCTCCCCGTTCAGGTCGAAGGCGGCACCCGATATGGCTCTCGCGGTTCCCTACCGGTCAATTCCGGACATGCTCTTTCAGCGCGTGGCCAAAACCCCCGATGCGCGGGCGCTGGCGAAGCCGAACGCGACCGACACCGGTCCCGAGTGGCTGACGTGGCGTCAGGTCGGCGACCGCTGCCGGGCCATCGGCGCCGGCCTGCGCGAGCTGGGCGTCGGCCTGGAGGACCGGGTCGCGATCCTCTCCAACACCCGGCTCGAGTGGATCCTCGCCGACCTCGGGATCAACGTCGCCGGCGCGGCCGCGACCACCGTCTACCCGACCACCGAGCCGGAGGACACCCAGTTCATCGTGTCCGACTCCGGGTCGAAGGTGCTGATCGCGGAGAACGCTAAGCAGGCGCTGAAGATCTCCGGCATCGAGACGGCCGTGACCAAGGTGGTGATCATCGAGGGGCCCGCCGACGCCGGCGCCACCCCGCCGCAGATCACCCTGACCGAGCTCGAGGAGCTCGGCGCCGCGGCCCTGCGGGCGAACCCGTCGCTGATCGACGACGTGGTGTCCCAGCTCGGTCCGGACAACGTCGCCACCCTGATCTACACCTCCGGCACCACCGGCCGTCCCAAGGGCGTCGAGCTGCTGCACAAGGGCTGGACCTGGGAGGGTGTGGCGCAGGAGGACCTGGGCCTCTTCTCGCCGGACGACCTGCACTACCTGTGGCTGCCGATGTCGCACGCGTTCGGCAAGACGCTGCTCTGCGGCATCGTGCACGTGGGCGTCCCCACCTACGTCGACGGCCGGGTGGACCGGCTGATCGACCTCCTCGCGGTGATCAAGCCGACGCTGATGTGCGCGCCGCCCCGGATCTTCGAGAAGGTCTACAACAAGACCGTCACGAGCGGCACGGCCGGCAGCGGCCTCAAGCCGAAGATCTTCGCCTGGGCGGTCGCGACCGGCAAGAAGAAGGTCGCGCTGGAGCAGGCCGGCAAGCCGGTCCCGGCGGGCCTGGGCCTGCAGTACTCGATCGCCGAGAAACTGGTCTTCTCGAAGCTTCAGCAGAAGCTCGGCGGCAACCTGCGGGTGCTGGTCAGCGGCTCGGCGGCGCTGAGCCGGGACATCTCGGAATTCTTCGCGGCGGCGAACCTGCCGATCCTCGAGGGCTACGGCATGACCGAGGCCTGCGCGGCGAACGTCGTGAACCGCCGCGGCAAGCTCAAGATCGGGACGGTCGGCCAGCCGGTCGGCGACCTCGAGGTGCGCATCGACAGCGACGGCGAGGTGCTGCTGCGCGGCGCGCCGGTCATGCGGGGCTACCACAACCTGCCGGAGGCCACCGCCGAGGCGTTCACCGAGGACGGCTTCCTGCGCACCGGTGACATCGGCGAGCTCGACGCCGACGGCTACCTCAAGATCACGGACCGGAAGAAGGACCTGGTCAAGACGTCCGGCGGCAAGTTCATCGCCCCGTCGGCGATCGAGGGCGCGTTCAAGGCGGTCTGCCCGTACACCTCGCAGGCGATCGTCGTGGGCCAGAACCGCAACTTCGTCACCATGCTGATCTCGCTCGACGAGGACGCGATCAAGTCGTGGGCCGAGGGCGGCCCGCTCGCCGGCAAGAGCTACGCGGAGATCGTGACCGCGCCGGAGACCGAGAAACTGGTCGAGGGCTTCGTCAACGAGCTCAACGCCAAGCTGAACCGCTGGGAGACGATCAAGAAGTTCGCGATCCTCCCCCGCGACCTCAGCATCGAGGCCGGCGAGGTCACCCCGTCCATGAAGATCAAGCGGCGCAGCGTGGAGACCAACTTCGCCGAGCAGATCGACAAGATGTACGCGGGGTCGCTCGCCCAGCTCTGACCTGCGACGTTGTGAACGGGGCCGGACCTGTCCGGCCCCGTTTTCTCGTAGGCTCGTCCGGTGACCATTCGCACGATCATCGTCCCGGTCGCGGACCTGGACCGGGCCAAGGTGGTTTATCAGACGCTGCTCGGCGTGGAGCCCTACGTCGACCAGCCGTTCTACGTCGGCTTCCGCCCGCCGGGCGCGCCCGAGGTCGGCCTCGACCCGCACGGTGACGTGACCGCCGGACCGATCGTCCACTGGTCGACGGACGACATCGAGACCGCGGTCGGCGCCCTGATCGTGGCGGGCGGTTCCGCGGAGCGCTCACCGCACGACGTGGGTGGCGCTCTGATCGCGACGGTTCGCGACGCCGACGGCCACCTGATCGGCCTCTACCAGCCGACCTGACTCAGGTGATGACCACCGGGCTCCGCCACGTCGGGCGCGGCGCGTGATCGAGGTCGTGCCGGACCGCCGCGATCCGCCGGACGGCCTCCACCAGATCGTCGGCCGCCAGGGTGAACGGCACCCGCAGGAACCGCTCCAGCGTCCCGTCCAGGCCGAACCGCGGCCCGGGCGCCAGCCGGACCCCGAGATCCTCAGCGGCCCGGGACAGGGCGCTGGAGATCGGCCCGTCCAGCTCGGCCCAGAGCGTCACCCCGCCGGCCGGCACCACGAACCGCCATTCCGGCAGCATCTCGCGCAGCGCGGTCACCACGGCGTCCCGGCGGAACCGCAACTGCGCGCGCCGGGCCGCCACGATCTCCGGCGCGCCGCGGAGCAGGTGGACGGCGACCAGCTGCTCCAGGACCGGGCTGCCCAGGTCGACGCCGACCCGGATCGCGGCGAGCCGCTGCACGAGCGGCGCCGAGGCGCGGACCCAGCCGATCCGCAGACCTCCCCAGTACGCCTTGCTCATCCCCCCGATCGACGTGACGCGGGAGTGCCTGTCGAAGACGGCGACCGGCGGCGGCATCTCCTGCCCGTCCAGCGGCAGGTCGACGAAGGACTCGTCGACGACCAGCTCGGTGCCCGCCGCGTGCGCGCCGACCACGAGACGTTCCCGCAGCTCGGCCGGCATCAGGTGACCTGTCGGGTTGTGGAACTCGGGAATCACGTACGCGAGCCTGGGTCTGGTCTGGCGCAGCGCGCCGAGCAGCATCTCGCCGTCCCAGCCGGTCTCGATGTCGAGGCCGTGGGTGCTGATCCGGGCGCGCCTGGCGGCGAGCGCGGCCAGCGCGTTGGGGTACGTCGGCGTCTCCACGAGCACCGGTGACCCGACCGGCACGGAGAGCCGCAGCACCAGGTCGAGGGCCTGCTGCGTGCCGCTGGTGATCATGATCTGCTCGGGCGAGGTGGTCACACCCCGAGCCGTGTACGCCTCCGCGACCGCCGCCCGCAGCTCGGGCAACCCGGTCGGGTGGTACCCGGCGCTGCCCAGGTAGCGCGGCAGGTCGTCGGCGGCGGCCCGGGCGGCCGGCACCAGCTCGACCGGAGCGGCCGACGCGGCACAGCCCAGGTCGATCATGTCGAGGTCGTCGTCGGGCGTCCACAGCCCGGAGGTGGCGACCCGGTGGCCGTGCGGCAGCGTGGTCCAGCTGCCCGCGCCGCGCCGGCTGGTCAGGTGGCCGGTCTCGCGCAGCGCCCGGTACGCCGCGGACACCGTGGTGCGGCTGATCGCGAGTGCTTCGGCGAGCTCCCGTTCGGCCGGCAGCCGCACGCCGAGGGCCAGCCGCCCGTCGGCGAGCAGACCGCGGACCGCGCCGGCCAGCGCGGCGTAGTCAGGGCTGCGCCGGCGGCCGGGCAGCGAGTGCCACCGCCCCAGCAGCCGGGCCAATTGGTCACCGCGTACCGACGTTGTCATAGCCACCTCCGCTCGATTGGCACTTTAACATCGCCGGATTGGCATTAAGACTGCCAAGCATGGACCTTTTTCGGCGCGTCCCCCAGCTGTTCGCCGGGCTCTTCCTCTACGGGGTCTCGATGGCCCTGATGGTCGAGTCGAACCTCGGCCTGAACCCCTGGGACGTCTTCCATCAGGGACTCGCCGAGGTGACCGGGATCAGCTTCGGCTGGATCGTGTTGCTGGTCGGCGTGCCGGTGCTGCTGCTCTGGATCCCGCTGCGCCAGCGGCCCGGGTTCGGCACCGTCGCGAACCTGGTCGTGGTCGGCTTCTCCGCCGACGCGGCCCTCGCGGTGCTGCCGGCCGGCGAGGGGCTCCCGGCCCGGATCGGCTACCTGGTCGGCGGCATCCTGCTGAACGGTTTCGCCACCGGCCTCTACATCGGCTCCCGGATGGGCCCCGGCCCGCGCGACGGCCTGATGACCGGCCTGGCCGCCCGCTTCCCCACGATCTCCCTGCGGCTGATCCGCACCGGCCTGGAACTGAGCGTGCTGGGCGCGGGCTTCCTGCTCGGCGGAACGGCGGGGATCGGGACCATTGCGTACGCCGTGACGATCGGTCCCCTGGTGCACCTCTTTCTCCCGGCGCTGACCGTCCGCCCTCGACCGGCGCCCGCCGACCACCGAGTACTCCCTGTCCGGGTCTAGCCCCGGTTGATCCACTTCCACCGCCGACGGCGGCGCGTTGATCATCCGGACACATTCGCTTCCCGGCCGGGCCACGACACGGCATCATTGCGGCATGGGGGTCGGCGACTGGCACTGGAACGACGCTTGGGTCTTCGTCTCCGCGGTCATCGCCGAGCGCCTGGAACGCGACAGGGCGATGCATGCCGCCCTGCCGGTCACCGGAGCGACCCTGGCCGACCTGCTGGCGGCGGCCGACTTCCTGCACCACAGCGTGCCCAGCCGCGAGGACCTCGAGGAATCGCTGCGCCGCCTGGCCGGCGCCGGTCTGATCACCGTGGAGGACGACCTGATCGAGGTCGCCCCGGCCGGTGAACAGCTCTGGCGCACGAGACCGTTCAGCGGCCTCTCCTCGGCAGTGATGACCTTGCAGGCCCAGCTGAACCGAGGCCCCGCGCCGGGCGACGCGGACTACGTCCTGGACGAGCAGGCCTACACGGCCGCCCTCCGCGAGTACCGCCTACGCCTGGCCGACGGCCGCTGAGCGGCTCGGTCATCGCTGACGAACCCGTCCGTACGGTTAAATGACCTCGTAACGGGCTGTCCGGGCGATCGATGGGGGGTGCGGGATGGCAGAGGCCACCTTCCTTCCCATGGCCCGGGTCGTGGACGCGATCGTCGAAGGCCGATTCCGGCTTCCACCCTTCCATCGTCCCTATGTCTGGACGGCGGAACAGGTCGTGCCCTTCTTCGAGAGCATCCTGGCCGGGCGGCCGACCGGGATGATCACCATCATGGAGAGCCCGGCGGGACCTTCCACCGAGTGGATCGGCCCGGTGCGGATCACCGCTCCCGGCGACCCGTCCGCGTGGCTGGTCATCGACGGATCACAACGGCTCGGCACTCTCGCCGGCGCCCTTCTGGCAGTGGACAAGGCCGGGTCCGGCGCGATCCGCCTCGCTTACGACCTCTCGTCGGAGACCCTGATCCCGCAACGGGAGCCGGGTGAGCCGCTCGATCTCCCCCTGGATGCGGCTCTGGATCCGTACGCGTTCCATTCCTGGTTGAACGGCCTCGACTCGGATCCTCTGGTCGAACGAGCGCTGGAGATACGTTCCCGCATCCTCGACTACAGGGTCGGAGTGGTGCGGATCGCCCACACCCCGCTGGAGTCCGCCGCGGAGATCTTCGTGAGCCTGAACAACGGTGGCGTCCGTCTGAACGAGGCCGACCTCTTCCATACCCGGCGGCCCGGGAATCGCGGCGTGGCGCAGGCCTCCGATCCCGCGTTCGGGCCGCTGCCCGACAGCAGCGTTCTGGAGACGATGATCCTGATCGGTTCGTGGACGCCGCGGCTCTCCGGTTCGAGCCCCGAGCGAACCACGGACGCGCTGCGCCGGGCGACGGCGTGGCTGAGCGAGGAGGCCGGAATCCCGCATCTGACGGTGTGGGAGAACCACCTCGCGCTGCTTCCGGTCCTGGCCGGATTCTTCGATCTCAACCCGAACCCTTCCGCACGTGCGCGTGTTCTTCTCGACCGCTGGTTGTGGCGATCCATGGGATACGCCGAATCGCCCGGCCGCCAGCCGCCACTGCACGGTGCCGACTCCCTCGACGTGGCCGAACTGCTGCGCCTGTTGCCGGCCACGATCCCGGAGGCCGAGCATTACCTGGCACGGGCCGGCACGAGGCTCGCCTTGAGCACGCTCGAGCCTCGCTCCCTGCTGACCGGTGAGCCGTTGCCGATCGCAGGCCTGCTGCAGGCGCGCGGGTCGGCGGTCTTCCGCGAATTCGCCGGGTCGACCTTCTTCTCGCCTCCGGAGGAGGGGCCGCTCGAAGAGCTTCTCCTCTCGCGGGCGCCCGACCGGGATGTCCTCGCATCGCACGCGGTCGGCAGCAGAGCGCTATCGCTGCTGCGGGCGGGCGATCTCGATGGCTTCGACCATGACCGAAGCCGGCTCCTGGCGTCGGAGTTCTTTCTCAAGGCCCGAAGGCGGGCGCAGTGGGGCGCCTCCGATCGACCGGCGATCAGCGACCTGCTGATCTCCGACGAGCCGGAGGACGCGGACAGCCATGCGCGCTGAACAGAGATGGCTCCTCGTCGTCCGGCTGCACGACCGCCGGGTCGGTGAGATCACGCTGGACGGCAACACCGCACGATTCACACCGGACAGCGCCTATTCACGCACGACCGGACGTCCGGTTCTGGGCCAGACCTTCGAGGACGACCCGGAACGCGTCCGCTCGACACACCAGCGGCTCACACCGTGGTTCTCGAATCTGCTCCCGGAGAAGGGCGGCCCACTGCGCGACATCGTGGCGCGGCAGCTCGGCATCCATCCGGAACGCGAGTTCTTCATGCTCGCCGGCCTCGGGCACGATCTGCCGGGAGCGGTCACCGTCGCCCCCTCCGAACCGTGGGCAAGGCTCCCGGAGCCGCACGAGGCGCCGCCCGCGTCCGAGTTCCCGGACGGCGTCCGGCTCAAGTTCTCCCTGGCCGGCATCCAGTTGAAGCTGTCCCTGCTCAAGACCCATCGCGGTCTCACCCTTCCCGCCAGCGGCGAGGGGGGCGACTGGATCGTCAAGCTGCCGTTCCACGACTTCCGCAAGGTGCCCGAGAACGAATACTCGATGATGCTGTGGCTGAAGGAGTCGGGAGTCGATGTTCCCGCCATCGAGCTCTTCCCCGCGGCGGAGGTACAGGGTGTTCCCGCGGGTCTGGTCGACCGGAGTGCCAAGGTCTTCGCCATCGAACGGTTCGACCGGCTCGGCGGCGCCCGTCAGCACATCGAGGACTTCGCCCAGATCCTCGACGTCTATCCCGAGCGGAAGTACCAGAACGCGAACTACGAGTCGATCGGCCGGATCCTGCTGACTCTGGCCGGTGTGGAGGCCGTTCAGGAATTCGTCCGGCGGCTGGTGGCCATCGTCCTCATGGGCAACGGGGACGCACACCTCAAGAACTGGTCGCTGCGATACGGGCGGTCGGGACTCACCGAGCTGAGTCCCGCCTACGACTTCGTGTCGACCATCGTCTACCAGCCGTTCCGTGCGGACACGCTGGCTCTCAACCTCGACCGGTCGAAGGACTTCGCCTCGGTGACGCCGGCGACCTTCCGCCGCTTCGGCGAGCGGATCGGCTACCCCGACCCCGAGGAGCTGGCGACGCTCGCGGCGGCTTTCGTGGAGAGGATGCGCGAGACGTGGTCCGCGCTCTCCACCGATCTGCCGCTCTCACCCGAGATGGCCGAACTCATCAACGGCAGACTGCGTGATCTGCCGCTGGCCCGGACCGCCTGAGGTCAGCGGATCGGGTTGCCGGCCTCGCGCAGGGAGTTCTTGACCTCACCGATCGTCAGGTCGCCGAAGTGGAAGACGCTCGCCGCCAGCACCGCGTCCGCGCCGGCGTCCACCGCCGGCGGGAAGTGCTCGACCGCGCCCGCGCCGCCGCTGGCGATCACCGGGATGTCGACGACCGCGCGGACCGCGCGGATCAGCTCGAGGTCGAAGCCGGCCTTGGTGCCGTCCGCGTCCATCGAGTTCAGCAGGATCTCGCCGGCGCCCAGGGACGCCACCCGGGCCGCCCACTCGATCGCGTCCAGGCCGGCGCTGCGGCGGCCGCCGTGGGTGGTGACCTCCCAGCCGCTCGGCTGGTCCGGCGAGCGGCGCACGTCGAGCGAGAGCACCAGGACCTGGTTGCCGAACCTCTCCGCGATCTCCCGGATCAGCTCGGGACGGGCGATCGCCGCGGTGTTCACGCCCACCTTGTCGGCGCCGGCGCGCAGCAGCACGTCCACGTTCTCCACCGAGCGGACGCCGCCGCCCACGGTGAGCGGGATGAAGACCGACTCGGCGGTGCGCCGCACCACGTCGAGCATCGTGCCCCGGTCGTCGGAGGAGGCCGTCACGTCGAGGAAGGTCAGCTCGTCGGCGCCCGCGGCGTCGTACGCGGCGGCCAGTTCCACCGGGTCACCGGCGTCCCGCAGGTCGACGAAGTTGACGCCTTTCACCACCCGTCCGGCGTCCACGTCCAGGCAGGGGATTACACGAACCGCGACCGTCATGCCTCAACCCTAACCAGGCTCCTTCTGGCGAGGAGAGGGCCCCGGACCAGTCCCAGAAGCACCCCGCCGACGACGAGCACCCCGCCGATGACGTCGACCCGATGGATCGGCTCCCCCAGGAACACGGCAGCCGACGCCATCCCGAAGAAGGGGACCAGCATCGAGAACGGCGCGACGGTCGCGGCCCCGTACACCCGCAGCAGTAATCCCCAGCCGGCGAAGCCGGCGAGCGTGCTGATCAGCGCGATGTACAGCAGCGAGAGCAAGGCCTCGGTGTTGATCGCGCGAAGCGCGGCGAGGTCGGCGGACGGGCCGTCGATCAGCAGCGAGAGCACGACGAGCGGGCCGGTGGCGAGGGCGCTGACCCAGACCATGAAGCGCAGGCTGTCCGGCGGCGAGGCTTTGCGGGTGGCGACGTTCGACAGGCCCCAGGCCACCGCCGCGCCGATGACCAGCAGGAACGCCGGCAGGTTGGCACCCATCCGGGTGGCCACGAGGAGGACGCCGGCGACCGCGACGGCGAGGCCGGCGATCTGGATCCGGCGCGGGCGTTCACGGAGGAACAGCACCGCGAAGAGCATCGTGAAGATCGCCTGGCTCTGCAGGACGAGCGAGCTGAGCCCGGCCGGCATGCCGGTGGCCATCCCGGCGAAGAGCAGCGAGAACTTGGTGACGCCGAGGATCAGGGCGACGGCGATGATCCAGCGCCACGGCACCTGCGGGCGGCCGACGAAGAGCAGCGCCGGGAACGCCGCGAGTCCGAAGCGGAGCGCGGAGAACAGCAGCGGCGGGAAGTGGTCGAGTCCGGCGTCGATGGCGACGAAGTTGAAGCCCCAGATCGCCGCGACGGCGACGGCGAGGGCGAGGTGGCGCGGTCTCATGCGAGCAAGCGTTCACCAGATGGACCGTTAAGCACCAGCAAAATAACCTACACCGACGATGTAGCATCGCTACATGATTGACCTGGGCCGGCTGCGGGCGCTGCACGCGGTGGCGAGTTACGGCACGGTGCTCGCGGCGGGCGAGGCGCTGCACTGCACGCCGTCCGCGGTCTCCCAGCAGATCACGAAACTCGAGCGGGAGACCGGCGCGGTCCTGGTCGAGAAGGACGGCCGCAGGCTGCGGCTCACCGACGCCGGCCGGGTTCTCGCCGATCACGCCGAGCGGGTGCTGACCAGCGTGCACGAGGCCGAGTCGGCGCTCGCCGCGCATCGGGACACGGTGACCGGCCGGCTCACCGTGGCGGCCTTCGCGACCGCGTGCCGGGCGCTGATGCCGCATGCGCTGCGGCGGCTGGCCGTCGATCATCCGCAGCTGACCACGGGCCTGATCGAGGTGAATCCGCACGAGGGGCTGGAGCTGCTCCGCCGGGGTCACGTCGATTTGGCCGTGCTGGACGACTGGCCGGAGGTCGGGCTGAAATATCCGGACACGGTGACCAAGGTGGAGATCGGCGCGGACCATGCGGACCTGATCGTGCCGACAAATCATCGCTTGAAGGGAAGAGTCACCCTGGCGAACGCTCGGGACGAGCGCTGGATCGCCGTCCGCGCCGGCGACGTCTGCTACGAGTACCTGGTGCGGAAACTGCCCGGCCTCGTCCCCGACTTCCAGGTCGGCGAGTTCGAGACCCAGCTGACCCTGATCGCGGCCGGTCTCGGCGTCGGTCTCATCCCCCGGCTGGCCCGCCCGGCCCTCCCCGACGGCGTCCGGGTGGTCGCCGTCACCCCGCTGCCCACCCGGCGCGTGGTGATCGCCTGGCGTGACTCCTCGGCGGCCCGTCCTGCGATCAAGGCCGCCGAGGAGGCGTTGCGCGACGCCTGGGATCAGGCGGTCGCCAGGGCGGTCAGCGCCTCACGAACCGTGAACGCGCCGGCGTAGAGCGCCTTGCCGGCGATCACGCCCTCCACCCCGATCGGCTCCAGGGTGGCGAGAGCCCGCAGGTCCTCCAGCGTGGAGACGCCACCGCTGGCGATCACCGGCTTGTCGGTGGCGGCGCAGACCTCGCGGAGCAGGTCCAGGTTCGGCCCGCGCATCGTGCCGTCCTTGGTGATGTCGGTGACGACGTAGCGGGACGCGCCCGCCTTGTCGAGGCGCGCGAGCACCTCGTACAGGTCACCGCCCTCGCGGGTCCAGCCACGGGCGGCGAGGGTACGGCCCCGCACGTCCAGCCCGATCGCGACCCGGTCGCCGTACTCGGCGCAGATCCGGTCGCACCACTCCGGGTCCTCCAGCGCGGCCGTGCCGATGTTGACGCGGGTGGCGCCGGTGGCCAGCGCACGGGTCAGCGACTCGTCGTCGCGGATGCCGCCGGAGAGCTCCACCTTCACGTCGAGCTGGCGCACCACGTCGGCGAGCAGCTCGGCGTTGGAGCCCCGGCCGAAGGCCGCGTCCAGGTCGACCAGGTGGATCCACTCGGCCCCGTCGTTCTGCCAGGCCAGCGCGGCTTCGAGCGGGTCGCCGTAGGCGGTCTCCGAGCCGGCGGCGCCCTGCACCAGGCGGACGGCCTGGCCCTCGGCGACGTCGACGGCGGGAAGCAGTTGGAGTGTCACGATTCTCCTAGGAGGAACGGCGGCCGAGCACCACGACGACGAGGGCCGGCACGGCGAGAACGAGCAGTGCGGTGAGGATGACGCGGAGCGCCAGTTCCGGGATGAAGGTCCAGACGGCGGCGATGGCCAGCAGCGTCACGACCGCGATGCCGATCCGCTCACGGCGGCTGCGGTGGTAGAGCCGCCCGTTGCGCCCGAACCGCGGAGTCAGGTCGCGCTTGACCTGCCGGAGACGGCTGCGGCGGGCGACCTTCCGCGCCCGGACCGCCTTCTCCTTCTCCAGGACGGCGAGCCTCTCGGCCCGCCGTCGCGCGCGTTCCTTGCTCACCCCAGGCCTGCGACCCAGTTGCGGAGCAGCAGGTAGCCGGCGTCCGACGATTTCTCCGGGTGGAACTGCGCGGCGCTGAGCGCGCCGGCTTCCACCACGGCGACGAACGGCAGGTCATGGCTTGCGGTGGTCACCGTGGCGCCGGCCTCGGCCAGCAGATCAAGATCTTGGGCAGCGTACGAGTGGACGAAGTAGAACCGCTCGTCTCCGGCGAGACCGGCCAGCAGCCGTGAGTCCCGCGGCACTTCCACGGTGTTCCAGCCCATGTGCGGGATCCGCTCGGCGGAGAGCTTGGTGACCGAGCCGGGGAGCAGCCCGAGCCCTTTCGACTCCACGCCGTGCTCGACACCGGAGTCGAACAGGATCTGCATGCCGACACAGATCCCGAGCACCGGACGGCCGGCCGCGACCCGTTCCGCGATCACCGGTCCGGCGTTCAGCGCCTCGATCCCGGCCATGCAGGCCGCGTACGCCCCGACGCCCGGCACCACCAGGCCGTCCGCCTCGGCAGCCGCGGCGAGGTCGCTGGTCACCGTCACGTCGGCGCCGGTACGCGCGACCGCCCGCTCCGCCGACCGCAGGTTCCCCGACCCGTAGTCGAGGATGACGACGTTCTTACCCATCACGCGTCCCCCATCGGCCACCAGGCGAACCCGCCGGCCGTGGCGAGCGCCGCCAGCACACCGGTCAGCCCGATGCTGAACCGGGTGGCTCCCGACTTGACCAGCTGGATCACGCCGCCGACCAGGATGCCGGCGATCGCGAACAGAACCAGCGAGATCACAGCACCCCCTTGGTGGACGGCAGCGCCCCGGCGTTGCGGGGGTCGATCTCGACGGCTTCGCGCAGCGCCCGGGAGAACGCCTTGAACTGCGCCTCCACCACGTGGTGCGCGTCCGGGTGGCCGCCCGGACGGCAGGCGCGCAGCACGTCAACGTGCAGCGTCGCCCTCGCCGCGTGGCCGAACGCCTCGAAGATGTGCCGGGTCATGCTCGTCGCGTAGACCGGCCCGATGTACGGGGTGAGCAGCGGCTCGTCGTGCACCACGTAGGGCCGGCCGGAGAGGTCCACGGCGGCCCGCACGAGCACCTCGTCCATCGGGATGGTGGCCGACCCGTACCGCCGGATGCCCCGCTTGTCGCCGAGCGCCTGCGCGAACGCCTCGCCGAGCGCGATCGCGGTGTCCTCCATGGTGTGGTGCGAGTCGATCTCCAGATCGCCTTCGGTACGCACCAGCAGGTCGAACCCGCCGTGCTTGGCGAGCTGGTTGAGCATGTGGTCGTAGAACCCCACGCCGGTGTTCAGATCGCCCTTGCCGGTGCCGTCGAGGTCGATCTCGATCAGCACCTTGGTCTCGTTGGTGACGCGTTCGATACGCGCGGCACGGGTCACGACAGGATCTCCTCGGCGGCGTTCAGGAAAGCGGTGGTCTCGGATTCAGTGCCGGCGGTGACCCGCAGCCAGCCGGGCAGGCCCACGTCGCGGATCAGCACACCGCGATCGAGGAAGGCCTGCCAGGCGGCTTTCTGGTCGTCGCCGGTGGCGAACAGCACGAAGTTGGCGTCCGAGTCGGCGACCCGCACGCCACGGGCGCGCAGGGTGTCCACGATCCGGTCGCGCTGCTCCTTGATCTGCTCCACGGTGGCGAGCAGCGACGCCCGGTGCACGACAGCGGCCCGTGCGGCGGCCTGGCTGATCGCGGAGAGGTGGTACGGCAGCCGGACCAGCTGCACGGCGTCCACCACGGCCGGGTCGGCGGCGAGGTATCCCAGCCGGCCGCCGGCGAAGCCGAACGCCTTGCTCATCGTGCGGCTCACCACCAGACGCGGGTGGCCCGGCAGCAGCGCCAGCGCGCTGGGCGTGCCGGGCCGGGCGAACTCGGTGTACGCCTCGTCGACGATCACCATGCCCCGCGAGGTCGCCAGGATCGCGTCGATCACCGCCGGGTCCAGCGCGGTGCCGGTCGGGTTGTTCGGCGAGCAGACGAAGACCAGGTCCGGGTCGTGTTTCTCGATGTCGGCCACCGCGTGCTCGGGCGCGAGCCCGAAGTCGGGGTCGCGCCGGGCGCCGATCCAGCGGGTGCCGGTGCCCTGCGCCAGCAGCGGGTGCATCGAGTACGACGGGCCGAAACCCAGCGCCGACCGGCCGGGGCCGCCGAACGCCTGCAGCAGCTGCTGCTGCACCTCGTTGGAGCCGTTCGCCGCCCACACGTTCGCCGTGGTGAGGCCGTGGCCGAGGTATCCGGCCAGTTCGCTGCGGAGCGCTGTCGCGTCGCGGTCGGGGTACCGGTTCAGGTCACGCAGCTCGGCCTGCACGGCCTTGCTGATCGCCTCCACCACGTCGTCCGGCACCGGGTACGAGTTCTCGTTGGTGTTCAGCCGGACCGCGACGTCGAGCTGCGGCGCGCCGTACGGCGTCTTGCCGCGCAGATCGTCCCGGATCGGCAGATCGTCAATGGTCGTCATCGCGGGAACCGAGCCTTAACCGCATCACCGTGCGCGGGCAGATCTTCGGCGGTGGACAGGGCCACCACATGCCCCGCCACGTCCTTGAGGGCGGCCTCGTCGTACTCGACGACGTGGATGCCGCGCAGGAACGACTGCACCGACAGGCCGGACGAGTGCCGCGCGCAGCCGCCGGTGGGCAGCACGTGGTTGGAGCCGGCCGCGTAGTCGCCGAGCGACACCGGCGACCAGGCGCCCACGAAGATCGCACCGGCGTTGCGGACCCGCAGAGCCCACTCCCGGGCGTCCCGCGTCTGGATCTCCAGGTGCTCCGCCGCGTACTCGTCCACGACGCGGAGACCCTGCTCCAGGTCGTCGACCAGCACCACACCGGACTGCTCGCCGGTCAGCGCCGTCCGTACCCTCTCGTCGTGTTTGGTGTTCGTCACCTGCACGGCGAGCTCCGCCTCGACCGCGTCGGCCAGGGCCGGCGAATCGGTGACCAGCACGCTCGCGGCGAGCGGGTCGTGCTCGGCCTGGCTGATCAGGTCGGCCGCGACGTGCCGCGGGTCGGCGGTCTCGTCGGCGAGGATCGCGATCTCGGTCGGACCGGCCTCGGCGTCGATCCCGACCACGCCGCGGAGCAGGCGCTTCGCGGCGGTCACCCAGATGTTGCCGGGCCCGGTGATCACGTCGACCGGCTCGCAGTGCTCGAAGTCGCCGGCGCCGGCTGAGTCGTCCGAGGCGGCCACGCCACGCGAGCCGTAACCGAGCATCGCGATCGCCTGGGCGCCGCCGACCGCGTAGACCTCCGTCACACCGAGCAGCGCGCAGGCGGCCAGCACCCGCGCGTCCGGCAGGCCGTCGTTGGCGACCTGCGGCGGCGACGCGACCACCAGGCCCTCGACGCCGGCCTCCTGGGCGGGCACCACGTTCATGACCACGGTGGACGGGTAGACGGCCAGGCCGCCCGGCACGTAGAGGCCGACCCGGCGGACCGGCACCCAGCGCTCGGTCACCGTGCCGCCCGGCACCACCGTGGTGGTGACGTCGGTGCGACGCTGGTCACGGTGCACCTTGCGGGCCCGCTTGATCGCCTCGAGCAGCGCGGCGCGCACGTCGGCGTCGAGCGTCTCCTCGGCCGAGGCGATCGCCTCGGCCGGAACACGCAGGCGCTCCAGCCGCACGCCGTCGAATTTCTCGGTCGCCTCCCGGATCGCGCTGAACCCATGCTGATGGACCGCCTCGACGACCGGGCGGATCCGCTCGACGGCAACCGAGACGTCGAGCTGGGCACGGGGCAGCAGGCCGCGCGGGTCACGGGAGGAGCCGCGCAGGTCGATCCGATTCAGCACACGCCTAGTCTAGGCGGCACCCGGCTCGACACCCGACGGCGACGCCCCCGGCCCAGGCGTTGGGACACGCCGGGTTGACCAAGGAGGGTCGGCGACTAGGCTGAACGCGTGAGCGATCGGCTGCCGGTCTTCCCGCTGAGCACGGTGCTCTTTCCCGGCCTGGTGCTGCCCCTGCACATCTTCGAGGAGCGCTACCGCGCGCTCGTCCGGGAGCTGGTGGCCCAGTCCGCGGACGAGCCCCACGAGTTCGGCGTGGTCACCCTCCGGCACGGCAGCGAGGTGGCGCCCGACCCCGGCGACGGTCCGGCGGCGGTGGCGCCCCCGGTCCGGGCCGAGGACATGTACGAGGTGGGCTGCACCGCCGAGCTGCGGCACGTCACCGAGTTGCCGGACGGGCGGTTCGACATCATGACTGTCGGGCGCCGCCGGTTCACCGTGCTCGGCGTCGAGCAGGGCCCCGAGCCGTACCTGTGCGCCCGGGTCCGCTGGCTGGCCGACGAGGACCAGGTGGACGAGTCCGCTCACCTGCTGGCGCCGCGGGTGCTGACCGCGTTCCGGGCGTACCTGGAGCTGCTGCGGCCGAACAGCGAGATCCTGGACCAGGTGCCGGACGACCCGACCGTGCTGTCCCACCTGGTCGCCGCGACCGCGCAGCTGACCGTGGAGGAGCGTCAGCTGCTGCTCGCCACGCCGGACACGGCGAGCCGCCTGCGCACCGAGCTGCGGCTGCTCAACCGCGAGTCGGGGTTACTGGCGCGGGTCCGCGCTGTCCCGGTCCCGCTCTCCGATCTCGCTCGGCCCGCCAGCCCCAACTGAGTACGGCGGGTGGTTCGGGCCGTAACCGGGCTGCGCGCCGGGCTGGTCCAGATCCGGGTCGTTCGACCAGCCGGCCAGCAGGGTGAGCACGATCGCCGCCGCGAACGCCGGGACCAGCGTCGGGCCGAGCGAGTGCACCTCCGGCGGCGCGAGGTAGCCGGCGCCCTGCGCCGCCGTGGCACGCCACTGCTGGTACGCGTCCCGGCCGATCATCTCGCCGATCCAGGGCGCCACTCCGTACCCGGCGAGGAACGTCCCGGCGACCACCGCGAGCAGCAGGAACGGTCCGCGGTCGCGGCGCAGCAGCAGCCAGGCGCCGAGCGCGGCGAGCACCCCGAACGCGAGACCGAGCAGCGTGAACCAGCCGTCGGCCGCGATGTACTGCTCGGGTGACGGGTCGTTGACCACGATCCCGTTGTCGCCGGCGTCGACCACCGGCACGCCCGGGGCGATCCACGCCCAGAGCAGGCCGAGCGGCGCGCCGAGCGCGGTGATCACCGCGAACGTGACGACCGTGACGGTCAGGGTCCGCCGCACCGGACGGCGGCTGCCGCGCTGCACCCGCCACCACGGCGACGGGCGCCACCGCGGCGCGCCGGGATCGTAGGGCGGTTCGCTGTCACTCGGTTGCACCCTACGATCCTTCCAGATCAGCGCCGGTCGTCGGGCGACGGTCAGGCGACGGCCGACGGGCCGAGAATCATCTTGAGGTCGGCCCGCAGCGCCGGGGTCGGCGCGACCCGTACCCCGCCGAGGCGCATCACCGTGGTGCGGCTGCCGTTCTGCAGGTGGACGTGCACCTCGGTGTCCCCGGGGTGACTGATCAGGATCTCTTTCAGCTCGTCCACGAGCGGCGGCGTGCACCGGGTGATCGGCATGGTCAGGGTGACCGGCTTGCTGTCCGGGTTGCTGGTGATGTCCGGGATGGACATGTCCATCGCCATGATCCGCGGGGTGTCGTCGCGCCGGTCCACCCGGCCCTTGACCACCACGATCGCGTCCTCGGCGATGTACTGCCCGACCAGCTCGTAGGTGTTCGGGAAGAACAGCGCCTCGACGCCGCCGGCCAGGTCCTCCAGGGTGGCCGAGGCCCAGGCCCGGCCCTGCTTGGTGATCCGGCGCTGCACGCCGGTGAGGATGCCGGCGAGCGTGACGACCTGGCCGTCCGGGACCGAGCCCTCCTCGTTGAGCGCCGCGATGCTGGTGTCCGCCGCGTTCTGCAGCAGCACCTCCAGGCCGGCGAGGGGATGGTCGGAGACGTAGAGGCCGAGCATCTCGCGCTCGAAGGCGAGCTTGTCGCGCTTGTCCCACTCGGAGTCGCCGATCACCGGCATCGCGACCGTCGACGAGACCCCGCTGTCGGTGTCGCCGAACGCGCCGAACAGGTCGAACTGACCGGCCGCCTCGTTGCGCTTGACGTCCGCGTACGCGTCGATCGCCTCGGCGTGCACGGCGAGCAGCCCCTTGCGGCTGTGTCCCATCGAGTCGAACGCGCCCGCCTTGATCAGCGATTCGATGGTCCGCTTGTTGCAGGCCACCGCGTCCACCTTGGAGAGGAAGTCGTAGAAGTCGGCGTAGTCGCCTTTCTCCTTGCGGCAGCGGGCGATCGCCTCCACCACGTTGCCGCCGACGTTGCGGACCGCGCCGAGGCCGAACCGGATGTCGGTGCCGACCGGGGTGAACGGCCCGGCGGACTGGTTCACGTCCGGCGGCAGCACCTGGATGCCCATCCGCCGGCACTCGGCCAGGTAGACCGCCATCTTGTCCTTGTCGTCGCCGACGCTGGTCAGCAGGCCCGCCATGTACTCGGCCGGGTAGTGCGCCTTGAGGTACGCCGTCCAGTAGGAGACCAGCCCGTACGCCGCGGAGTGCGCCTTGTTGAACGCGTAGCCGGCGAACGGCACCAGGACGTCCCAGACCGCCTGGATCGCCTCGTCGGAGTACCCGTGCTCGCGGCAGCCGTCGCGGAACGGCACGAACTCCTTGTCGAGGATCTCCTTCTTCTTCTTACCCATGGCGCGGCGGAGCAGGTCGGCCTGGCCGAGCGTGTAACCGGCGAGGATCTGCGCGGCGCGCTGCACCTGCTCCTGGTAGACGATCAGGCCGTAGGTCGGCTCCAGGATCTCCCGCAGCGGCTCCTCCAGCTCCGGGTGGATCGGGGTGATCTCCTGGAGCTTGTTCTTGCGCAGCGCGTAGTTGGTGTGCGAGTCGACACCCATCGGGCCGGGCCGGTACAGCGCCAGGACCGCGGAGATGTCCTCGAAGTTGTCCGGTTTCATCAGCCGCAGCAGGGACCGCATCGGGCCGCCGTCGAGCTGGAAGACGCCCAGCGTGTCACCGCGGGCCAGCAGGTCGTACGCCGCCTTGTCGTCCAGCGGCAGAGCGAGCAGGTCCAGGCCGTTGCCGTGGTTGAGCTCGATGTTCTTCACGGCGTCGTCGAGGATGGTCAGGTTCCGCAGGCCCAGGAAGTCCATCTTCAGCAGGCCGAGCGTCTCGCAGGTCGGGTAGTCGAACTGCGTGATGATCACGCCGTCGCTGGCCCGGCGCATGAGCGGGATGTGGTCGATGATCGGCTCGGCCGACATGATCACGCCGGCGGCGTGCACACCGGTCTGCCGGATCAGTCCCTCGATGCCGCGGGCGGTGTCGATGACCTTCTTGACGTCCGGGTCGGTCTCGTACAGGCCGCGGATCTCACCGGCCTCGTTGTAGCGCTTGTCGTCCTTGTTGAAGATGCCGCCGAGCGTGATGCCCTTGCCCATGACGTCCGGGGGCATGGCCTTGGTGATCTTGTCGCCGACCGCGAACGGGTACCCGAGAACCCGGGCCGAGTCCTTGATCGCAGCCTTCGCCTTGATCGTTCCGAACGTGGCGATCTGGGCGACCTTGTCGTCGCCCCACTTCTCCGTGACGTACCGGATCACCTCACCGCGCCGGCGCTCGTCGAAGTCGATGTCGACATCGGGCATCGAGACACGCTCGGGGTTGAGGAACCGCTCGAAGATCAGGCCGTGCGGCAGCGGGTCCAGGTCGGTGATGCCCATCGCGTACGCGACGAGCGAACCGGCCGCCGAGCCACGGCCCGGTCCCACCGCGATGCCGTTGTTCTTGGCCCACTGGATGAAGTCCGCGACCACCAGGAAGTACGCCGGGAAGCCCATCTGGATGATGACGCCCAGCTCGTACTCCGCCTGTTTGACGTGGGTGTCCGGGATCCCGTCCGGGAAGCGCCGGCGCAGGCCCTCGAAGGCCGTGTGCCGGAAGTACTCCTCCTCGGTGAAGCCGTCCGGGATCGGGAACCGGGGCATCAGGTTCTTGAACGTGAACATCCCGTCGGTGTCCACCTTCTCGGCCACCAGCAGCGTGTTGCGGCAGCCCTCCTGCCACGCCTCGGAGGAGTCCACCGCACGCATCTGGTCGGCGGACTTCACGAAGTAGCCGTTGCCGTCGAAGCGGAACCGGTTCGGGTCGGCGATGTTGCTGCCGGTCTGCACGCAGAGCAGCACGTCGTGCGCCTCGGACTGGGACTCGTAGACGTAGTGCGAGTCGTTGGTCACCAGCGGCTTTATGCCGAGCTTCTTGCCGATCTCCAGCAGGCCGTCCCGGACGCGCTTCTCGATCGACAGACCGTGGTCCATGATCTCCAGGAAGTAGTTGTCCTTCCCGAGCGCCTCCTGGTACATCGCCGCGGACTTGAGCGCCTCGTCGAACTGGCCCAGCCGCAGGCGGGTCTGCACGGCGCCGGACGGGCAGCCGGTGGTGCCCATGATGCCCTCGGCGTGCTCCGCGATGATGTCGAAGTCCATCCGCGGGTACTTGCCGAGCTGGCCCTCGATGGAGCCCCTCGAGTTGAGCCGGAACAGGTTCTTCAGCCCGACCGCGTTCCGCGCCCACATGGTCATGTGCGTGTACGCACCGTTACCGGAGATGTCGTCGCTCTTTTGTTCTGGACGACCCCATTTGATCCGGTTCTTGGTCAGCCGGGACTCCGGAGCGACATACGCCTCGACACCGATCACCGGGATCAGGTCGGCCGCTTTCGCCTGCTTGTAGAAGTCGTACGCGCCATGCATGTTGCCGTGGTCGGTGATCGCCGCGGCCGGCATGCCAAGTCGTTTCGCCTCCGCCAGAAGGTCCTTGATCCGGGCGGCCCCGTCGAGCATCGAATACTCAGTGTGAACATGAAGATGCACGAACGAGTCGGACACCCGGACCCCCCTGTAAGTCGACGGCCCAGAATATTACTCGGCGAACGGCTCCAGCATGGTCGCCGCCGCACGAAGCCATGCCTGCCGGGTGTCGGCTTGCAGATCCCCGTACTCGATCGAGGAGCCGACCTCCAGCGCCGGGTCGTAGGGCACGACCGCTACCGCGCGGGTCCGCGTGGCGAAATGCCTCTTGAAATCCTCGAGCAGCGGCAGGTGACCCGGCGACGGACAGGAGATCAACGTCACGGCGTTGGCCACCATGTCGCCCATCCCGCTCTCCTCGAGCACGTCCAGCATCCAGTCGGCGGTGAACGCCGCGTCCTCCCGGGGCACCGTGGTGATCACCAGCTGGTCGGCGGTCCGCATCACCGTCTGCCAGTTGACGCTCTCCACGTTGTTGCCGGTGTCCACGCAGATGACGTCGTGGGTGCGCCGCAGCAGGTCCATCACGCGCCGCACGGTGGCCTGGTCCAGCCGCTGGGCGAACCGCGGGTTCTCCTCGCCGGCGAGCACGTCGTAGGAGCCGTCGGAGGCGTGCCGCAGGTAGGCGTCGAGCTCCTGCAGCAGCGCGTCCCCGTGCAGGTTCTCGATCCGCATCAGGTCGGCGAGCAGGTGCTTTATCGTCCGGGCGTGCCGGGCGCTGCCGGCCCGCAGGCCGAGCGTGCCGCGCAGCTCGTTGTCGTCCCAGGCCAGCACGCCCCGGCCGCGCACACTGCCGACGGTGGCCGCGGCGAGCACTGTCGCGGTGGTCTTGTGGACGCCGCCCTTCGGGTTGGCGAACGCCAGCACCCGCGGCTTGCCGAGCTTGCGCCGCAGCACCGCGGCGGCCCGGTCCGTGCCGTCGTCGCTGCGCGTCTGCCGCCACTCGATCCGGGCGGCCGCGGGGGCCGCCGGGGAGATCGGCGCCGGCTGCGCGGCGGGAATGCGCGGCGCGGCCTGCGGGGGCACCACCGGGCCCTGGGCGGCCGGATTGCGGGGGTACGCCGGAGCGGGCGGCGCCGGCGGGTAGGCGCCCGCCGGCACGGCCGGGGGCTGCACCGCGGGCGGCGGAGGCGTCACGGGTGGAGCCGGCGAGTACGCCGTGCCCGAGTACCCGCCGGCAGCGGGCGGCGGATAGCCGTTGGCCGGCGGCGGCGGATAGCCGTTCGCGGGCGCCGCGTAACCACCGGCCGGATAGTCGCGAGCCGGCGCCGCGTACCCCTGACCGGCCGCGCCGTAATCCCGGGCCGGCGCCGGCGGCGGCGTCTGAGCCGGCGGCGGTGCGGCACGCCCGCCCGGCTCGAAGAAGCTGCTCGGCTGTTCCTGGTCGCGCCGGGCCTGCCAGCGCGGGTCGAGCGGGTTGATCGGCCGCTGCGGCACCTGGCGCGGCTCGGCCGGCGGCTCCGGAGCACGGCGGTCGAGACCCTGCCGCTCGGAACGCTCGGCACGCGGGTCGAGCGGGTTGAACGGCCGCCGCTCCACTCCGGCAGCGGCCCGCCCCGGCGGCTGCTGACCCCACGGCGACTGCTGCGCCGGCGGTTCCTGCTGCTGCGGAGTCTCCTCCGGCTCGTCACTGCGGCTGCCATGCCGAGCCCGGTCGAGCAGCGCCCGCCAGCGCGGGGCTGGTTCCGCAGGCCGGCCCCAGCCGGTCTCGGTCCCGTCCACGGCTCGTCCTCTCTGCGCCTACCCGATGGTCAATCCTCGGCGATGGTCCACGGCGAAGTTCTCACCGGATGGGCGATGTTCCCGCCCGACTGACAGGCTACGGACGAGAACCCTATTCGGGCCACCGGCCGACCGCCCATCTCGCGGTCAATCTTGATCACATAGCGGCACGCTGGTCGTGCACGTGCATCCGGCCGAACGTTTCGCAGTCGGAAAACCTAACGTCCGGAGCGGCCGGTGGATGCTCCTTCAGAGGGTTTCCCCACCGTCCCGAACAGCGATCAACCCGTCGCGAACAGGACTCGCGTCCGCCGCCGAGGGTACGGCACGCTCACCCGCGGAGGGGAGTACGGACACCGGCGGGGCGGCAGCCGAACTTTCGGGTGAGGCGGATGTCACAGGGTCCACGACGGACGACGGTATCGGCGCGGGTGTGGTCTCGGCAACGGCCGGCGACGCGGAAGGCAGGACGGGTGCCGACGGCTGCGCGGAGGGTGACGCCGACGGCTGCGCGGAGGACGGCGACGACGGCTGCGCCGAGGCGGTTCCGGTCTCCTCGGGCAGGGGCGGGCGGAACTCCGTACGCTCCAATTCCCGCACCTCCGGCGCCGGATCGACGGCCCGGACCACCGGGGTCCCGGCCAGGCCGCTCAGCACGGCCGGGGCGGCCCGCACCACCGCGGCGAAGACACAGTCGCAGCCGGCCCGATAGGCGGCCGCCTCCTCCGCCGCGGTATGCGCGGCCGTCCGGTACGCGGCCCGCAGCCGTTGCTCGTTGTGGCCGTCGCCGGTCAGCGCGCGACTGAGCTGCTCGTACTCGGCCTGCTCCTGATCGCGGGCGACCGCCGCGGCGAGCATCCCGTCGATCACGTCACCGGGCAGCCGGCGCACCGGGATCCGGGTGATCGGAGTGCGGGCGTCCGCGAGCGGCACCCGCACGTAGACCTGGGCGACCGTCGCGCCGGCCAGCAGCGCGGGCAGCAGGCCGGGCGCGGCGTAGGACCGCAGCGACACCAGCGCCCAGGTCTCCGCCGCCCCGGGCAGGGCCGCCACCTCGTGCCGCGCGGCGTCCAGGTAACCGTCGACCGACTGGCCCTCGACCACGCCCACCCGGACCACCTCGCCGGAGACCTCGCCGCTGGGCAGCTCACGGTCCGCCAGGATCATCGTCGAGATCATGGTCACGATAGCGGCCAGCGCCACACCGGCCATGATCACTGACCGGAGCGAGCCGCTCCCGAACCTGAGGAGCGCCCGCAGACGATACGCGGGGCCCACGCTGCACTCCCGATCTTCAGCTGCCGTCCTCCAGGACGTCCAGCGCGTATTTCAGGTCGTCAGGGTAGTCGCTGACGAAACGGACCTCATCGTGCGTCCGGGGATGAAGAAATGCCAGTTCGCGGGCGTGCAACCACTGACGGTCCAGTTTCAGCCGGGCTGCCAGGGTGGGGTCGGCGCCGTAGGTCAGGTCGCCCACGCACGGGTGCCGCAGCGCGGAGAAGTGCACCCGGATCTGATGGGTACGGCCGGTCTCCAGCCGCACGTCGACCAGGCTGGCCGACCGGAACGCTTCCAGGGTGTCGTAATGAGTGACGCTCGGCTTGCCGCCGGACATCACCGCGAACTTCCAGTCCGAGCTCGGGTGCCGGTCGATCGGGGCGTCGACGGTGCCGCGCAGCGGATCCAGGTGCCCCTGGACCACGGCGTGGTACCGCTTCTCCACCTCGCGCTCCTTGAACGCCCGCTTCAGCGCCGTGTAGGCCAGCTCGGTCTTCGCGACCGCCATCAGCCCGGTG
The DNA here is from genome assembly GCF_040639325.1 of Actinoplanes sp. NPDC023936. Taxonomy (NCBI): domain Bacteria; kingdom Bacillati; phylum Actinomycetota; class Actinomycetes; order Micromonosporales; family Micromonosporaceae; genus Actinoplanes; species Actinoplanes sp. NPDC023936. The sequence goes on along the minus strand of NZ_JBEZZR010000019.1, from coordinate 52,729 downwards.
GTGCCGACGTCGAGCCGGTGCACAACGCCCTGCCGCTCGGCCGCACCGGTGGTCGCCACGTTCTGGCCCATCGCGGCCAGCCCGCCGATCACGGTCGGTCCGGTCCAGCCCGGGCTCGGGTGCGCCGCGACACCGACCGGCTTGTCCACCACGACGATGTCGTCGTCGCTGTAGATGATTTTCATCCCGTGCACCGGCTCGGCCACCACGACCGGGGCGGCGGCCGGCGCGGGAAGCGTGACCTCCAGCCAGGAGCCGGCGTTCACTTTCTCGGATTTCGCCCGGGCCACGCCGTCGACCAGCGCGTCACCGGCCTCGACCAGATCGGCCGCCGCCGTGCGTGACAGCCCGAAGAGACGGGAGACCGCCTGGTCCAGGCGCATGCCGTGCAGGCCGTCCGGCACCGGCAGAGATCGCTGCCCACTCATGCCGTCTTCTCCTCGGTGCTCTTCTTCTTGACGCTGACCCGGCTGCCGTCCCGTTGCCTGCCGGTCAGTTCCAGCAGGACCGCAAGCACCACGCCGACGCTCAGGCAGCTGTCGGCGATGTTGAAGATCGCGAAGTACTGCCCGTTCGGCCCGAACACGCTGATCATGTCCACCACGTGGCCGTGCAGGAAGCTCGGTGCCCGGAACAGCCGGTCGCCGAGATTGCCCAGCGCGCCACCCAGCACCAGGCCGAGCGCGATCGCCCAGGGCAGCGACCGCAGGCGGCTCGCCATCCAGCCGATCCAGCCGACCACGACGAGCGTGATCAGCGGGAAGACCCAGGTGTAGTCGCTACCCAGGCTGAACGCCGCGCCGCCGTTGCGGAACAGCGACAGATAGACCAGCCCACCGAGGATCCGGACCGGCTCGCCCGGTTCCAGGTTCTCGGTGGAGAGGTGCTTGACCCACTGGTCGACCGCGACGGCGATCACAGCTGTCGCGGCCAGCACGGCCACGGCGCGGGGGGCGAACCGCGGTTTCACGGTCGCCGGCTCATCGGCGTTCAGCGTCGTTCCTCCAACTGCTTGCATGAGACACAGAGCGTCGCGGACGGGAACGCCGCCAGCCGCTCGACCGGAATCTGGTTACCGCACTTCTCACACCAACCGTAATTGCCCGACCCGAGCCGATCGATGGCGCGTTCCACCTGTGTGATCCGCTCGAGCAGGTTGTTGGCCAGCGTGATCTCCTGCTCCCGCTCGAACGTCTTGGTGCCGGTGTCGGCCTGGTCGTCCCCGGCCGAGTCGGCGAGCCGCTCGCGCTGCAACTCGGTGATCTCGCTGAGCGACTGATCGTACTCGGCCTGCAGCTCGGTGAGCCGCGCGACCAGAGCCTGCCGGATCTCCTCGGTCTCCGCCGCGCTGCGGCTCCGCTCCGCAGCGGACGAACCGGACCGGACTTCGGTTGCCTTGGCCATCGTCGCTCCCTCGGCCGCGCTCGGCGCGCGGCGACAGCGGTCTCCGGGATCCGCGCGGTTTCGTCCCCGCGGGTCCCCTGGTCTGTTCCCGTGCTCCCGGGACGGATCCCCGGCCGTGATCTTCCCCCACCTGCACAAACGGCGCGGCAAGAAACAGCCGCGCACGCGTGAGGGTGGCAAGGATACGGAAGGTGAGGTGCCCCGACAACCCACCATCCCACCCGCTTGGCGACAAACCGGCTGAAACGAGTCAGGAGGTCGTCGGATAACTGACGATACACCGATGGTGATCCGGCACTTACCAACAGTTATTGAAGGAGCGCGGTAAGACGCTGCTCCCAATCCCGGTCCGCGGCGGTGACGGTGAACACCTTGTCCCGGCTGGTCGCGCCGATCCGCAGTTCCACCTCGGCGGGACGGACACCGAGCGCGTCGGCGAGGGCTCGGCGGACGGCTTCGGTGGCCCGGCCGTCGACGGCGGGCGCGCTGACCGCGACGATCAGGGCGGGGCCGTGCGGGCCGTCATACCGCCCACCGACCCGGTTCCGCCCCGCGCCGGGCCGCACCCGCACCGCGACGGAATCCCCCGAGCTGCTCACCGGGCGGTTGCCGCGGCTCACTGCGAGCTCGATGCCGGGCGGTCGCGGCGGCTCGATGCCAGGCGGTCGCGGCGGCTCGATGCCGGGTCACGGCGACTCAGTGCCAGGCGGTCGCGGCGGCTCAATGCCGGGCTCGATACCGGGCGACCGCGGCGACTCGATGCCGGGCTCAATGCCGGGCGACCGCGGCGACCAGCCGGTCCACCGGCCGGCACAGGCCGCACGGGCTGAAACCGAGCTCGACCGCCTCGTTCGCCGGCAGCGGCTCGGTCAGCCGGCCGACCAGGTGCGGGCAGTCCGCCAGGTGATAGCGCGGACGGCCGTCGACCACCAGCACTTCGGCGTCGAGCCGGGCCACCAGGACCGCGTCGGCCGGCCGCACCGACTGCGGCAGCGGCTCGTCGTCCGGGTCGTCGTCATCCGGCTCGCCGAACTCGTCGGCGGCGGCGTCCCCCGCCGGCACGCCATCCGGGCCGAACGCGGCATCCGAGCCCATCCCAGCAGCCGAGCCCATCCCGGCGGCCGAGCCACGGGCAGCGTCCGGGCCCAGCCCGGCAGCCGAACCGCGGTCGGCATCCGGACCCAGCGCGGCATCCGGATCCAGCGTGGCATCCGGGCCCCGGGTGCCGTCCGGACCCCGCGGAGCATCGTCAGCACGTCCCGCGTCTGCGGCCTGTGCCGTCTCGGCCGGGCGGCGCCAGGACGGATCCTCGGACTCCGGCGCGCGGGAGGCGCCGATCGTGGAGGAGGCATGGTCGTAGTCCGCGCCGGCCGGCTCGGCTCGGGAAGCATCGAATTCAGGGGCCGAGTCAGATTCGGCATAGTCTGCGGCAGGGGACGAAACACCACCGCGCTCCGCCGCGAAATGCTCCGCCGAGTCCCGCTCCCCGGCCCACCGGGCCCGGTCCGCATCCGACATATCGGTCAGGTCCGGGTCGTCATCGGCCGGCAACCGGTCGGCGGGCGCCGCGGCGCCAACCTGATCGGCGAAGTCGGATTCGGCTGCGAACGCCGTCCCGGGCGAGGCAGAATTTCCGGCGTAGGAGTCCTCGCCCCCGGCGTACTGAGCGGACTCGGCGTACTGGGCGGACTCGGCGTACTGGGCAGAGTCGGCATACTGGGCGGACTCGGCGTACCCGGCGGAGTCCGTGTACTCGGCGGAGTCCGTGTACTGCGGCGTCTCCGGTTCCGGGCGCCGGCTACGAGGCGGGGCCTCGGAGAAGCGTTCCCGGGACTCCTGTGCCGCGCTGCGGCGAGCCGCGGCCTGGCGCGCACCGAGAACCAGTGCGGCCGAGACCAGCAGGCTGACCACGATCGAGGCTATGAGCAGGTTGCTCGATCCGTTGATCAGACCGAGCGCGAGAAACACCACCGCGACGGGGATGAGCAGGAGACTAGCAACGATCATGGCTCATCCTCGTCGCGGTACGGTTTCTCGATCGCGGTGCCGGGGGTTGCCGGTCAGCGACCCGATTCGATGGAGTTGGTCCGGCCGCCGTACGAACCGGCGAGGCCCGCAGCGGCGAGGCCGCCGGAACCGCCCACCGCGCGGCTGGCATCGGCCCTGGTCAGCTCGGCCTCCAGGCCCTGACCACGACCGTCCAGGTCACGCAGCTGGCTCTCCAGGTACGCCTTCAGCCGGGTGCGGTACTCCCGCTCGAACTGCTTCAGCTCCTCGATGTGCTTCTGCAGCGCGGTCCGCTTGGCGTCCAGGCCGCCCATGGCCTCCTGGTGCCGCTGACGCGCGTCGCGCTCGAGGGCGTCGGCCTTGGCCCGGGCCTCACGGGTGACCTCTTCGGCCTTGGAACGGGCGTCGGAGAGGAGCTTGTCGGCCTCGCGGCGGGCGTCCGCCACGTGGTCGTCAGCCGTGCGCTGGGCCATCATCAGCACCCGCAGCGCCTGCTGCTCGCCGTCGGCGGCGCTCGGGCCGGCGCCGGGGCCGGGGCCCTGCGCGCGGAGCTGCTCCAGCTCGGCCTGCATCTGACGCGCGGCCTGCTCGGCCGCCGACTTGTCCCGCTGCACCCGGTCGAGCTGGGCTTTCAGGTCGTTGAGCTCGGCCGCGAGGCGGGGGTCGGCACCCGGGACGGCTGGTGCGCCACCCCGGCCGCCGCGCTCCACCTGGGCGCGCAGCTCGTTGTTCTCCTCGATCAGACGGGCGAGTTCGCGCTCCACCTCGTCAAGGAAAGCGTCGACCTCCTCCTCGTCATACCCCCGCTTGCCGATCGGGGGCTTCTTGAAGGCGACGTTATGAACGTCGGCCGGGGTCAGCGGCATCGAAACTCCTCGGGTCAGTCGCGGCCGCGGTTGGGGCTGCTGTCTAGCTGTAACTGATGATCAGTGGACGTAGCACGAACTCCATGAGCACGAACAGGATAACCAGCAGCACGATGGAAGCCAGGTCCAAACTCACGTTACCAATGCGCAGCGGTGGGATCACACGCCTCAACGCCTTAAGGGGCGGATCCGTGACGCTCCACACCGATTCGAGTCCGGCCGAGGCACCCCGGCTGGGCTGCCAGCGCCGTCCGTACTGGAGCACCGCACCCAGCACGAACCTGGCCAGCAGCACCATGTAGAGGAGGTACAGCACGACATAGAGAATCTGGAACACGATCGACAGCACGTTCGGCGGATCCCTCGTTCGGGTCAACTCTGAGTGAAGAAGCCGCCCTCAGCGATTTTGGCCTTGTCCTCCGCGGTGACCTGGACATTCGCCGGTGAGAGCAGGAAAACCCGGTTGGTCACGCGCTCGATCGTACCCCGCAGGCCAAACGCCAGCCCGGCGGCGAAGTCGACGAGCCGGCGGGCGTCGGATTCATCCATCTCGGTGAGATTGATGATTACCGGCACACCGTCGCGGAAATGCTCGCCGATCGTGCGGGCCTCCCGGTACGTGGTGGGGTGCAGCGTGGTGATCTGGTAACGCTGCTCCTCCTCCACCGGACGCGGCTGGACCTGGGGCTGAACCTGCGGCTGCGGCTTGAGCGCCAGGTTCTCCCGGGTCGAGTAGCTCATGGCGTTGCTCTGCTCCGGCGCCGGCTGCGGACGGGTGATGGAACGCACGCTCGCCCGATCGAGGCGCTCGCTCTCCTCCCGGTCCAGGTCGGCGCGGGCGGCGGAGAGCCGGTCGAGCCGGCTGCGGTCGGACCGCGCGCGGGGAACGGCGCGCTCGTCCTCGTCCTCGTCCTCGGCGAACTCGTCGGCGTACCGATCGCTGGAGTAGCGCTCCCGGTCACGCTCGCGCCCGCGGTCACGATCCCGGTCACGGTCGCGGTCACGGTAGGAGCTCTCCCGGTAGCCGCGGTCGTCATACCCGCGCTCGTCGTCTTCCTCGACGAGGCCGAGCCAGACGCCGGCCTTACGCAACGCGCTCATGCCCCCACCTCCGTGTCCGCTGTGCGGCCCGCGCCCCCTTGGCGTGCCGCGTCCCCCCTTGTGCGAGCCGAACACACGGATCCGATTCGGACCCACGACTCGCCGCGACGCTGCGTCGTCGGACGCGGCGGCCACCGTGATGGGAATCCGTCGCGCAAAACAACACCTGTGTAGTTTGCTGCCCGGCGCAAGGCTACCGCAGCGAGTTTCGCATCCCGAGTAAAGATGTACCGATCCGTACGTGTGTCGCACCGTGCCGGACGGCCGCCTCGAGATCCCCGCTCATGCCCGCGGAGACCGTCGTGGCGCCCGGATGCCGTTCCCTCAAACGCCCTGCCAGGACGGCAAGCCGCTCGAACGCGCGATCCGGGTCCCAGCCCAGCGGCGCCACAGCCATGACGCCGGCGAGCCGGAGACCGTCCGATGAGGTCACCGTGTCGGATACCCGCCAAAGATCATCTTCAACCACGCCGCCGCGCGCCGGGTCGCCGTCGATGCTGATCTGGATCAACACGTCGAGCGGGATCTCGCGGTCCTCGGCGGCCCGTCCCAATGCGACGGCCAGCCGCTCCGAGTCGACCGACTCGACCACGTCGGCGTACCTGATCACCGACTTCGCCTTGTTGCGCTGCAACTGGCCGACGAAGTGCCAGCGCGGCCGCACGCCCTCGGCGGACACCGCGGCCGCCTTGGCGGCCGCTTCCTGATCCTTGTTCTCCCCGACGTCGGTGACGCCGAGCCCGGCGAGCAGCACCACGTCGCTCGCCGGGTACGTCTTCGTCACAGCGGTCAGGATGACGCTCTCCACCGGCCGGCCGGCGGCCTCACAGGCCCGCGCGATCCGGCCTCGTACCTCGACAAGATTGGCGGCGAGCTCAGCCCGCCGCCCTCCATCATGTTCCATCAGCAGTGCTCAGGAGCCGTTCTTCAGGAAGTCCGGCACGTCCACGTCGTCGAAGAGCACCCGGCGCGGCGGCGGCGTGGTCGCGGCCGGCTGGACCGGCGGCGGGGTCACCGGCGTGCTGACCGGCGGCGTGGTGGGCTGCGGCACCACCTTGCGCACCGGCTCGGCCGGCTTGTACGAGGGCGTTCCCCCGTCGAAGCCCGCGGCGATCACGGTGACCCGCACCTCGTCGCCGAGCGCGTCGTCGATCACCGCACCGAAGATGATGTTGGCGTCCGGGTGGGCCGCGTCGGTGACCAGCTGCGCCGCGTCGTTGATCTCGAACAGGCCGAGGTCCGAACCGCCGGCGATGGAGAGCAGCACGCCGCGCGCGCCGTCCATGCTCTGCTCCAGCAGCGGGCTGGAGATGGCCCGCTCGGCCGCCTCGACCGCACGGTTGTCGCCGCGCGCGCTGCCGATGCCCATGAGCGCGCTGCCGGCGTTGCTCATGACGCTCTTCACGTCCGCGAAGTCCAGGTTGATCAGACCCGGCGTGGTGATCAGGTCGGTGATGCCCTGCACACCGGAGAGCAGGACCTGGTCGGCCTGACGGAACGCGTCCATCATGCTGATCCCGCGGTCGCCGAGCGCGAGCAGCCGGTCGTTCGGGATCACGATCAGCGTGTCGCACTGGTTGCGCAGCTCGTCGATGCCGGCCTCGGCCTGGACCTGACGCCGCTTGCCCTCGAACGAGAACGGGCGGGTGACCACGCCGATGGTGAGCGCGCCGAGCTTGCGGGCGATGTTCGCCACGACCGGAGCGCCACCGGTGCCGGTGCCGCCGCCCTCGCCGCAGGTGACGAAGACCATGTCGGCGCCCTTGAGCACCTCTTCGATCTCGTCCCGGTGGTCCTCGGCGGCGTTCTTGCCGACCTCGGGCTGCGCGCCCGCGCCGAGGCCGCGCGTCAGTTCCCGGCCGACGTCGAGCTTCACGTCGGCGTCGCTCATCAGCAGCGCCTGGGCATCGGTGTTGATCGCGATGAACTCAACGCCCTTGAGCCCAACCTCGATCATGCGGTTCACTGCGTTCACGCCACCGCCGCCGATGCCGACGACCTTGATGACCGCAAGGTAGTTGTGTGGAGGTGTCATCGGTGTCCAGCCTTCCCTTCCAGGGTGGGCGAATGTCGACGGCCCCTGCGGTCCTTCGAAATTCCGCACTTCGCCATCCGCTGCCGTACAAGGGAGGGCGAGGAAACCCTCACCCTCTACTAGAGGTTTAGAGTTATGTCAACTACTCGAACCTCTCGACGCAACGTAAGCAATACATCTGCTGCGACCAAAGACCCCGAGCGGCGTGTCGCCCGCCGCTTACGTGGCGAGTATCCGACTCACCCGTAACCTTAGTCGGTTTATTACGTTTGCACCGCTTGTCCGTTTAAATCGTGTATTTACCGAATAGTCACGACCGTCGGGGCGCTCACGTCGATCTCGTCGCCCTTCTGGCCCAGCAGCTCGGTCGCCACCTTGCTCTTCTCGTCGCTCTTGGTGTCGTCGCCCCAGATGACGACACGACCCTTCCGCAACTCCAACCGGATCTTCACCGGCGAGGGGACGGCCACCGCGACGACTTGTTTGCGAAGTTCGTCACTGAGCGACTCCAGCACGGTCAGCGCCGACTCGGTGTTCTCGTCCAGCGGACCGGGTTTCGCGAGGCGGGCCAGCGGCAGCCCGGCCGGCTGCTCGGCGACCGCCCGGAACGGCACACCGTCGTCGTCGATCAGGATGAAGCCCTGCCGGGCCGGCACCGCCGCGACAGCGGACCGCTCCACCACCTCGATCACCACGGTCGACGGCCAGCTCCGGCTGACCACCACCCGGTCCACGGCCGGCAGACCGCGGACCCGGGCGCCGGCGGCGCTCAGGTCGACCCGGGCCAGCGGCCGGTCCGGCGGGATCGCGGCGGCCGCGCGCACCTGCTCCTGGCTGAGCAACTCGGCGCCGACCACCTCGACGGTGCGCACACCGAGCACCGAGGTGCCGTAGACCAGCCAGACCAGGAGCCCGGCGACCAGCAGCACGCCGGCGGCGATCAGCCACGGCATCGCGGCCCGCAGCTTGCGCTGCCGGGCCCGGGCCATGAACCGGCGAGCCGACGGCGGCACGGCGTCCGGGTCGGCCCGGACCAGCCGCCAGTTCCGCGAGCCTGCGCCGGCCACGGTCAGCGGGCCGGGTCCGGCAGCTGGTCCGCCTCGGCGAGCGCGGCCAGCAACTCGTCACCCATCAGCGAGATCGGCGGCGCGCCCATCGTCACCACCACGTCGCCGGGGCGGCTGCGGCGCACCACCTCGGCCGGCACGTCGTCCCAGTCCGGCACGAAGACCTTGCGGTCCTCCGGCAGGTCGATCGCGGCGGTCAGCGCCCGGCCGCCCTCGCCCGGCCCGCGGGTCTCCCCCGGGCCGAACACCTCCATGCAGATCACCTCGTCGGCGACCGCGAGGCCCTCGGCGAGCTCGGCCTGCAGGTCACGGGTGCGGTACACCCGGTACGGCTGGAAGACCACCAGCAGCCGCCCGTCGCCGGCCACCTCGCGCAGCGTCCGCAGGGCCGCCTTCACCGAGGTCGGGTGGTACGCGTACTCGTCGTAGACCCGCACCCCGGCGGCGATGCCCTTGCGCTCGAACCGCCGGCGGACACCCGGGAACGACTCCAGGGCCTCGATCACCTTGTCCAGCGGCAGGCCCAGTTTCAGGGCGGTCAGCACGGTCGCCGCGCTGTTCAGCCCCATGTGCTTGCCGGGCAGCGCCAGCTTGATCTCGCCGAGCGGCTTGCCGTCCAGCGACGCCTGGTAGCGCACACCGCTCGTCGACGAGACGATGTCGCTGATCCGCAGGTCGGCGCCCTCCGACTCGCCGTACGTGTAAACGGTCTTGCCGTTGGCCCGGAGCCCGGCGATCAGCTCCTCGGTGCCCGGCCCGTCCGCGCAGGTCACCACGAAGCCGTCGGCGAGGGAGCCGAACTCCAGGAAGCCCGCCTTCAGCGAGTCCAGGTCGCCCCAGTTGTTGAGATGATCACCCTCGATGTTCGTGATGATCGCGACATGCGGCCGGTAGATCAGGAACGACTTGTCGCTCTCGTCGGCCTCGACCACGAAGTGCGGCCCGGTGCCGTGGTGCCCGGCCGCGCCGGCCGCGGAGATCTCGCCGCCGATCACGAACGACGGGTCCTGCCCGGTGTGCTGCAGGATCACCGTCATGATCGAGGTGGTGGTGGTCTTGCCGTGGGTGCCGGCGATCGCGATGCTCTGCCGGTTCGTCATGGCCGCCGCGAGCGCCTCGGAGCGGTGCAGGACCCGCAGGCCACGGCGGCGCGCCTCGGCGAGCTCGATGTGCTCGTACGGAATCGCGGTCGAGTAGACGACCGTGTCGACACCGTCCAGGTTCGACTCCACGTGCGACATGTGCACGGTGCCGCCGAGCGCCCGCAGCGCCGCCAGAGCCGGCCACTCCCGCAGCTCGCTGCCGGAGACCGGAACGCCCCGGGTCAGCAGCAGGCGGGCCAGGCCGGCCATGCCGACCCCGCCGATGCCGATCAGATGCACACTGCCCAGGTCCTCGGCGGTCAACTCACCGGCCGGCGTCAGCTCCGCCGTGTTCACAGATCCACTCCCTCGACGAACTCCAGAAAAAGCATCAGCTCACCGCTTCGAGGACGTAGCGCAGCAGCGCCTCGTCGCCGTCCCGCCGCCCGTACTGTGCCGCCGCCGCGCCCATCTGGCCGAGCCGCTGCCGGTCCCGGGCCAGCGGGATGATGTTGCGTTCGATCCAGTCCGGGGTCAGCTCGCTGTTGTCCACCAGCAGGCCGCCGCCGGACTCCACCACGGGCAGCGCGTTGCGGCGCTGCTCCTGGTTGCTGAACGGGTACGGCACGTAGATCGCCGGCATACCGAGCGCCGTGGTCTCCGCCACCGTGATCGCCCCGCCCCGGCAGAGCATCAGATCCGCGGCCGCGTAACCGAGCTCCATCTCGGAGAGGTACGGCACCACCACGTACGGGACCGGCAGGTCGTTCGGCACCTCGAACGGGTCGTTGCGGCCACCCTGCACGTGCAGCACCTGAATGCCGGCGTGCGCGAGCCGTTTCGCGGCCGCGGCGACCGCCAGGTTGATGGTCCGCGCCCCGGACGAGCCACCGGAGACGAAGAGCACCGGCAGGTCCGGGCGGAGCCCGAAGTGGTACAGGGCCTGCGGGCGCAGCGCCGGCCGGTCCATGTGCGTGATGCCGGTGCGCAGCGGAACGCCGACGAGCCGGGCGTTGCGCAGCGACTCGGCCTGCTCCAGCTGGTGCGGGAAACCCACCGCGACCCGCTTGGTGAACTTCATGCCCATCCGGTTCGCGACACCCGCCGGCACGTTCACCTCGTGGATCACGATCGGCAGCTCCCGGCGCCAGGCCGCGAGGTAGGCCGGGACCGACACGTAGCCGCCGAAGCCGACCACCACCTCGGCCTGCACCTCTTCGATGATCTCACCGGCCGCGTGCGCCGACTTGTACATCCGGTCCGGCGTGCGCAGCAGGTCCAGGTTGAGCGCCCGGGGCAGCTGGAACGCCGGGATCACCCGCAGGTCGTACCCGGCCGCCGGGATGAGCTGGTTCTCCATGCCCTTCGGGCTGCCCAGCGTCGTGATCCGGATCTGCGGGAAATGGCGCCGCAATGCGTCGGCGAAGGCGAGCAGCGGATAGATGTGACCACCGGTGCCTCCTCCGGCGAGCACGACCGACCGCAGCTGGCTCATCACCGTCTCCTTCCGTCCCCCACACCCACGGGACCTTTTTTCTGGGCCGGCGGACGCGGCGTTCCCGGCCGCCGCGGCGGGGGAAGCGGCGGCAGCGGGGCCCACACTAGTCGTACCCATCTCGGGGTCGGACGGGCGTTCAGCGCTCGCGCCGCATCCGGCTCCGCGCGAGCGAACGACGCGAGCATGCCGACCGCCGCCATCGTCACCACGAGAGCGGTGCCACCTGCGGAGATGAACGGTAGCGGAAGGCCGGTGATCGGCAGCAGCCCGACCACCCCGCCCATGTTGATCACAGCCTGGGCGACCAGCCACGTGGTGATCGCGGAAGCGGCGAGACGCCGGAACGGGTCGCTGGACCGCCGCGCGATCCGGAAACCCGTGTAGGTCAGCACGGCCAGCAGCACCAGCACCACGGTGCAGCCGACCACGCCGAGCTCCTCGGCCACGATCGAGAAGATGAAGTCGTTCTCGGCCTCCGGCACCCAGCCCCACTTCAGCGCGCCCTTGCCGAGGCCGACGCCGAACCAGCCGCCCTCGAAGATCGCCGAGCGCCCCTGGATGATCTGGTAGCAGGCCTTGTCGATGTCACACTCGCTGAGCGGCGTGAGGAAGCTGGTGAGCCGCTCCAGCCGGTAGTTCGACTCACCCACCGCGCCGGAGCCCGCGCCCCGCGACGCCGCCGCGATCAGCAGACCGACGCCCGCGAGTCCCAGCACGCCGAGCGCCGCGAAGAACCGCATCCGCACCCCGGCCGCCCAGAGCAGGCCCACGATCAGCGCGAGCAGCACCAGCATGGTGCCCAGGTCGTTGTAACCGACGAGCACGAACAGCAGGCCCACCACCGGGAAGAGCGGCATCGCGAGCTCACGCCAGTGCGCCAGTTTCGGCCCCTTGCCGGCGATCACGTCGGCGCCCCAGAGCACCATGCCGACCTTGGCGAACTCACCCGGCTGCAGGCTGACCGGCCCGAAGTACAACCAGTTCAGGTCCGACTTGATCGGACCCAGCTGCCCCGACCCGATCTTGGCCGACTTGAGCGCGTGCAGCACCGCCAGCAGCGCCAGCAGCACGATCGCGATGCCCATGATGTATTTCCCGAGCGTCCGCAGCGTCTGCGCCGGCAGCCGCTGGCACACCCAGAACGCGACGAGCCCCAGCAGCGCGTAGACCGCCTGACTCGAGATCTCCGCGAACGCGTTCCCGTTCTTCGCGTAGGCCTCCACGCTGGTCGCCGAGAACACCATGGTGAGCCCGATCAGCAGCAGCAGCCCGGAACTCGCGATCAGCAGGTAGTAGGACGAGAGCGGTCGCGCCAGCAGCCCGTGCACCGCGGGCAGCAGCTGCCGGCTCAGCGACGGGCGGTCCTTTTGCATACGGTCGTCCGCCATAACCCCATCATCGCCGGATGTCCACGAACCACCCCTTCACCCCCCGGCGTGTCGCCCGCCGACTCTCTCACCCTCAACCCTTCATCAGGTACGGCCGAAGGCCCCTGCCAACCACATCCGAGCCGTCCCCGCCCCCCGGACACCTGACGGCCCCTCCCGCCGGCGCGACCCGCCGCCGGCCCCGGCGCCCCGTCACCCCCACCCCAGTGCCGCGATCTTGGCTACTTGCCAACGCACGGACGTCTTTGCACAGCGGCACAAGATCGCGGCAGGGGCCGAGCGGCGGTCAGCCCATGACCGCCAAGTGGTCGCTGTAGAACAGCCCCAGGCCGATCGCCGCGCAGATCCCGGCGATGATCCAGAAGCGGACCACGATGTTGACCTCGGACCAGCCCGCCAGCTCGAAGTGGTGCTGCAGCGGGGACATCCGGAAGACCCGCTTACCGGTTGTCTTGAACGAGATGATCTGGATGACCACCGACATCGTGATGATGACGAAGAGGCCGCCGATGATGACCGACAGCAGCGTCGTCCGGGTGGCCACCGCGAGGCCGCCGATCAGGCCGCCGAGGGCCAGTGCTCCGGTGTCGCCCATGAAGATCCGGGCCGGGTTGGTGTTCCACCAGAGGAAGCCGACGCACGCCGCTGCCGCGGCTGCCGCGATCATCGCGATTTCCAGCGGATCTCGCACTTGATAGCAGTGCTGTTCGGTGAGCGCGCTGGTGGTGCGGTAGTCGTCGTCGCCGCACCAGTGGCGGTACTGCCAGAAGCCGATCAGCGAGTACGCGCCCAGCACCAGGATCGACGCGCCGGTCGCCAGGCCGTCGAGGCCGTCGGTGAGGTTCACGCCGTTCGACATCGCCATGATGACGAAGACGAAGACCATGACCGAGCCGACCTTGCCGACGTCCAGCCAGCTCACGTCGCGGATGAAGGAGATCTTCTCGCTCGCCACGGTCTGGCCGTTGGTGCTCTTGAAGTAGAGCGCCGCGATACCGAAGCCGGTGCCGATGATCAGCTGACCGAGGAGCTTGCCCTTGGCGCTGAGACCGTCCGAGTTCTTCTTCCGGACCTTCAGGAAGTCGTCGAGGAAGCCGACGGCGCCGCAGAAGACGAAGAGGCCGAGCAGGACCAGCGCGGTCATGGTCGGCTTCTCCTGCGCGATCTGCCGGTCCGGCAGGGTGGTCAGCGCCAGGTGGCCGGCCACGTACGCGAAGACCGTGGCGAGGATGAACGCCACGCCGCCCATCGTGGGGGTGCCCCGCTTGCCCAGGTGGGTCTGCGGGCCGATGGTACGGATCGGCTGTCCGGCCTTGAGCGCCGAGAAGACCCGGATCGCGATCGGGGTGCCGAACAGCGAGATGAGAAAGGCGACCGCGGCCGCGACGATGACTGCCCTCACGTGGGCTGAACCTCCTCGGGACGGCGCAGCCAGTCGGCGACGTCCCATGTGCGGTACCGGGAACCCTTGACCAGCACGACGTCGTCGGCGCGCAGGTCCTGTTTCAGAATGGCGATGGCTTCGGCCTGGTCGGCGGCGAGATGCTTGTCCGCCAGCGCGGCGGCGCCGTCCAGGATGGGGCGGGCGTTGTCGGCCACCACGATCAGGCGGTCGATGTTCAGCTCGGCGGCGAGACGGCCGACCTCGGCGTGCCCGGAGATCTCGTGCTCGCCCAGTTCGGCCATGTAGCCGAGGACCGCCGTGGTGCGCCGGCCGTCACCCATCGACGCCAGCGCGCGCAGCGCCGCCGCGGTGGAGGACGGGTTGGCGTTGTACGAGTCGTCGATCACCGTCACGCCGGCCGGGTTCTGGAAGACGTCCATGCGCCTGCCGGAGACGATACCGACCTCGCCGAGCGCGATCGTGAGCTCGTCGAAGTCCATGCCGGCGGCGAGTGCCACGGCGGCGGCCGCGAGGGTGTTGGCGACCTGGTGCCGCCCGACCACCCCGAGCGCGACGTGCCCCGACTTCCCGCCGGCTCGCAACAGGTACGACGCCCGGCCGGCCGGGTCCAGCCGCACCTCGGCCGCCTGCACGTCGGCGGTGTTCTCGCCGGTGAGCACGACGCGCGCGGATGTCCGGGACGCCATCGCGGACACCAGCGGGTCGTCGGCGTTGAGCACCGCGACGCCGTCGGCCGGCAGAGACTCCACCAGCTCACCCTTGGCGAGCGCCGTGCCCTCGACCGACCCGAACTCGCCGATGTGCGCCGCGCCCACGTTGAGCACGACACCGATGCTCGGACGGGCGATCTCGGTCAGGTAGCGGATGTGCCCGACGCCCCGGGCGCCCATCTCCAGCACCAGGAAGCGGGTCTCCGGCGTGGCCTGCAGAACGGTGTAGGGAAAGCCGAGCTCGTTGTTGAGCGAGCCGGCCGGGGCCACGGTGGGCCCGAGCCGCGACAGCAGCTGCCCGATGTAATCCTTCGTCGTCGTTTTACCGGAAGACCCGGTAAGTCCGACGACAGTCAGCTTGTCGAGATTTTTCACGACGTGGGCTGCCAGGGCCGCCAGCGCCGCCAACTGGTCCTCGACGAGCACCGAGGGCACCCCGACGTCCTTCGTCCCGAGCAGCCCAGCGGCGCCGCCGGCGATCACCCCAGCAGCGTACGAATGCCCATCGACCTTCTCCCCGTCGAACGCGACGAAGAGCCCGCCCGGTCCCACCTTGCGGGAGTCGTACTCCACCCCGCCGGTCACCGTGACGTCCGGCGCGGCGTTGACCAGCCGCCCACCGGTGATCGAGGCGATCTCGCCCAGAGTCAGAGGGATCATGAACGCTCTCCCAACGCGGCGGCCAACTCGATACGGTCGTCGAACGGCAGCACCTCGCCGTTCACCTCCTGGCCCTGCTCGTTGCCCTTGCCGAGGACGGCGATGACGTCACCGGCCGAGGCCAGCCGGACCGCCTCGCCGATCGCCGCGCGCCGGCCGGCCACCTCGATCACCTTGGCAGGCGCCGCGGCCTGCTCGGCGCCCTGGCGGACGGCGGCCCGGATGACGCCGGGATCCTCGGTGCGCGGGTTGTCGTCGGTGACGATCACCAGGTCCGCGCCGTGCGCCGCGGCGTCACCCATCAGCGGCCGCTTGCCCTTGTCCCGGTCGCCGCCGGCGCCGATCACGCAGATCAGCCGGCCGCCACGACCGGTGGCGAGCTCGCGGAGCGCGGCGAGGGCGGCGACGATCGCGTTCGGCTTGTGCGCGTAGTCCACCACGCCGAGGATCTCGCCGGGCGCGTCGACCTGCTCGAGACGGCCGGGCACGCCCTTGCACGCGGCGATGCCCCGGCCGGCCACCGTCGCGTCGATGCCCGCGCCGACCAGGACGGCGAGCGCCAGCAGCGCGTTCGCGACGTTGTGCAGGCCGGGAAGGGCGACGCCGGTCTCGACGGTGATCCCGTCCGGCCCGTGGGCGGTGAAGGTCTGCCCGAAGTCGGACGGCCGGACATCGGACGCCCACCAGGTCGCCCGCTGATCACCGCTGGCCGAGTAAGTGACCGATTTTTCCCGATTTAAGCGCATAACTGCGTCGTCATCGCGATTCAGTACTTCAACCGCCGACCTACCGTCGAAAAGCCGGGCTTTGGCCTCGAAATACTCCTCGGACGTCGGGTGGAAGTCGAGGTGATCCTGCCCGAAGTTCGTATAACCCGCCGCCGCGAACCGGATCCCGTCCGCCCGCCCCATCACGAGAGCGTGGCTGGACACCTCCATGACGACGGCGGACACCCCACGCTCCACCCCCGCGGCGAGGATCGCCTGCAGGTCGGTGGCCTCCGGCGTGGTCCGCACGCTCTTCACCACGACGTCGCCGATCCGCGTCTCCACGGTCCCGACCAGCCCGGTGACGAGCCCGGCCGCCCGCAGCCCCGCTTCCACGAGGTACGACGTGGAGGTCTTGCCGGCGGTGCCGGTTATGCCGATCATGGTGAGCCGCCGCGACGGCTCACCGTAGATCGCTGCCGAGACCGCGCCGAGCACCGCCCGCGGGTCGTCGACGACGAGCACCGGCAGCCCGGCGTCGACCGCCGCCTGCCGGCCCGCCGGGTTGGTCAGCACTGCCACGGCGCCGGCCTCAACCGCCGCCGCGATGAACTCCGCGCCGTGCCGGTTCGCACCGGGCAGAGCCGCGTACAGGTCGCCGGGGCGTACCGCCCCACTACTGTGAGTGACCCCAGTGACATCGATGTCAGCGCCCGCCGGTTCCGTGCTCAGCAACTCAGCGAGCTGCCTCAACGGGTACGGCGCGACGTTCATGGGTCGGGGAATGCCGGACACGGCGTCAGACCCTACCCCGTGCCGCACAGGTTCTCGTCAACGCCATGCGGCCGGAGTTCATGGATGGATCTTGAAAGTCGGTGGCTTCGTACCGGATGGTGGCACACGGTAATGGAGCAGTGTGTAAGACATCATCTCGCTGAAGGCCGGCGCGGCCACGTCGCCGCCGCCGCCGGTGGCGACGTCCATCGACACCGCGATCACGTACCGCGGGTTCTCGGCGGGCGCCATGCCGATGAACGAGCTGGCGTTGTGGCTGGTGTACTGCCCGTCGATGAGCATCTTGCCGGTGCCGGTCTTGCCGGCCACCCGGTACCCGGTCACGGCCGCCGCCCCGCCGGTGCCACCCTTCACGTCGACCACGGCCTCCATCATCGTCCGCAGCTGCGAGGCGACCGCCGGTTCGAGCACTTTGTGGGTTTTCGGCGCGGCGGCCGGGGTGACCTTGCCGTCGGCCCCGGAGATGGTCGCCTTGATCAGGTGCGGCTGGACGTAGGTGCCGTCGTTCGCGATCGCCCCGTAGGCCGCCGCCATCTGGATCAGGGTCGCCGAGACGCTGTGCCCGATCGGCACCGAGCCCGCGGCCGAGCCACTCCAGTCCTCCGGCCTCAGCAGCATCCCCTCGGCCTCACCCGGCATGCCCACGCCGGTGGCCTGGCCGAGGCCGAACTTCTGCTGGTACTCGTAGATCTTCTCCTTGCCGAGCTTCTCCCCGATCAGGATGGTGCCGACGTTGGAGGAGTACGCGAGCAGGCCCGGCATGGTCATCTCGGTGCCCTTGGGCTGCGGGTGGGTGTCCTCGAACGGCTCGCCGCCCCGCTCCAGCGCCGGCCCGATCTTGAGCGTGGAGTCCGGCGTGATCAGGCCTTCCTGCAGCGCCGCGCCGAAGATGAACGCCTTGTGGCTGGAGCCGGGGTCGGTGACGACGCTGGTCGGCACGTCGATCCGCTCCTGCGCGTCGGAGTCCTCCGGCTTCGCGGCGTTGTAGGACGGGTAGCTGGCCTGCGCGAGCACCTCACCGGTGCGGGCGTCGAGCACCACGGCGCCGGCCACCGTCGCCTTCTTCTTCTCCGCCTGGGCGTCGAGGAACCGCTGCACCTCGTACTGCACGTCGCGGTCGATCGTGAGCTGCAGCGAGTTGCCCGGCTTGGCGGCCGTGAACTGCTCGTACCCACCCGGGATCGGCGCGCCCAGGCTGCCCTTGCCGACCTCGAAGACCCGCTTGCCGTCGGTGCCGTGCAGCAACTCGTCGTAGCGCGCCTCCAGCCCTTCCAGGCCGTGGTGGTCGTCGCCGGTGAAGCCGATCAGGTTCGCCGCGAGGTCCTTGCCGGGCACGTCACGCCGCTCGTCGCTGTGCGTGTAGATGCCGTCGAGCTTCATCGCCTCGATCTTGTCGGCGACCGCCACGTCGACACCGCGGGCCAGGTAGCGGAACTTGAGCCAGCGGCCCAGCGACTGCTTGCGCTGCATCAGCTCGATCAGCTTGGACTGCTGGATCCGGAGCAGCGGCGCGAGCTTGGCAGCGGTGCCCGGGATGTCCTTCTGGAGCTCCGCGTTCTCCGGGTCGACGTAGACGTACCGTGCCTCCACGCTGTGCGCGAGAACGTTGCCGGAACTGTCCAGGATGCTGCCGCGCGGCGCCGGCAACTCGACAGTGCTGAGCCGGCGCTCCCGCAGCTCGAGCAGGCTGGCGGCCTCCTCCGGCGACGTCGCGACCTGGAGCACGACCAGGCGCACCCCGATCATCACGAAGAGCGAGAGCGCGAGCACGGTGCCGAGCCGCAGCCGCCGGGTGCTGTTCGCGAGCTTCGGCGGTTCCGCCGGCACCCGCTTCTCCGGTCGTCGGGCCGGCCGCTCCACCCGCCTGTCGGACCCGCGCTCCACCCGCTTCTCGGGCCTGCGCTCCGGGCGTTTCTCCGGCCGGGCGGGCTGCCGGCGCCGCGGTGCGGCTTCCGGTTCCTTCTTGGTACGGGGGACAGCTTCCTTCTTCGTACGAGGGACAGCACGCTCCCGCTCACCCCGGCGCGAGTCCGTCCCGTCGTCGGTGGCATCGCGAGCACCCTGGTTCCGGCCGCGGGCGCGCGGCGCCGTGTCGCCGCCGTCGAGCACCTGCAGAGCCGGCCGGAACGGATCAGTGGTCCGTCCGGAGCGCGGCAGCCGTCCCCGCTCGGCCACGGTCCGCCCGCGCGGCGTGTAGGCCCGCGCGTCGGAGATGCTGGACCGCCCGCGGCGACCGGTGGTCTCCTCGGGCTCGTCGGCGGGCAGGTCACGTGACGAACCGCGCCGGGGCTGAGTACCCCGGCGCGGTGTCTCGTCGTCTCGCGGCGACATGTCGGTTACCGCCCGGCGCCCGTGGTCGGCGTACCGGCGTTGTCCAGACCGCTCTGCGCGGTCACGCCCGGCTGACCGCGGCCCGGCGTCGGAATCCGGCTGATCTTGCCGTCCGGAAGCCGGATCATCGCCGGCGACTCGGCCATGACCAGCCCGAGCCGGCGCGCCGCGGCGTGCAGGTTGCCCGGGTTGGACGCCTGGATGAGCTGCTGTTCCAGGCCCTGCTGCTGCTTGTCCAGCGAGGACTGCTCCTTCTGCAGCGCGTCGAGCTGGAAGGACTGCTCCATCGTCTTCGTGTTGATCAGGAGGATGCCGAGCACACCCACGAGCACCACGGCGATCACGGACGCGGCGAAGGTCGCCCGCGGCGCCCGCATCGGCAGCGGCGGCGCGACCCACAGACGGGGACGGCCGGCGGCGACCGGCTCACCGGAGCTGACCGAAAGGTCCGTAACTTCGAGCGCCAGGGCGGCCGTGCCGTCCGCTTCGCCATTCCGCCCCATCCCGGAGCGGGGCGTGTCGGGCCGGCCGGAGGACTGGCGCACCCCCCGGGCGCCAGTTCCCTTGGTGTCACGCGGCGCGGCACGGCCCCCCGGCCGCGGCGCGTCGATTCGCTCACTCATGCTCATCCCTCCCCCTCTTCTTTTCGCCCCCGGGCGTAACCGCCCCTGTCCCCCGCGCGTTCAACCCCGGGGTTATTGCTCTTCGCGAGGCGTAGGCCCGGACATCCGGGGCCGTTCGCGGCGGCTCACCGGTGCCTGGCTGTACTTACGCCCCTGTCCCTGCCCCTGCTCCTGCTCGTCGATCCGTTCCACCGCCCGCAGCTTCACCGAGGCTGCCCTCGGGTTGGCCGTCACCTCCGCCTCGCTGGGCAGCTCGGACCCCCGGGTGAGCAGCCGCAGCGTCGGACCGGTGCCGGGCAGCTCGACCGGAAGGTCGATCGGCCCGGTGCTACGTGCCCTCTCAGCGAGCGCACGCTTCACGATTTTGTCCTCAAGTGATTGATAACTCATCACCACAAGCCGCCCCTTAGGCGCCAACGCATCCAAAGCCGCCGGAACCGCACCCTCGAGAGCGTCCAGTTCGG
This sequence comes from Actinoplanes sp. NPDC023936, assembly GCF_040639325.1. Classification (NCBI taxonomy): domain Bacteria; kingdom Bacillati; phylum Actinomycetota; class Actinomycetes; order Micromonosporales; family Micromonosporaceae; genus Actinoplanes; species Actinoplanes sp. NPDC023936. Next base: position 32,586 of record NZ_JBEZZR010000019.1, on the reverse strand, counting down.
CGTTGACCTCAATGCGTAGTGCCTGGAACGTCCTTTTTGCGGGATTGCCACCCGTTCGGCGCGCGGCGGCCGGGATCGCATCCTTGATCAGCTCCGCCAGCCGCGCCGTCGAGGTGATCCGGGCTTTCGCCCGCTCGCGCACGATCGCCGAGACGACCCGCGGCGCGAACTTCTCCTCGCCGTACTGCCGGAGAATCCGGACCAGTTCGCCCGGCTCGTACCCGTTGACCACTTCCTCGGCGGTCACGCCCCGGGACTGGTCCATCCGCATGTCCAGGGGAGCGTCCTGCGCGTACGCGAAACCGCGGTCCGCCTCGTCCAGCTGCAACGAGGAGACCCCGAGGTCGAACAGTCCGCTGTGGATCGCCGGGATGCCGAGCTCGGCCAGAACCCTCGGCAACTCGTCGTAGACCGCGTGCACCAGATGCGTCCGCCCGGCGAACCGGGTCAGCCGGTGCCGCGCGTGAGCGAGCGCCTCGGTGTCCCGGTCGAGGCCGACCAGGACGATGTCCGGGTACCGCTCGAGGACTGCCTCGGCGTGCCCGCCGAGACCCAGCGTGAAGTCGACGTGGACGGCGCCCGGCAACTGCAGTGCGGGAGCGAGCAACTCAAGACAGCGCTCGAGCAGCACCGGCACGTGTGTGCCTCGCGGCTCCCCCATTACGACCCCCATTGCCTGCCCGTTCGCGTCTCACCCAGGTGTTGCTCGTTCGCCGTACCGGCCCGGCCGCCCGTCCGTACCGCCAGATCCCCATCCGCTCGTGTCCCGTGCCGGGCTGTCCCATAGCGGGACGGCCGGCCCCGGACACGCGCCTGGCGCCGGGGAAGAGGCGCCAGGAGCGGGAGCGGCTGGAGATCTCGCAGTACGGCGGCAGTGGCGTCCGGGCCGCGTTGCGGCCACCGAGGTGCCACGCCTTACAGTCCGCCGGGCAGCACCCCCTCCTCGATGTCGGCGAACTCTTCCTCGCTCGCCGTGAGGTAGTCGTCCCAGGCCTGCTTGTCCCAGACCTCGACCCGGGTGCTCGCCCCGATCACCACGAGGTCGCGGCCGAGACTCGCGTACTCCCGCAAGTGCGCCGGGATCGTCACCCGGCCCTGCTTGTCGGGCACCTCGTCGTGCGCGCTGGCGAAGAACACCCGGCTGTAAGCCCGGGCGGCCTTGTTCGTCACCGGCGCCTCACGGAGCTGACCGGCGATGCGCTGGAACTCCGGCATCGGGAACACGTACAGACAGCGCTCCTGCCCCTTCGTGATCACGACACCTCCCGCCAGCTCATCACGGAACTTCGCCGGGAGGATCAGCCGGCCCTTTTCGTCCAGGCGCGGGGTGTGCGTGCCGAGGAACATCGGCCAACCCCCCTTGCCGTGGCGTCGCACTCCTTCGCGGTGGAGCGGTCTCGCCTGTCAACTCGGGCCGACAGTCCCGGTTCATTTCCTCGGTCCTGCCACTGCGCCCCACTCTACTCCACTTCCCTCCACCTGCAACCCGAATGGAGCCGCTCGCGAGCCCTTTTCGCGGACGTATTCCCAGTTCACAGGCGGTGCCCCCAAGTGGAGGGCCGAACCATGATCGACGGAGTCTCGTTTCCGACATCGAGCCCAGCCGGTCCGAAAGCTCCCTGTTCAAAGTGTGGGAGGCCACCCTTCACCGCAAAGGTGGAGCAAAGTGGAGCCCCCAGGTGGAGCAAAAGTGAGCCCCCCAGGTGGAGCAAAACGGAGCCGCCAAATCCCGAGCCGTAGCGCACACAGGTATCGCGCCACCCCACCCCCGCGAGCCGTAGCCCACGCAGGTACCGCGCCACCCCACCCCCGCGAGCCGTAGCCCAGGCGGGTAAAAGCCCTGTGATCACAGGCCTCAGCTACGGCCCGGCGCCGCGAGCCGTAGCCCGCGCAGGCAACAACCCCGTGATCACAGGCCCCAGCTACGGCCCGGCATCGCCAGCCGTAGCCCCGACAGGCAACAGGCCCTTGATCACAGGCCTGAGCTACGGCTCGCCCACCCGGGGCCGCCCGAACCGCCGGCGATCACCCGGCGAGCCCGTAGCGCGTGCCCATGCACCGGTAGCGAAACCCGCCGGACGGCCCGGACCACCCACCCGGCCGCGCGGACTCACGGGAACGGCTCGTCTGCGGCGGGGAACGGGGTCACCCGTACCCGAAAAAGAAACGCCTGTGGGGCGTGACCCATCATCGGGCCACACCCCACAGGCGTGATCAACGGCTACGGCGCCACCACGCCGCGTGCCGGTCCTTCCTTACTTACTACAGACGTCACCCAACTACAGGCGACACCCAACTACAGACGTCAGGCGACGAGACGCCGGACGACGTAGTTCTTGCTCCAGATCTTGTGCTTGCCGACCCGGGCGCCGGTGTGCGGCGAGTCGTAGATGTAGCCGTTACCGGCGTAGATGCCGGCGTGGTAGCCGTACGACCCGTTGCGGAAGACGATCAGGTCGCCGACCTTCTTCTTGCTCTTGCTGACGCTCTTGCCGTACTTCTGCTGCGAGTTCGCCTTGTGGGGCAGCGACTTGCCGGCTGCCTTCTTGTAGACGTACTTGGTGTAGCCCGAGCAGTCGAAGCGCTTGGGGCCCGACGCGCCGTACTTGTACAGGGCGCCCTTGTGCTTCTTCGCCTCAGCGAGGATCTTCGCGCCGCTGGCCTTGACGGTGATCTTCGTCTTGCCGGTGCTCGCGGTGCTGAAGCCGGAGCCCGTGAAGAGGGTCCGGATGTAGTACGTGTTCTTGGGGGCGTACTTGAGGGTGACCGTCCCGTTCTGGTTCTTGACGGTCTCGGTGTCCCACGTCTTCCACTTGCCGCCGACCAGGCCCTGGAGCCGGACCGTGCCCTTGGCGACCTTGCCGGTACGCGGGTCGATGACCTTGGCGGTCACCTTGAGGGTGGAGCCCCAGGGGAGCTTCCGGGTGCTGGCCTTGGCGGTCAGCTTGGGCTTGACCTTCGCGGCCGCCGCGGAAGCGGCGACCTTGACGACCGGGGTGGTGCTGGCCGCGACCGCGGGAGACGCGGTGACCAGCTGCCCGGCGCAGAGGCAGAGACCCAGAGACAGTGCGACTGTGCCGGCGCCGCGAGACACGCGGCTGCCACGGCGCGAACTGTGTTCGTGCACGGTAGAGATATCCCTCCGGCACGCCTGCGAGGTTAGCTGTCGGGTTCGGGCGGGAAGGTGTGCCCGGTCGCTAGGCGACTTCACCCCGAGGCCGGTGTGGAGCTGAACCGGCCGGTTATGGGTCCCCCGTCCCTGCCCCCTGATGCCTTGTGTGTGGTTCCGGTGTTGCGGTGGTCGCACCGTCCAGCTCGGGGCAGGGCTCGGCGTGGGCCGGGCTGGTGCGAGCCGGATGCGTTTGCACCCGGCCCAACCTTGGTACCCGACCTTCCGCGTGATCGTCAGGGCCGAAAATGTCACGCACAGTAATTGGCACACATGTCGGTGTCCGGTTTGTTACCGCCCGGAGACAAATGCCATTACCCCTTGGGGTCGTCCGAACACGATCAGTCGAAGGTTACGGGTGAAACAGAACACACAATTCTTCGGCCGCCAACCCGGAACCCATGTCAAAACGTTGAGAGCGGTACAAACACAAGTCGCATCCGATCTTGACCGGACGGCAACTCGACGTAACCTTTCGGTCCGGTACCCTCGCTGGCGTGACGGACGGGAAGATGCCTCTTATCGCCAAGGTCGCGACCACTGCGTCGAAGACCGCCGCGGCGCTCTCCAGGGCTGCTGGACGCGGCGACGGCTCGGTCATCGGCGGCTGGATCGGCCTCAAGATCGACCCCGACCTGCTGGCCCACCTCTCGTCCGGCCGGGCTGTGGCGCTCGTCTCCGGGACCAACGGCAAGACCACCACGACGCGGCTCACCGCCGCGGCGGTCGGTGTGCTCGGCCGGGTCGCCACGAACTCATTCGGCGCGAACATGCCGACCGGCCACACCTCGGCGCTGGCGAAAGAGGGACACACCCCGTTCGCCGTCCTCGAGGTCGACGAGCACTATCTGGCCCAGGTCATCGAGGCCACCCGCCCCAAGGTGGTGGCCCTGCTCAACCTCTCCCGCGACCAGCTGGACCGGGCGAAGGAGGTGGCGATGATGGCGCAGCTGTGGAAGACCACGCTCGCCAGCCACCCCAACATCAAGGTCGTGGCGAACTCGGACGACCCGATGGTCGTCTGGGCCGCCAGCAGCAGCCCGCAGGTGACCTGGTTCAGCGCCGGCCAGCGCTGGCTCGACGACTCGTTCGTCTGCCCGGAGAGCGGCCATCCGATCGAGCGCGCCAACGGCGACTGGTGGTGCACCGGCTGCCCGCTGCGCCGGCCCCGCGCGCACTGGTCGGTCGAGGACGAGGGCGTGATCGACCCGCGCGGCGACTGGCACCTGGTGAAACTTCAGCTTCCCGGCAAGGTGAACATCGGCAACGCGGCCACCGCGCTCGCCGTCGCCGCCGAGTTCGGGGTGCGCCCGATAGAGGCGCTGCCCCGGCTCTCCCGGGTGACGTCGATCGCCGGGCGGTACGCGCAGGTCGACCGGGACGGCCGCAACATCCGGCTGCTGCTCGCCAAGAACCCGGCCAGCTGGCTGGAGGCGTTCGACATGGCGGAGCACGCGCCGACACTGCTCTCCATCAACGCCCGCGACCCCGACGGCTTCGACACCTCGTGGCTGTACGACGTCGACTTCTCACCACTGCGCAACCGCCCGGTGCTGATCACCGGCGACCGCGCCTACGACCTGGCCGTCCGGCTCCAGGTGAACCAGGTGCCGTTCCGGCACGTACAGAGTTTCGACGAGGCGCTGCGGGCCGTTCCGCCCGGCCGACTCGAAGTGATCGCCAACTACACGGCGTTCCAGGACATCCGAGCGGAGTTGGACCGTGTCAACTGAGAGCCTCCGGATCGTGTGGATCTACCCCGATCTGCTGTCGACCTACGGCGACCGGGGCAACCTGTCGATCCTGGCCCACCGGGCGGCCGCCCGCGGCATCCCGGTGGAGACCTACGAGGTCCGTTCCGACCAGCAGATGCCGACCTCGGCCGACATCTATCTGATCGGTGGCGGCGAGGACGGCCCGCAGGCTCTCGCCGCGCAGCGCCTGCTCACCGACGGCGGCCTGCACCGGGCCGTCAACCAGGGCGCCGCCGTCCTGGCGATCTGTGCCGGTTATCAACTTTTCGGGCACTCTTTCTTCGCAAAAGGGGCGAAGTGCTCGGGTCTCGGTTTGCTCGACATAACCTCGGACCGGGGTGTCACCCGGGCGGTCGGAGAGCTGCGCGGTGACATCGACTCGCGACTCGGTCTGCCCCCGCTGACCGGCTTCGAGAACCACGGCGGGCGCACCCACCTCGGTGCGCACGCGGCCCCGCTCGCCCGCGTCACCGCGGGCGTCGGCAACGACGGCCAGACCGAGGGCGCGTGGGCCGGCAAGATCCTCGGGACGTACTCGCACGGCCCGGCGCTCGCTCGCAACCCAGCTATAGCCGATCTGCTACTGCGCTGGTCAACCGGCGCGGATAGGCTTGCGCCCCTGGACGACACGTGGGCCGACCGGCTACGCCAGGAGCGGCTGGAAGCTGCAAGCGCCGTTTGATTTTTTACGGAATCGACGACAGTTGGGGCGGTAGGCCTGCATGACCGACATCCTGATCGCCCCGCGGGGCGCAGTTCAGAACTCCGCGGACCCTCAGGACGCCCCTCCGATCACGTGGAAGCGTCGTCTCATCCGGTTCGGCATGCTCGGCGGCGTGGTGGGCGCCCTCGCGGTCGCGGCCGCCACGCTCCCGCTGCGGGAGATCGGCGCCAGCGTCGAATCCCTCGGCGCGGCCGCCCCCGCCGCCGTCGCGGTGATCGGCGGCCTGCTCCTCTCGGTGCTGGTCCCGCGCACCGCGATCACCCTGCTCTGCGGCCTCCTGCTGGGCGCCGCCACGGGCGCCCTCGCCGCCCTGGCCGCAGCGATCATCGCGGCGACGGCCACGTACTACGCGGGCCGCTGGGCCGGCCGCGGCGCCCTGAAGGCCCGCGCCGGCAGCAGACTGGACCGTCTGGACGGCTGGCTCAACCGCCGAGGCCTCTCCGCCGTCCTGCTGGTCCGTTTCCTCCCGCTCGCCCCGTTCGGCCTGGTCGGCTACGCCTACGGCACCACAAGCGTCTGCCGCAAGCGCTACCTCCTCGGCACCACGATCGCCGCCATCCCGTCGACTGTCACCTACGCCGTGATCGGCGCCGCGGTGGCCGCCCCGGGCGAGATGAACGCGGCAACCCTCGCCCCCGCGGCGATCGGCTTCGCCATCTCCACCGCGATCGTCCTCCGCTGGCGCTACACCTCCCGCCGCGCCGCCACAGCCGCCGCTGCCGTCCCGGCCTGATCGAGCGCCTTTTTCGCCCGCCCCCGCGTCTCTCTCACGGCCCGGCCCCGGTCACCCACCGGTTGGCCGGGCTGAGGCGTTCCGCCGGCGGCTTTCCTTCTCATTACGCGCCACAACTCCCCAACCGCACCCCACCGTCCCCGGGCTATCGCCACCTGACGGCCCCTTCCGCCGGCGCCCGCCACCGCCGGCCCCGGCGCCCCCTCACCCCGAAGGGCCCCGGCGGGCCCCGGCGTCCCCTCACCCCGGAGGGCCCCGCGTCCCCTCACCCCGCAGGGCCCCGCCGTGCCACCCACAGGGGTCCCGCGGGTGGTGACGGTCAGCGCCCGCGTCGCAGGTTCGTGCGCACAGCACTGACCTTGCCGGCTGATCGACGAACCGTCGCCCGGTAGGGACGTGAGGTGGCGCCGCCCGGTTGTCGATCGTGGAGCGGTCCGGGCGGGCTGGCGCTCAGTGCTCTCCAGACAGGTAGCCGGCAACGCTGGTGACCAGCTCGTCGTGCCCGGCTGGCTGCCAGTGTCCTCGCCGGCTCGCCGGAGCAGCACTGAGCGCCAGCCGGACCACGCCCTTCCACGATCCACACCACCCGAGAACAGCACTCACGACCAGCTGGCCCGGCTGGTTGTGAGTGCTCCGGACGCGTCAACGTTGCCGGGGGCAGGGTTCATCGCCGCTGCGGGGGGCCAGCCGACGACCAGGGCCGGGACGCCGCCTATCAGCGCGAACCGTCGTCACCCAGCGTGCCGGCATCCGCGGTCAACCCCGCGCTGCACGGAAACCCGCGGACGCCCCAGGCCCTGCAGAATGACGCAAACCCCCAGCGCTCCACGGTCAGCGGCGACCGACCGTGACGCGCGGCCGCATCGGCGCACTACCGGGTGCGGCCGCATCGGCGCACTACCGGGCGGCGGGCATCAGCCAACAGGGTCAGTGCTCCCGAGCGCCCGATTCGTGAACCCTGCGCGCCAGCCGGACCAGCTGGTTCGCAGGGTGGAACCCGCGGCGGCCTCTTCAGCCGGGAGGCCGCCCCCGGCACGCTCAGCGGCGCGCGTTCCAAGAGCATCCGCCGATTCAGCGTCGCGCGATCCAGCCCCGTTCCCCGGGCATCGAAGCAAACGGCCCGCCGCGCCGAAGCGCGACGAGCCGTGCTGCACAACAGCTGTCAGACGACGACCGAGACCAGGCGGCCCTTCACCACGATGACCTTCTTCGGCTCCCGGCCGGCCAGCGCCTCCGCGACGGCGGCCAGCGCGGCCGAGCGGACCTCCGCCTCAGCGGTGTCCGGCGACACCTCGACCCGGCCGCGCACCTTGCCGTTGACCTGCACCGGGTAGGTGATCGAGTCGGCGACCAGCTGGGCCGGGTCGGCGACCGGGAAGTCGGCGTAGGCCAGCGTCCCGGTGTGGCCCAGCTTGCCCCACAGCTCCTCGGCCAGGTGCGGCGCGAACGGGGACAGCATCAGCACCAGCGGCTCGACCGCCTCGCGGGACACGGTCGGCAGCGGGGTCAGCGTGTTCGTCAGCTCGATCAGCTTGGCGATCGCGGTGTTGAACCGCAGCTCGGCCATGTCCTCCCGGACACCGGCGATGACCTTGTGCAGGACCTTGCGGGTCTTCGGGTCCAGCGGCTCGTCGGTGACCCGGGTGGCGCCGGTCTCCTCGTCGACGACCAGACGCCAGGCACGCTGCAGGAAGCGCTGCGAGCCGACGACGGCACGGGTCTCCCACGGGCGGGAGACGTCCAGCGGGCCCATCGCCATCTCGTAGACCCGGAACGTGTCGGCCCCGTACTGATCGCACATCTCGTCGGGGGTGACGACGTTCTTCAGCGACTTGCCCATCTTGCCGTACGAGCGGGTGACCTCCTGCTCGCCGTAGAAGTACTTGCCGTCGCGCTCGACGACCTCCTCGGCGGGCACGTAGAAGCCACGGTCGTCCTGGAAGGCGTACGCCTGGATGTAGCCCTGGTTGAACAGCTTCCGGAACGGCTCGAACGACGAGACGTGACCCAGGTCGAACAGCACCTTGTGCCAGAAGCGGGCGTACAGCAGGTGCAGCACGGCGTGCTCGACGCCGCCGACGTACAGGTCGACGCCACCGCAGTCACCGGCCGCCTCGGGGCCCATCCAGTAGGCCTCGTTGGCCGGGTCGACCAGCTGGGAGTCGTTGTGCGGGTCCAGGTAGCGCAGCTCGTACCAGCAGGAGCCGGCCCACTGCGGCATGGTGTTGGTCTCGCGGGTGTACATCTTCGGGCCGTCGCCCAGGTCCAGCTCGACCTGCACCCAGTCCTTCTTGCGGGACAGCGGCGTCTCCGGCTCGGTGTCCGCGTCGTCGGGGTCGAAGGTGCGCGGCGAGAAGTCGTCGACGTCGGGCAGCTCGACCGGCAGCATCGACTCCGGCAGCGCGATCGGCAGGCCGCTCTCGTCGTAGACGATCGGGAACGGCTCGCCCCAGTACCGCTGCCGGCTGAACAGCCAGTCCCGCAGCCGGTAGGTGGTGGCGCCCCGGCCCTTGCCGTTCTCCTCCAGCCAGGCGATCATCGCGGCCTTCGCCTCGGCGACGCCCTGGCCGTTCAGCCAGTCGCTGTTGATCGCCGGTCCGTCGCCGGTGAAAGCCCCTTCAAAACCTTCAGGAGCTTCCACGGTACGGATGATCGGCAGCTCGAAGACCTCGGCGAAGGCCCAGTCCCGCTCGTCCTGGCCGGGCACCGCCATGATCGCGCCGGTGCCGTAGCCGGCCAGCACGTAGTCGGCGATGAAGACCGGCACGCGGACCCCGTTGACCGGGTTCACCGCGTACGCGCCGGTGAAGACGCCGGTCTTCACCTTGCCGTCGGCGGTCCGCTCCTCCTCGGTCTTCGCGGCGGCCGCCGCCTGGTACGCCGCGATCGCCTCGGCCGGGGTCGCGTGACCGCCGGTCCACTTGGCGTTGGTGCCGGCCGGCCACGCGGCGGGCGTGATCACCGGGACCAGCTCGTGCTCGGGCGCCAGCACCATGTAGGTCGCGCCGAACAGGGTGTCCGGACGGGTGGTGAACACGGTGATCGTCTCGGACCCGACCGGGAAGTCGACGTGGGCGCCACGGGACCGGCCGATCCAGTTGCGCTGCATCAGCTTGACCGGCTCCGGCCAGTCCAGCGTGTCCAGGTCATCGACCAGCCGGTCACCGTACGCGGTGATCCGCATCATCCACTGCTTCAGGCTGCGCTTGAAGACCGGGAAGTTGCCGCGCTCGCTGCGGCCGTCCGGCGTGACCTCCTCGTTGGCCAGCACGGTGCCCAGCCCGGGGCACCAGTTGACCGGCGCCTCGCTCATGTAGGCCAGGCGGTGGTCGTCGATCCGCTTGCGGCGCTCGTCCGGGGACAGCTCCGCCCACTCCGGGTCGGAGGTCTCGAACCGCTCGATCAGCTCACTGATCGGCCGCGCCTTCTTCAGCTCCGGGTCGAACCAGGAGTTGAAGACCTGCAGGAAGATCCACTGGGTCCAGCGGTAGTACTCCGGGTCGGTCGTCGAGAACGAGCGCCGTTCGTCGTAGGCCAGGCCCAGCCGGCGCAGCTGCGACTTGTAGCGCTCGACGTTCGCGGCGGTGGTGACCGCCGGGTGGGTGCCGGTCTGCACCGCGTACTGCTCGGCGGGCAGGCCGAACGCGTCGAAGCCCATCGGGTGCAGCACGTTGTAACCGGCCATCCGCTGGAAGCGGGTGTAGCAGTCGGTGCCGATGTATCCCAGCGGGTGGCCGACGTGCAGGCCCGCGCCCGACGGGTACGGGAACATGTCCTGCACGTGCAGTTTGGGGGCGCCGGCCCGCGGGTGCGTGGGGTCGGCCAGCTCGCCGACCGGGTTGGGTGCCTGGAACGTCCCGTTCTCGGCCCAGTAGGCCTGCCAGCGCAGCTCGATCTCACCGGCCAGCGCGGCGGTGTAACGGAACGGCGGGGTCTCGGTCTCGCTCATCTTCACCATCTCGTCTAAGTAAGTCGGGCGGGTCGGGCGCTCCAGGGCATAAAAAAGCCCCTCACGCAGGAGGGGTCGCCGTGCCTGGTCCGGTTACCGGATCAGCACGGCCGACTAAGGAGCAGAACGGACCGAGCCATGGCTGCATGATACCCGCCGCCGGTCACACACGGCGACTGGCATGCCGTGTGGGTGATATAGCCAGAGCTGTCCACAGGCGACCGTTTCCTTATCTCGAATTGGTCTCGATCAGGCCTTTCGGCGATGTGTGCGTACAGAGATAACCTGTGGGGACGGGCGGCGAGCGCCGGAGGCCCACGGCCGCTGGGCGCCCGCAACCTTCGATGCCCTTGACCGTGGGTGATATCCACCGCAGGGGTAAAAACAACCTGGAGGAGGCCCGTGACAACGCCGACCTGGGGCGAGCCAACCGGCCCGCTGACGAGCGCTGAGTTCGCCACCGCGACGCACGCCATCATGGCCAACATCGAGCAGGTCATCGAGGGCAAGAGCGCCACGGTGCGGCTGGCGCTGGCGGTGCTGCTCGCCGAGGGACACCTGCTGATCGAGGACGTGCCGGGCGTCGGCAAGACGAAACTCGCCAAGGCGCTCGCCCGGTCCATCGACTGTTCGGTGCGCCGGATCCAGTTCACGCCCGACCTGCTGCCCAGCGACGTCACCGGCGTCAGCGTCTACAACCAGGAGACGCGGGACTTCGAGTTCAAGCCGGGCGCCGTGTTCGCCAACCTGGTGGTCGGCGACGAGATCAACCGGGCCTCGCCGAAGACGCAGTCCGCGCTGCTCGAGTGCATGGAGGAGCGGCAGGTCACCGTCGACGGCACGACGTACGAGCTGCAGGCGCCGTTCATGGTGATCGCGACGCAGAACCCGATCGAGATGGAGGGCACCTACCCCCTTCCCGAGGCTCAGCGGGACCGGTTCACCGCCCGGATCGCGATGGGCTACCCGGACCCGCGCGCCGAGCTCGCCATGCTCAGCGGGCACGGTGACCACGACCCGCTGAACGACCTGCGCGCCGTCACCGACGCCGCCATGGTCCGCCGGCTGATCGCCACGGCTCGTGACGTGCACGCCGCCGAGGCCGTCCAGCAGTACGCGATCGCCCTGGTCACGGCGACCCGGGAAGCGCCGGAGATCCGTCTCGGCGCCTCGCCGCGGTCCACCCTGCAGCTGCTGCGCACCGCGAAGGCGGTCGCCGCGCTGGAGGGCCGGGACTACGTGCTCCCGGACGACCTGCAGGCGCTCGCGGTGCCGGTGCTCGCGCACCGGATCATCCCGACCGCGGACGCGCAGCTGAACCGGCGTACCACCGACACCATCGTGTCGGAGATCGTGCACCGGCTGCCGCTGCCGCACGACCGCGCCCGCAATCCGTACGACACCCGTGACGGACGTACGTCGACGTCGTACGAGTCACGGGGGCGGTGAGAATGCGGGAGGCGCTGCGGGGACTCACCACGCGCGGCCGCTCGTTCCTGGCCGCGGGTCTCGCGGCCGCGGTCTCGGCGCTGATCCTCGGCGAGCGTGACCTCCTGCGGGTCGCGGTGCTGCTGGCGGCGCTGCCGATGCTCGCCGCGTGGTACGTCGGACGCAGCCGTTACAAGCTGGCGTGCACCCGCTCGCTGGACCCGGTCCGGACCCCGGTCGGCTCCAGCGCGCGGGTGATCCTGCGGCTGCAGAACCTGTCCCGGCTGCCCACCGGCACGATGCTCCTGGAGGACCGCCTGCCGTACGCGCTGGGCAGCCGTCCGCGGGTCGTGCTGGAGCGGCTCGGCGCGCAGCAGGCCAGCTCGGTGGCGTACACGGTGCGCGCCGACGTCCGCGGGCGGTACCCGATCGGCCCGCTGATGATCCGGCTGACCGACCCGTTCGGCCTCTGCGAGCTGAACCGCTCGTTCCCCTCGGTCGACAAGCTCATCGTGATCCCGCAGGTCACCCAGCTCCCCCGGGTGCGCCTCGCGGGCGAGTACGCGGGCACCGGCGAGAGCCGGGCCCGGTCGGTGGCGGTGCACGGCGAGGACGACGCGGCCACCCGGGAGTACCGGCGCGGCGACGACCTCCGGCGGGTCCACTGGCGCTCGACCGCCCGTACCGGTGAATTGATGGTCCGCCGCGAGGAGCAGCCCTGGGAGAGCCGGGCCACGGTGGTCCTGGACACCCGGCTGCACGCGCACCGCGGCGAGGGGCCCACCGCCAGCTTCGAATGGGCGGTCTCCGCGGCCGCCAGCATCGCCATGCACCTGCGCCAGTCCGGCTACAAGCTGCGCCTGGTCACCGGCACCGGCGTCGATCTGGACGCCTCGGAAGCCGGTGGGGAAGGACTGATCCTGGATACCCTGGCCGACGTCAAGCTCAGCCCGAACGGCGACGTCTCGGTGCTTGTCGAGCAGGTCCGGCGGCGCTCCGACGGGGGCCTCGTGATCGGCCTGTTCGGCGCGCTCACGGTGGCCGAGGCGGAGGTGCTCACCGGCCTGCGCGGCAACGGCGCCACCTGCGTCGGGTTCGCCATCGACAGCTCCACCTGGGTGCCGATGACCAACGGGGACCGGCAGGACGCCGACCGCGAGCACGCGGCGGCCTCGCTCGCGCTGGTCCGCAGCGGCTGGAAATCGGTGCCCGTGACACACGGCGACACCCTGCCCGCGCTCTGGCCCGCCGTGGCCCGGGGCTCGCAGGGCTTCGCGTACCGCGCGGCGATGGCCGAGACCGTGAGCGGGGTGAACCGATGACCGGGCGGCGTCGACTCGGGCTGATCGCGGCGTGCGCGACGCTTCTCGCGGCAGCGCCACTGTCGGCCATCTTCGACACCTGGACCTGGCTGTTCCAGAGCCTGCTCGCGGTCATGCTGATCGCCGGGGCCGCGGTCGCCGCCCGTACCCTCAGGTTCCCGACCTGGGCACAGACCGTGAGCATGGTCGTCGCGCTGGCGCTCGCGCTCACCTGGATCTTCCCGAGCGGCAAAGAGATCCTGATCCCGCAGCCGGCGACGTTCACCCACTTCGCCGAGCTGATCCGGCAGGCCGGGGAGGACACCCGGTCGTACGGCGTGCCCGTCCCGGACCGGGACGGCCTGCAGTTCGTGGCGGTCCTCGGCATCGGCGCTGTCGCGATCGTGGTCGACCTGCTCACCGCGGTGTTCCGCCGCCCGGCCCTCGCCGGGCTGCCGATGCTCGCGATCTACTCGATCCCGGTCGCGGTCTACCTGGACAGCGTGCCGGTGTTCCCGTTCATCATCGGCGCGTTCGGGTACCTGTGGCTGCTCGTCGCCGACAACGTCGACCGGGTCCGCCGGTTCGGCCGCCGCTTCACCGGCGACGGCCGTGACGTCGACGTCTGGGAGCCGTCACCGCTCGCCTCGGCCGGTCGCCGGCTCGGCGTGGTCGGCGTGCTCGTCGCGGTGCTGCTGCCGCTCGCCGTCCCGACCGTCTCCGGTGGCCTGCTCACCCGGCTCACCCAGACCGGCAGCGGGATCGGCTCCGGGCCCGGTGGCGCCGGGAACGGGCGGATCAACCTGTTCGCCGCGCTCAGCGGCCAGCTCAACCAGAACACGACCGTCAACCTCATCAAGGTGCGGACGAACGAGAAAGAGCCGTTCTACCTGCGCTTCGGCGTGGCTGACGTGCTCAACGCGGATGGCGTCGGCTACACCACGCCGCGCGGCGACTCGCTGAACGAGGGCCTGCCGAACCCGGCGACGCTGGGATCGTCCGAGCGGGCGACCTACACCGAGTACCAGGCCGCGATCGAGGTCAGCGACGCGCTGCGGCAGAACATGCTGCCGGTCTACACCTATCCGACGGGTGTGGAGGGCATCAAGGGCAACTGGTCGTACGACGACGGCCAGCAGGTGATCTACTCCGGTCGCACCACGACGGGCAACCAGCAGTACACGATCAACTACCTGCGCCCGCGGTACACCGCCGCGCAGCTGCGGACCGCGCCGCCGCTGCCCGAGAACAACCCGCTGTACCAGCAGTACACGGCCGCGCCCGCCGACCCGGCCGTGCAGAAGAAGGTCGACGAGCTGACCAGCGGCGAGGACACCGACTACGACAAGGTACGGGCCATCTACGACTCGTTCTCGTCGGAGAACGGCTTCCGGTACCAGATGTCCACGCTGAACAACGGGAACGCCTCGGAGATCGCGGCGTTCCTGGAGAACAAGGTCGGTTACTGCCAGCAGTACGCGGCGGCGATGACCTGGATGGTCCGGGCCGCCGGCATCCCGGCCCGGGTGGCGTTCGGCTTCACCCGCGGGACGGCGCTGCCCGACAACACGTTCCAGATCACCAACCGGAACGCGCACGCGTGGACCGAGGTCTACCTGGACGGTTTCGGGTGGGTCCCGTTCGACGCGACACCCGCCGCCAGCGTGCAGGGCTCCGCCCGCTCGTCGTGGGCGCCCGACGTGGAACGCCCCGAGCCGGAGGCGTCCGCCTCGACCGGCGCCGCCGCACCCGGCAGCGAGTCGTCCGCCGCACCCGGCCGCGTCGAGCGCCCCGAGCTGGCGAACGACGGCGCCACGTCCGCGATCGACGAGGGCGTCGTGCCGGACGACGGCTCGTGGACGCCGCTGTTCGTGGCGGTCGGCATCGCCCTGCTGATCGCGCTCCTGCTGGTCCCGGCGTTCCTGCGGGTCCTGCTCCGCCGCCGGCGCCACACCGCGACCACGGGCGGCCCGGCACCGGTGGTGACCGCCGCGTCCGGCGGCGTCTCCGGCATCACTGTCACCACGGAGTCCACCCGCGCCCGCGAGGACGCCCACGCCGCCTGGGACGAGCTCATCGACACGATGATCGACTTCCAGGTCCCGGTGGATCCGACCGAGACGCCCCGGGTCACCACCCAGCGCCTGGTCAAGGACACCCTGCTGTCCGGCGAGCCGGCCTCGGCGGCGACTCTGCTGGGCCGGGCCGAGGAACGCGCACGGTACGCCCGGCAGCCGTTGCAGGGGGCGGAGCTCTCCGCGGCGCTGCACCAGGTGCGGGACGGGCTGGCCTCGACGGCCACTTTCCGTACGAAGGCACGCGCGTCCCTGCTGCCCCCGTCGGTGCTGCTCAGCTGGCGTCTGGGCATCACTGAAAAGTCGGCGCGGGCGGCCGAGGCGATGAGCCGGTGGCGGGAGTCTGCTGGGCGCTTCAACCCGCGGCGCTTGTTGTCCCGAGCCCGCTGACAGCACCGAGGGTGGGAGGCCGCTGCACCGTCAGCGGCCTCCCACCCTCAACGTCACCGCCCCGCCGCGAGCCCTCGCAGCGCGCCACCCGCCGGCGCGGCGCCCAGCGGGCGCACAACACCCAGCGGTCGCACAACACCCAGCGGGCGCACAACACCCAGCGGTCGCGCAGCACCCAGCGGGCGATCAGCCGCGGCCGGGCGACGGCATGAGGATATGACGAAGGCGGCCGGTCACCGGCCGCCGTTCGTCGGGAGCCGGCCTGTCAGCCGGCTCGGCTGGTCAGCGATGACCCTCCGGCCGCTGACGCCACCGGTCCTCGAGACGGTCGATGAGGCCGCCCCGGCGGTCGCCCTGCCTCGTCCGGCGTGTCGCGGTGCCGCCGACCGATTTCAGGTCGGGGGCCTGGCTGCGGCGTCGCGACTGCATCGCGAAGGCGGCCGAGCCGAGCATGACGACGAAGCCGGCCACGCCGAGCCACGTGGTCTGGCTGACCGTTCCGTAGACGACGAGGGCGAGACCAAGGACGATCACGAACGCGGCGATGAGGAGCCGGCGCCGTGCGTGGAAACGCGGGTCGCTGGCCCGCACAGCCGAGGCGAACTTGGGGTCCTCGGCAAGCGACCGCTCGATCTGATCGAACAGCCGCTGCTCGTGCTCCGAGAGCGGCACGGCATTCCTCCCCGGGCGCTGTCCGGCTCCGAATTCCGGGCCGGCGGTGGTGCAGGTGTGGTGATGCGGGGCAGCCGTCGGCTGCCTTATCACGCAAGTCTACGAGCGGGTTGGCGGGTCGGAAAGCCGGACGACCGCCGAGTGCGGGTGATTTTCCGTGCCCCCAAGATTGGTTCGTCCCAAAAGACCGACTGAAGGGTGTCATCACTCCACCGAGTGGTGTCGATCACCGGGAGTGAACCAGCAGCGGGATGGTCATCTCGGCCGCGGTGGCCGAGCCGTGGTACGCCACCAATTGTCCGGCCTTGACCGGCTCCCACCCGGAGGCGACAGCCACGGCGCGCCCCTGGCAGAACACCACGACGTCCCCGATCCGACCGGCGTGCGCGGGCGGAACCGGCCCGAACCAGCCTTCGCCGATCGCCTCGTCGCGGGTCAGCACCCGGGCGTCGGCGCCGAACACGCCCCGCCAGTTGTCGATCACGTCGGGGACGGCGCCGCCGGCCGCGTACAGATAGCGCACCCTCGGCTCACCGGTCACCGCGACCACACCGTCCCGCAGCGCCGGAATGTCCGCCATGTCGTAACGGCCGGCGGACGGCACGTTGAGCTGGCCGTGGTCGGCGACGACGAGCAGCGCGGCGTTCGGCGGCAGGCCGTGCAGGATCCGGTCCAGGATCCGGTCGACGCCCCGGGCCGCGGCCTGCCAGCTCAGCGAGTCGATGCCGTCCTCGTGGCCGTAGTGGTCGAGGTCCGGGTGGTAGCCGTAGACCAGGCCCGGTGAGCGCCGCAGCGCGGCGAGCATCCCCTCGGCGACGGCGTCACCGTCGTCGGCGCCGGTATAGCGGCCGCCACGGTTGGCGGCGAGGCTCAGCCCGCTGCCCTCGAACGCGGACCTGCTCACCACGGTGACAGCGACCCCGGCCGCCGCGGCGGTCTCCAGCCGGGTCGGCACCGGCTGCCACTCACGCGGATCCGGGTCGTCGCCCCAGGCGATGTGGGTCAGGGTGCGGCCGTCCGGGCGGCGCACCGTGAACCCGAGCACGCCGTGCGCGCCGGGCGGCGTTCCGGTGCCGAGCGTGACCAGGCTGACCGGGGTGGTCGACGGGAACCCGGCGGTCAGCGTGCCGGCATGACCCCCGCCACCGGCGGCGAGATCGGCGAGGACCGGCGCGTGCCTGGCGACCAGCGGCATCTGGTACGCCCCCAGCCCGTCCACGAGCAGCACACCGATCCGATCGACCCCGTCGAGCCGCGCGCCCAGCCCGAGGACGTCGGTGGCGCCGGGCACGCCGAGCACCGCCGACACGCTGGGCAGCAGGTCGGCGAGGCTGCCCGTGCCGTACGCCGGTGGGACGATCCGCAGCGCGTCGGCCGGCAGACCGTCGTCCGGGACGATCATGACCGGCGGGCGAACAGGTGCAACTGCGACGCGATGTCCCGGAACGGCGGCTGGGAGCTCAGTTCGAGTTCGAGTTCGAGCACGGCCTGCGGGTCGTCCTCGAGGACCGTCGCCGGAAGCAGGTCGGTCACCACCCGTACCCCATGGGTCTGCTCGACCGTGAGACCCGCGGCCGTGAGCAACGCGGTGGCCCCGGCCGCGTCGAACCTGCGCAGCAGGGTGTCGCGCGGGCCGGCCCGGCCCGCCGGATCGGTGACCAGCGCGGCGGCGGCACGCAGATGACCGTTCACGGCCCGGGCCAGGACGGCGGCGGCCCGGCCGGCGACCAGCAGGCTCAGCGCGCCGCCGGGACGCAGCGCGGCCGCGATCGCGCTGGCGACCTTGGCCGGATCGTCGACGACCTCCAGGACCGCGTGGCAGAGGATCAGGTCGGCGCTGCCGGGATCGACGAGCGTGGCGAGCGCGTCGCCGTCGCCCTGCACGGCCCGGATCCGCTCGGCGACGCCCGCGTCGGCGGCCCGGCGGGTCAGCGCGGCGAGCGCGTCGGGGCTCGCATCGATCACCGTGACGGTGTGCCCGGCTTCGGCGAGCGGCACGGCGAATCCCCCGGTCCCGCCGCCGACGTCGAGAACGGTCAGTGTCTTTCCGGCGTGCCTGTCGAGCTCCTTGCGGAGGACGGCCCAGACCGCGGCGTTGCGGGCCGTGACGAGCGGACGTCCGGTGCGCGCAGAAGTTTCCACCCCGGCAGCCTAGCGACCGTCAGAACCGGAACAGGACACCCGTTGCACGGTTCATCTCGCAGGTGTTGCCGTAGGTCTGCCGCCACGACACCTCCCGCCCGCGCCAGACGCCTTTGATCTCCGCGGTGACCGGCTGGTAGAGCAGGATGCAGAGCTTGTCGCCGGCCGGTAGGCGGTCCGGGTCGGCGTCGATCTCGCGCAGCGTGGCGCACGCCTCGGCGGTCTTCGGATGGCCGCCGCCGTCCGGATCGCAGGTGAGTTTGACGGCCGACGCGAACCCGGCGTCCGCCATGTAGGTCAGCGTGAGGTCACCGCCCGGCTTGCCGTCGGCGAGTGCGACGCCGGCCGCGAGAAGAGCGATCAGAGTACGGATCATGGGGCACTCCCGAGAAAGCCGATAAAAGGTACAATTTATCGGAAATCCCGCGATGCCGGCTTGACCGGCGGCGTCACCTCCTCCAGCCGGTCCGCGACCAGGTTGAGCACGCCCTCCACCTTCTCCAGTCGTCCGCGCACCAGCAGCGCCGTGCTGCTCCGGGCCACCCGCCGGTACCGCTGCCACAGGCCCGGCGAGCAGGTCACGTTGAGCATCCCGGTCTCGTCCTCCAGGTTCACGAACGTCACCCCGCCCGCCGTCGCCGGCCGCTGCCGATGGGTGACGATCCCGCCGACCCGGATCCGGGTGCCCGCCTCCACCTGCGGCAACTCCGATATCGGCAGCGCGCCGGACTCCGTCAGCTGGGCACGGAGGAACCGGGCCGGATGCGTGTCCGGCGACAGGCCGGTCGCCCAGACGTCGGCGACCAGCACGTCCACCTCGCTCATGCCGGGCAGCATCGGGGCGTCGATGCCGGTCACCGTGCCGGGCAGCCGGTCCGGCTTGTCCTGGGAGGCGGCGCCGGCCGCCCAGAGCGCCTCCCGGCGGGACAGGCCGAAACTCGCGAACGCGTCAGCGGTGGCGAGCGCCTCCAGATGCGTGGTGGAGCAGCCGGTCCGCCGGGCAAGATCCGTCATTGACCGGTACGGACCATGGTCGCGCCGTTCTATCTCGATCCTCTCGGCGAGCTCCGCTCCGATCGTACGAATGCTGGAAAGCCCTTGCCGGACGGCCGGGCCGTGCAGTCCCCACGCGTGCGGAGGCTCCCCCGGCTCGGATTTCCGGCGGCTCGCCGGTGTAGTCTCCAAGGTCGCCGCGGCGCCGCTGCGGTTGATGTCCGGCCGGCGCACCTCGACGCCGTGCCGCCGCGCGTCGTCGACCAGGGACTGCGGGGAGTAGAAGCCCATCGGCTGCGCGTTGAGCAGCGCCGCGCAGAACGCCGCCGGGTGGTACCGCTTCAGCCAGGCGCTCGCGTAGACCAGGTACGCGAAGCTCATCGCGTGGCTCTCCGGGAAGCCGTAACTGGCGAACGCGGAGAGCTTGTGGAACAGGTCGTCGGCCAGCTCACCGGTGATCCCGTTGGCGGCCATCCCCTCGTACAGTCTGGTTTTGATCCTCTCCATCTTTGTTATCGATCTTTTGGAGCCCATGGCCCGGCGCAACTGATCGGCTTCGGACGGATCGAAACCGGCGACATCGATCGCGAGCTGCATCAGCTGCTCCTGGAAGAGCGGCACCCCGAGCGTCTTGGCCAGCGCGTTCTCCATGCGTGGATGCGGCACGCTGGGCGCCTCCAGGCCGTTCTTCCGCCTGATGTACGGGTGAACCGAACCGCCCTGAATCGGTCCGGGACGAATCAGCGCCACCTCGATCACCAGGTCGTAGAACTCGCGGGGCTTGAGCCGGGGCAGCGTGGCCATCTGCGCGCGGCTCTCCACCTGGAAGACGCCGACCGAATCGGCCCGGCAGAGCATCGCGTAGACCTCGGGGTCGTCCAGCGGCATCGTCCCCAGATCGAGCTCGTCGTCGATCATGTCGTACGCGTAGTGCAGCGCCGACAGCATCCCGAGCCCGAGCAGGTCGAACTTGACCAGGTCGACGGCGGCGCAGTCGTCCTTGTCCCACTGCAGCACCGAGCGGCCCGGCATCCGGCCCCACTCCACCGGGCAGACCTCGATGATCGGCCGGTCGCAGATCACCATGCCGCCCGAGTGGATGCCGAGGTGCCGGGGGAAGTTCTGCACCTCGTTGGCGGCCTCGACGACGCTGTCCGGGATGTCGTTGTCGGTCGTCGCGACGTCACCCCAGCGGTCGATCTGCTTGCTCCAGGCGTCCTGCTGGCCCGGCGAGAAACCGAGCGCCCGGGCCATGTCCCGCACCGCCGACCGGGGACGGTAGGAGATCACGTTGGCGACCTGCGCGGTGTGCTCGCGGCCGTATTTCGCGTAGACGTGCTGGATGACCTCCTCACGCCGGTCGGACTCGATGTCGACGTCGATGTCCGGCGGGCCGTCGCGTTCCGGGGCGAGGAAGCGCTCGAAGAGCAGGTTGTAGCGGACCGCGTCCACATTGGTGATGCGCAATGCGTAACAGACGGCCGAGTTGGCGGCTGAGCCGCGGCCCTGGCAGTAGATCTTCTCTTGCCGGCAGAATTCCACGATGTCGTAGACGACCAGGAAATATCCGGGGAAACCCAGCTCCTCGATCATCTTCAGCTCATACTCCAGCTGCTCATAGGCGCGGCGGTTGTCGTCGCCGTAACGCTCCCGGGCGCCCCGCATGGTCAGCTCGCGCAGCCAGCTCATCTCGGTGTGCCCCGGCGGCACCGGATAGTCGGGCAGCCGGGGCGCGACCAGGTCCAGGTTGAACGCCAGGTCCTCGCCGTACATCGCGGCGTTCGCCACCGCGCCCGGGTAATCCGCGAACCGGCGGGCCATCTCGTCACCGCTGCGCAGGTGGGCGGCGCCGGCCGCGGGCAGCCAGCCGTCCATGTCGTCGAGGCTGCGCCGGGCCCGGACCGCGGCGAGGGCTGTCGCGAGCCGGCGGCGGGACGGGGTCGCGTAGTGCACGTTGTTCGTCGCCACCACCTCCAGCCTGCGGCTGCGGGCCAGCGCGAAGAGGTAGTCGTTGCGGTCGCCGTCGCTCGGGTCGGCGTGGTCGCTCAGTTCCACTGCCACGTTCGGGGCGCCGAACAGGTCGACGAGACGGTCCAGCTCGTACGCCGCCCGCTCGGGACCGTGCGTGGCCAGGGCCAGCGGGACCGTCCCCTTGCGACAGCCGGTCAGTACCAGCACGTGATCCTTCAGCACCTCGGCGGCCTGCTCCAGGCTTCCGTAGTCCGGTTTGCCCTTCTCACCGCCGCGGAGGTGCGCCTGCGAGATCACCCGGGCCAGCCGGGCGTACCCCTCGTGGCCGTGCGCCAGCGCGAGCAGGTGGGCGCCCTCCGGATCCGGCTCGCCGTTCTGCGGCTTGGTCAGCTCCAGCGACAACTCCGCGCCGAAGATCGTCGGCAGGTTCAGCTCGCGGGCCGCCTGGGAGAAGCGGACCACGCCGTAGAAGCCGTCGTGATCGGTGACGGCCAGCCCGGACAGGCCGAGGCGGGCCGCCTCCTCGGCCAGTTCCTCCGGGTGGCTCGCGCCGTCGAGGAAGCTGAAGTTGGTGTGGCAGTGCAGCTCCGCGTACGGCGTCGCGCTCTCGGCCCGGACCAGTCCCGGCGCCGCGCGGTACGGCTCACGCTTGCGGCTCCAGGCCGGCGAGTCGCCGCCGTCACCGTCGATCGCCAGCGGGTCGACGACCGCCGGCCCGCCACCGCTCAGTGCCCGCTCCAGCTGGGCCCACGGCACGTCGGGGTTGTAAAAACCCATGTTCCACCCCGTCAGTCATAGATCGCTTCCACGCGCCAGTGGCCCTGCGCGAGGGAGAGCAGCAGCGCCCGCCCGTCCTCGGTCGTCACCTGGAACCGGGCCCGCCGCCGCGCCTCCTCCGGCGCCCACCAGCGCTCGTCGATCGGCCACGGCCCGGCCCAGCCGGTGATCACGCCTTTCTCAGCGCTTTTTCCCACTGTCAGCGTCGCCGGCGTCCCGGTCAGCTCCAGGCGGGCGCTCACACCGACCGGATGCCCGTCCGCGTCCCGCACCACGGCGGGCAGCGGTTCCGGCAGCACGATCGCCGGCGACGGCCGCGGGATCCGCCCCGGCCACGGCGGCAGCGCGGGCTTGCCCCTGGCGCTCCGGCTCCTGGCCCCCCGGTTCCTGACGCTCTTGCTGGCGGCGCTCTGGCTCCTGGGGCTCTGGCCCCCGGCGTCCTGGACAGGTCTGGTTTCGATCAGCAGGTTCTCGGCCGTGTCCAGCACCTGGATCGGGCGCAGATGCGTCACCGAGGCCATCTTCCCGACCAGCGGCTCGGTCACGATCCCGGGAATCGGCTCGCGGTGCGGCGCCGCCGGCCGGGACGGCTCCCGCTCGTCACCCCAGGGCACCAGCCGGACCTGGTCGTCCGCCGACCGCCCGCCATCCAGCACCATCGTCACCACCGATTCCGGCCCGAGCAGACCCTGCACCCGGCTGAACGCGCGATGCGCGCGCTCCCGCTCCGCGCCCGCCTCTCCCCAGAGACCGGGCTGAAGTCCGAGATGGACCATCACGCCGTCCGGCACCAGGCGCAGCCGGACCAGTCCCGCGGTGGGCCCGTTCCCCCCGCCGCGCCGGGCGCCGGTGAGCCAGCCGTCCAGCTGCCAGCGCACCCGCTCGGCGATCGCGGCCGAGGTGAGCACGCCGTCGTGCCGCCACACCCGGTACAGCTCCTGACCGTCCGCGGTGACCGCCTCGACCCCGAGCCGGGTGCAGGCCAGGCCGTGCGCGGCGAGCCGTTCGTGCAGCCGCTCGGCGAGCGCCCGCCCGGCGAACGCGGCCATGTCCACCCGGTCCAGCGGCTCGTCGTAGTTCTCCTCGACGGCCACGTCCGGCGGCGGCTGCCGCACCGCGAGCGGCCGATGATCGGAACCGGACGCCAGTCGATGCGCCAGCGCCCCCTCGAACCCGAACCGGGTGAGCACGTCGCTGGCCGGCAACGCCGCGAACTGCCCGAGCGTCTTCACCCCCAGCCGCTTCAGCAGGTCGGCCAGGTCCGGCTTCTCCAAAGCCGACACGGGTACGGGTGACAGGAACTCCCGTGTCTCCCCCGCCGCGACGACCACCCCGGTCCGCGCCGCGATCCCCGCCGCGAACACCCCGTCGGCGATCCCCACCTGGCTCTCCACAGCGCACGCCTGGGCCACCTGCTCGACGATCCGCTCCGCCGCGGCCTCCTCGCTCCCGAAGTACCGAGCCGGCCCGCGCGCCGCCACCGCACACGCGCCGGGCCGGATCACCTCGATGCCGGCCACCACCTCTTCGATCGCCGCCACCACTGGCTCGAACGCCCGGGCGTCCCGCCCCGGATCGTGCTCCACCACGATCACATGCGGACAGCGACTCTGCGCCTCACGCCGTCGCAGCCCGCGCCGGATGCCCTCGCGCCGAGCCGCTTCCGAACACGCCAGCACCCGGTTCCCGAAGAGCACCACAACGGGGGCGTCAGCCGGAACCCCGTCCACGATCTCCGCAGCGACGATCGGCCAGTCCGGACACCAGACCAGCAACGCCCGAACGGCCGTCTCCACTAGGCGCCCTCCCCGGTCTCCACGAGACGCAGCGCCCGGGTCGCACGGTCGCCGCCGCGCACGAGCTCACCGCCGCCGGCACGAGGGTCCACAGGGGACGAAGCGGACGAATCGGCAGCATCCGCCCACTTCGAGGGACCCGTCGGCACAGCACCGGCCCGCACACCACTCCCCGAAGCCACCGAGGCAGCAGCGGGTTGCGGCGCAGCGGGCCGGTCAGCGCGGGCCGCCGGGAACGCTGCCGCGTGGGCCGTCACGCCCGGCATCCACATCGTGATCTCGCGGGGCCGGGCAGCCGCGCCGCGCCCCCGGGCCGTCACCGTCACCTCGCGACGCCGCAGCCGCCCCCGGCCGTTGCCGAGGCCTTCCCAGCGGCCGTCGCCCACCCGCAGCGTGACGTCCGCGCCGGACCACTCGCCGAACGGGACGAGCACACTTCCCCGCTGCCGCGCCCGTGCCGCCAACCGGCTCACGATCGACGCCGAGACCGCCCCGGGAACCGCCGTCACCACCACGTCCACCCCGTCGATCAGGGCGGCGACCACGGTGGGCCAGTCCGGTCCGGGGTGCGGCACGAGGGCGAGCCGTTCCAGGGCGATGCCGCTCTCGGCGGCGGCGAGCGCACCCAGCGCCGGCACGCCGACGACCGCGCACCAGGACCCGGACCGGGACGCGGCGGCGAGCAGCGCCAGCATCAGCGAGGTGCCACCGCCGGCCGGCGCGGCCCGTCCGGTGTCCACCGACACCGTGCTTCCCCGGCGCAGCCCCCGCCCGGGAAGCAGCCCGCTCAGCTCGGGCGCGACCGGCAGCATCCGGTGCGCCCCCGGTTCATCGGTCCCGGTAGCCGTCCGGACCATCCCCGCAAGGGCAGCCGCATTACTGATCATGCGCCCCGCCACGTCATGCCCCGCTCTAACCCGCTGCGATCACCCACTCACCCGCCCAGCCGCGGGCAGCACTCACCCACCCGGCCACGGGCAGCGATCCCCCGCCGCCGGCCGGTATGTCATGCCGATTCACCCCGCCGGCGGCAGCCGGCGCACAACGCCGATTCATCCCGTCGGCCGCGGCCGACGAGCAATGCCGATTCGTCCCGCCGACCGCGGCCGGCGGCATGTCAGCCGAGTCACGCTGCCAGCGGCGGCTGATATGTCATGCCGAGCGACGACTCGGCCACTGTCACGAACTGCTCGGCCGCCCGCAACAGGTCGTCGGCCTCCCGGGCGCTCACCACCCGGGGAATCCCCGCCTCGGCGGCCGCGCGCTTGCCCGCGCCGAGCGCGAAATAGCCGGCCCAGTCGCTGAACTCGGGGGCCACCAGGGAGAGCAGCGACCAGACACTCGTCGCCCGCGCGCGCCGGCCGGACGAGGCCGCCGGTCTGGCCCTCGCCGCCAGCAGGGCGGCAGCCGCGCGCAGGGCGGCGAGGTGCGCCGCCGCATAGCGAAGTCCGTCAGGTGTGGTGTGCGATGCCTCGATCAAGCCCGCGCGGGCGATCGCCAGCAGTTGAGCCGGTGTGCGGTGCGGCAGCATGTGCGCCGGGATCGCAGGCGTCTCCGCCTTGCCGGTCGCGCTGGGTGCCTGTGACAGCCCGGGGGTCAGAGCCGGGCCGGCCGCGCCGGGCGTCTGTGACAACCCGGGGGCCAGGCCCAGGGCCGGGCCGGCCGTGGTGCTCGCCATGCTCGTTTCTCCTCGCCTGTTCCGCATCCGACGTGTGGTCGAACCGAGTGCCGCGGAGGAAGACGCAGCGGGTGACACCGTGCGTGCTCGCCGGCCGGGTGCAGAGCTTCCCCACACCACACCCGGCCGGCACCGCACTGCCGGCGGGTCCGCCGCCCGCCACCGGGGGTCGGAGGCGGCGAGCGACGGCCTGCCATGTGCGGATCCGGGTCCGCGAATACCCGGATCTCACGTGCGGCGCTTCGCGGGCGCCACACCCGGGAGGCGAGCCGCGAAACACGCTCCCGGAGCAGAACGAACGGCCCGAGCCGCCGAAGCGGGTTCGAACATCCGTTCTAACTACAGCAGAGACTAACACTCCCCTACGACAAAACCGCAACCTTCAGCACGCCTCGGCGCGGACTTTTTCGAACGGATGATCGAATGGGCGGGCGAGGGGACAAATCACCCCGAAGACGCCGCCACCACGGCGTCGCCGGCGGGCGTACGCGCGTACAGAACACTCCGCCCCGCCCGCCGCCGGAGCACCAGACCGGCCTCCAGCAGGACCTTCAGATGCCGTCCCACCGAACCCAGCCCCTGCCCGGTGATCGCCACCAGTTGCGTCGTGCTCTTCGGCGGATCCAGCTCCACCAGCACCCGCGCCCGCCCGGCCCCGATCAGCCGCTCCAGCGCGCCGGCCGCGGTGGCGCCGGTGCCGGCGAGCAGCCCGGAACACCGGTAGATCACCGCGTATCGGTCGGCCGACCAGGCCACCCAGCCGTTGGTCATGGTCACCGGCACGAACAGCAGACGGTTCCCGGAGATGTCGTGCGGCGGATAGTCGAACGCGTTGATCTGCAGCCGCCCTTCGCCGAGCCAGCGCATCCCGTCCCGCATCCGATCGAGCGCGGCCGCCCAGCCACCCAGGCTGAGCTGCCGGGTACGGGCCAGGATGTCCGCCTCGAGAAGCCGCCCGCGCCGCGCCCAGTCCGGCTCCACGGCGCTCCGCCACACCCAGGCCAGCAGATCCGCCATCCGCTCACCGAGATCCACCCGCCGGGAGAGCTCGGCGAACGGCGAGGAGTCCGGCATGACAGCGGATCGCCCGGCGGTGAACGCCACGGCGAGGTCCTCCCGTACCTGTGCCGGCGTCGCCGCCCGGACGGCCTCGGCCTCCTCCGCGAAGCTCGTCTCCACCAGGGACGGGGCGGGTGAGACGAAGTCGGCGATCCACCGGGGCCGGAAGACGGCGTCGACGAGCGCGGCGTCGACCGGATCGGCGGCGAGCCGCGCCCGGTACGCCCGGTGCGCGTCCCGATGCCCGCTCAGGAGCTCTACCGGCGACTCCGCCGCCCCGCGATGCAACCGGATCAGCACGGCGAGCGTCTCGGCCAGCGGCGACCGCACGAACCGGCTGCCGGCCAGGGTGTCGGCGTCCACGTTCCACCAGCCCACGACCCCACCTTTCGCGCCTGTGCGAAACATTAACCGGGAGCGCTGAGTCCGGCGAAGACTCAGCGGCCATGCAGACCTATCGCGATCTGTTCCGGAACCGCGAGTTCACCGCCCTCTTCACCACGGCCTGCGTGCAGAACGCCGCGAGCACGGTGACCGGCCTGGCCCTCGCCACCGCCGTCTACCGCAGCACCGGCTCGCCGCTCCTCTCCGCGCTGAGCATGTTCGGACCCTCGGTGGCTCAGCTGGCCGGCGCCACGCTGCTGCTCTCGGCCGCGGACCGGCTGCCGCCGCGCGCCGCGATCAGCGGCCTGGCCCTGGTCACCGCCACCCTGGTGGCGATCCTCTCGACCACGCCGCCGACCGTGGTCGTCTTCGGTGTGCTGCTGGGCATGGGTCTGGCCGGCTCGGTCGCCGGCGGTGTCCGGGGCGGGTTGCTCACCGAGATCGTGCCGGAGCGGGCCTACCTGCTGGGCCGCTCCGCGCTGAACATCTCCACCGGCACCATGCAGATCGCCGGCTTCGCCACGGGTGGCCTGCTGGTGGTGGTGCTCTCGCCGGGACAGACCCTGCTGGCCGGCGCGGGCCTGCATCTCCTGGCGGCCGCGGTGGCCCGGTTCGGCCTGTCCCGGCGCGCTCCGCGCGCTGCGGGACGGCCTTCGGTGGCACAGACCTGGCGGGTCAACCGTCGCTTGTGGGCGATTCCCGGGGTACGCCCGATCTACCTCGCCCTGTGGATCCCGAACGGCCTGATCGTCGGCTGTGAGGCGCTTTTCGTCCCCTGGTCACCGTCGGGTGCCGGGATCCTGCTGTCGGCAGCGGCGGCCGGCATGCTCGCCGGTGACGTGCTGGCCGGGCGGTACCTCACCCCGTCGTGGCGGACGCGACTCGCGCCCTTCCTGCGACTGCTTCTCGCCGTACCCTATCTGCTCTTCGCTCTTGATCCGGCGCTGCCGATCGCGGCGTTCGCCGCCGCGATCGCGTCGGTCGGCTACTGCTCGACGCTGCTGCTGCAGGAAGGTCTCGTCGCGATCACCCCGCCGGACGCTCGCGGGCAGACGCTGGGCCTGCACACCTCCGGGATGCTGACCATGCAGGCGGTCTGCGCGGCGCTGGCCGGGACGGTGGCCGAGTACACCGCGCCGGGCACCGCGATCGCCGTGATGGCGGTCGCGTCGATCATGGTGACTCTCGCCTTGGCCCCCGCGCTGCGGAGAGGGACGGCGCTGGAAAAGCGTGCGACCATGGCACCGGCATAGGAGGAGGCAGCGTGGGACGAACCATCGTGGTGACCGGCGGCAGCTCGGGTGTCGGGCTCGCCGCCGCCGAGCAGTTCGCGGCTCTGGGCGACGACGTCGTGCTGGTGGGCCGGAACCCGGAGCGCCTGGCGGCCGCTGTCGCCCGGGTGCGCGAGGCGGGCGGCGGACGGGAGCCGGGGCGCTTCCGCGCCGATTTCGAATCCTTCGCCGAGGTACGCGCGTTGGCCGACCACCTGCTGACCAGCCTGCCCCGGATCGACGTGCTGGCGAACAACGCCGGTGGCATGGTCGGCGAGTACCGGCGGACGGCCGACGGGTTCGAGGCGACGATGCAGGGCAACCACCTCTCGCCGTTCCTGCTGACCAACCTGCTGCGGGAGCGGCTGCGCGACGGCCGGGTGGTGAACACCGCGTCCCGCGCGCACGTGCAGGGGAAACCCGATCCGGACCGGCTCGCCGGCGACCCGGAGAAATACCGCGCGTGGCAGGCCTACGGCGCCGGCAAGGCGGCCAACATCCTCTTCGCGGCCGAGGCGGCCCGCCGCTGGCCCGACATCACCAGTGTGTCGTTCCACCCGGGCGTGGTGCGCAGCAACTTCGGCGTCGGCCGCATGGTGCGGTTCTTCTACAAGTACGCGCCCGGCCTGGTCACCCCGGAGAAAGCCGGCGAGCTGCTGGTCTGGCTGGCCACCGCACCGGCGGCCGACCTGGTCCAGGGCGGTTACTACGTGGGCCGGGACAAACCGGCCACGCCCGCCCCGCACGCTCGCGACGACGCGCTGGCTGCCAAGCTCTGGGAGAGAAGCGCCGAGGCGACGGGATAGATCATGCAGAACCACCCCAACGTGACGGCGGTCCGCGACGCCCTGGAGAGCGCGGGCGTCACCGCGCCGGTCGCCTGACCGCACCGACGATGGATCTGGTCAGCCTGCACGTCTGGCGCATCCCGCGCCGTGCCGTCGGCACCGCCATGCTGCGCATGGCCTTCGCCCGGCGCGATCTGCCCGGGGTCGATTTCGCCAAATTCCTGGGTACGGGCACCGGGCTCACGTTCGGACCGGGCGACTCCGACCTGACCCGCTGGGCCGCGATCACGGTCAGCCACAGTCCGGTGCGATACCCGTCCTGGGACGCCATCGCCGTGGCACAGGCCCGCGTCGACCTGGAACCCCTGGTCAGCCGCGGCCGATGGTCCGGCCGGGAGCCGTTCCAGCCGACCGGGCGGAAAGCGGACGGCCCGCTGCTGGCGATCACCCGGGCCCGGTTGCGTCCCACCCGCGCCCTGCGGTTCTGGACCGCCGTCCCCCCGATCGCCCGGGAACTCGCGTCCGCGCCCGGCCTGCTCGCCCGGTTCGGCATCGGCGAGGCGCCGATCGGCTGGCAGGGCACGGTGAGCGTGTGGCGCAGCGCCACGGACCTGACCGCGTTCGCGTACCGTCAGCCGCAGCACCGCGCCGCGATCGCCCGCACCCCGACAGACCGCTGGTACGCCGAGGAGCTCTTCGCCCGTTTCGCGGTGCTCGACATCAGCGGCGACCGGTCCGTCCTGGGATGGGAGCATACGTAAGCATGAGGCTCGTTGCTTGGCAGCCGGACGACCTGCTGCGACGGCTCGACGACGTGGTCGCGGTCTACGGAGAGGCGATGGGTTACCGGCCGGAGCTGCTGCAGACCCGCCGCGGCTACATCGGCTCCCACGTGCGCCGGCCCGGTTTCCGCGCGGTCGCGACGCTCACCCCGGAGGGCCGGCTCGCCGGTTTCGGGTACGGCTACACCTCAGTGCCCGGCCAGTGGTGGCACGACCAGGTCCGCTCGGGGCTGGACGAGCCCGGCCGCAAGCACTGGCTGCCGGACTGTTTCGAGGTCGTCGAACTGCACGTGCGCCCGGCCGCCCAGGGGCACGGCCTCGGCTCCCGCCAGCTCCGCGCCCTGCTCGCGATGGCGAAGGGCCGGACCGTCCTGCTGTCCACACCGGAGGCCGACGAGCAGGCGTCCCGGGCGTGGCGGCTGTACCGGACGTTCGGCTTCACCGACGTGCTGCGCAGCTTCTACTTCCCCGGTGACGAGCGGGCCTTCGCGATCCTCGGGCGGGAGCTGCCACTCGCCGACCGGCTGGCCGAGGAGAGACACTGAGCACGAGACTCCTCCCGTGGTGGCTGCTCGGCGGCCTGATCCTCGCGCAGATCTGCTACCCGCTGACGTCCGGCGACCTGCGGGCCGGCCTGACCGTCACCACCGTGCTGATCGGCGTGCTCCTGTCCGTGTCGCACGCGCTGCTGACCCGTGGCCGGCGAGCGGCTCTCGCGCTGGTCGGCACGGCGACGCTGGGCGGGTTCGCGGTGGAGGCGATCGGGGTGGCGACGGGCTTCCCCTTCGGCACGTACGACTACTCCGGTGAACTCGGCCCGAAGATCCTCGGCGTCCCACTGATCATCCCGCTGGCCTGGACCTGGATGGCCTGGCCGGCATGGCTCGCCGCGGTACGGGTGACACGCGCCCGCCTCCCGCGGATCGTCCTGGCCGCGGCCGGGCTCGCCACCTGGGACCTCTTCCTGGACCCGCAGATGGTGGCCGAGGGATATTGGCGCTGGCACGACCCGGTACCCGCCCTGCCCGGCGTGCCCGGCATCCCGATCGGCAACTATCTGGGCTGGCTCGGATTCGCGCTGCTGCTCATGACGGCCCTCGCCACCGCTTCGCGCGTCACCGAACCGGATCCCGCTGACACTCCGATGCTGGCCCTCTGGCTCTGGACGTACGCCTCGTCGGTCCTCGCCCACGCGGTCTTCCTCGGCCTGCCCGCGTCGGCGGCGTGGGGCGGGGTGCTGATGGGCGCGGCAGTCCTGCCGCTGCTCACGCGTCTCCGCCGTCCGATCCGGACACTGGTGTGATCGGCTGGGTCCTGCTCGTCCCGTTGCTGCTGCTCACCGTGCACACCGCGGTCAACGCGCTGCTGCTGCGCCGCCCGCGCCGCGACGCGGTCTCCGGCGAGCGCGTCGCCGTCCTGCTGCCGCTGCGCAACGAGGCCCGTCGCGTCACGCCCTGCCTGGAGTCCCTGCTGGCCCAGCGCGGCGTGGCCGACCTGACGATCCACGTCCTCGACGACGGCTCCACCGACGGCACCGCGGACGTGGTCCGCTCGGTGGCCGGTGACCGCGTGCGCCTGCGTCGCGGGGTCGAGCCGCCGGCCGGCTGGCTGGGCAAACCCCACGCCTGTCAGCAGCTCGCCGACGCGGCCGGTGACGTGGACGTGCTGGTCTTCGTCGACGCCGACGTCGTGCTCGAACCCGACGCGATCGCCGGTGCTGTCACGTTGCTGCGGGAGGCCGGGGTGACGCTGCTGTCGCCGTACCCTCGAATTGTCGGTTCCGGGCGGCTGGTGCAACCGCTTCTGCAATGGTCCTGGCTCACGTTCCTGCCGCTGCGCGCCATGGAACGCTCCCCGCGCCCGTCCCTCGCCGCGGCCGGCGGGCAGTGGCTGGTCCTGGACCGAGCCGGGTACCACCGGGCCGGCGGGCACGCCGCTGTTCGCGACGACATCCTGGAGGACATCGGGCTGGCCCGCGCCGTGAAACGCTCCGGCGGCCGGATCGCGCTGGCGGACGGGTCGGGGCTGGCCACCTGCCGGATGTACGACTCGTGGCGCGAGCTGGCCGACGGTTACGGCAAATCGCTCTGGGCGTCCTTCGGCTCCGCGATCGGCGCGGCCGCCGTCGTG
Source organism: Actinoplanes sp. NPDC023936 (assembly GCF_040639325.1). Taxonomy (NCBI): domain Bacteria; kingdom Bacillati; phylum Actinomycetota; class Actinomycetes; order Micromonosporales; family Micromonosporaceae; genus Actinoplanes; species Actinoplanes sp. NPDC023936. The sequence continues at coordinate 620 of NZ_JBEZZR010000019.1, read as the reverse complement.
GTCCCGCTTCTCCTCCTGTACGCGTCGCCGCCGCTCCTGTTCATGATGGGATGGTGGGCGGTGGCCGCTTACGCGCTCGGCGTGATCGGGCGGGTGCTCAGCGCGGCGGTGACGGGTGGTCGCCTGTTCCCCGATCCGCTGCTGCATCCGGTGTCGGTGGTGGTGTTCGCGGGGCTGATCGTCCGGTCGTTCCACTTGAGACGACGCAGGTCGCTCCAGTGGCGGGGGCGGCCGGTTTAGGCTTTTCCGCGCCTGGGCGGGTGGCCTCGCCAGCACCCGCCCCGCTCCCGTGGCCTGGCCGCGACGTCACTCCTGGTGGGCGCGTGGCTAGCTGCCGGTGCGCGCAATCAGCTTTCGCGCGCGCTCTCCACCGGGTGACATTTCGGACTTGTCGCCCGTGTGCCGCTCCCGTGCGTCGATGAGGGCGCACGGAAGCATCCGCCAGCGGGGACAGCGGCACACGGAACTCCGCACCAGCAGAGGCGAGGGCACACCGAAGCGGTTCGTGTGCCTTCATCCCTGCCATGGAGCCTGTTGGTTTTTGGGGTTGGCTGCTCGTGGGCAGTGGCTGGTGATTCGGTTCGGGTGGGTGGTGGGCTGCCGCTGGGGCGGCCCGTAGG